>NZ_CAXAQI010000003.1:0-445449 GCF_963970695.1 Pseudomonas sp. EL_65y_Pfl1_R83 | reverse complement strand
AAGCCTGCGTTCGGCCAGCGTGGTTGATGGGGCGCCTGAGATCAAAATCAAAAACAGATCAAAAGCCAGAGCAACCGCTGCTCAGCCGAGCTCGGGCATCGGGCGGAAAGTTGTGTAGATACCTATGGTCATCGCAGGCAAGCCAGCTCCCACTTTTTAGATCAGTTTCAGGATTTGGCTTCGCTGATGATCTGCCGAATCGCGCCCACAAATGCCTCGGCTGGCTGGCCACCGCTGACGGCGTACTGATCGTTGAACACAATGGTCGGCACCGAGGTCACGCCACGGGAGATCCACAGCTGTTCCTGTTCGCGGACATCGGCGGCGTATTCATCGGAGGCGAGAATCTCAGCCGCACGTTTGATATCCAGGCCAACGCTTTCTGCAATGATCGCCAGCGTCGCATGATCGGAAGGGTCCTGGCCGTCAGTGAAATACGCCTTGAACAGCGCTTCCTTGAGGTTGTACTGCAAGCCTTCCAGCCCGGCCCAATGCAGCAGGCGGTGGGCGTCGAAGGTGTTGTAGATACGGCTCTGACCATCCGTGCGAAAAGCAAAGCCCAACGCAGCCCCCATGTCGCGGATTCGCGCACGGTTTGCCTGGGACTCTTCGGCGGTGGAGCCGTATTTTTCGGTGATGTGCTCGACGATGTTCTGGCCCTCGGCGGGCATGTTCGGGTTCAGCTCGAACGGCTGGAAATGGATCTCGGCCTGTACTTCGGCGCCAAGCTGGTCGAGGGCTTCGGTCAGCCCGCGCAGGCCGATGATGCACCAGGGGCAGGACACGTCGCTGACGAAATCGATTTTCAGGGGAGTACTCATGGCAGGCAACCTCGCTGGCGTTCTTTGTGGCAGTAGCAGTGCCGGAAAGGTTGCACGATACACCAATGTCACAGCAGCTTCGAAGGCGCGACCGGGTCAATCTGCGCCCAGTGCGCGGCATCTTCACGATGCGCTTGCAGGTACGGCAACACCGCCGCCAGCAATGGCGCCTTGAACGCCTCTTGAAAACGATGGGCCAAGCCAGGAATCAGCGTCAACTGGCTGCCCTGGATATGCGCCGCCAAGTGCACGCCGTGCATCACCGGTAACAGCGGGTCGGCAGTGCCATGCACGACCAGGGTTGGCACGCGCAACTGGTTGAGCAATGGCACCCGGCTCGGTTCGGCAAGGATCGCCATGATCTGGCGCTTCACGCCTTCTGGGTTGAACGCTCTGTCGTAGGACAGCGCCGCCTGATGCAGCAACGCCTGGCGATCATCCTTCACATTCGGGCTGCCCAGCGCCGCCAACAGGTCCGCCTGCTGCTCCAGCGCCACTTCTCGATTGGGCGCACTGCGCCGTGATAACAATTGCACCAGCGCCGCATTCGGCGCTGGCAGGCCTTCGGCGCCAGAACTGGTCATGATCAACGTGAGGCTCTCGACCCGTTGCGGCGCCATGGCCGCCAGGTGCTGGGCGATCATGCCGCCCATGCTCGCACCCAGCACATGGAATTGCTGGACCTGCAAAGCGCTCATCAAGCCCAGGGCGTCGTCGGCCATGTCGGTCAGCGTATACGGCGCCGCCACCGGCAAGCCGAGCTTGTAGCGCAGTACCTCAAAGGTCAGGTTCGCGCCCGCCGGGGCCTGTCGCCAGGTCGACAGGCCGACGTCACGGTTGTCGTAGCGGATCACCCGGAACCCCTGTTGGCACAGGGCGACCACCACTTCGTCCGGCCAGTGGATCAACTGCCCGCCCAGGCCCATCACCAGCAACAAGGCAGGGTCGGACGCACGACCGATGCTCTGGTAAGCGATGCTCACCTGAGCCAGGTCGACCGTTTGGGTCGGGACATTGACGTCACATCGAGAAGCCGCAAAAGACGGCAGGCCGAACAGTAAAGCGGCCAGTAAAAACAACACGCGCATGAAATACACCGAAACGCAGAACCCCAGTAGAACGCGAGTCTGATGAAGTTTGTTCAAGCGCGCTGCCACACTTCCATGACAGTTTAATGAAGGCCGCCCAACGGTCGGTGACCTACCTATGTAACCCCAAAGCCTGGGGAGTGAAGCGCTCAATACGGGTTTGCCGGTAATCCCGGCCCTTTGGAGCCCCGTCACCATGTCCAAAACGTCCCTCTTCGATATCCTCCCGGCGCATCCCCCCGCGGAATTTGCCCGTCTGCACTCGGCAAGCGCTGCCTTGGGTAGCAACGAGAACGCGATGCGCCAGGCCCATCAGCGCCTGCAACGCTGTCGCGAGGAAATGCTTACACTGATGGCCGCAACCCCGACGGTGCGGACCTCAATTCGCTGGTATCTGCAACAACGCCTGGAGCTGAACAGCGATCGAGTCAGCCTGCATTTCTTCCCCACCGACACCGCGCCAAGAGCGCGTTTCAACCTGACCGAAGCCTGCGGTTTTTTTCTCGGCCACCCCCAGGCATCGACCGACGCACTGCGCGCCGGTGAAGTGGTTAACTTGCCCGCTGGACATCGCTACGCCAGTTGGTCGGCAACGCGCCTGCTGGAGTCGGTCAGGGTGCTGGACCTCAAGCAAGCCTTGCTGGAGGGATGGAACGCTTACTGGATGAGCCGAGCGCCCGGCACAGGCGTCTCGCGGCGGGAACGGGCGGCGCAGCTGTACAAGACACACTTCGAGGTGTCCGCGCAATTTGTCCAAGCCAGCCGCGTACAGCGCGCGGATCAATTCAAGGTGCTGCAGGTGCTGATCGATCCGCACACCGTCGAGCTGGACGGCCAGCACTTGTATACCGAACAAATGCGGCTCACCCGCGCGAACGGCGAGCAGTTGGCGTTGCCGGGCGCATGGGTCGTCACGCTGGACAGCGACGCACCGGTCAACCAGTTGTTGTACCTGCCGTTCCACGACCCGGCCTGGCAATTGTTCAGCAACAGGACCGATCTGGAGCGCTGGTTGCTGGACCATCAGCAAACACTGTTCAAAGTCAACGATCCGCTGGCCTCGATCCACTACCAAGTGCACGTCATGCCGCTGGACACGGGCATCAACCAATGGCTGGCCTCACTGGGCGAGGCCCAGTATCAGAGCACCCAGGTCAGCGAGCCTGCGTACGACCTGATCGAAGGCAGTATCAGCGCGCTGATCACGGCGGATGAACGCGATCAGCAACGCCAGAGCAACGCGCTGTTCGCACCCGCTCCAGCGCTGCCGGCAACCTTGATCCACGACGAGCCACAACCGACGCCGACATTCGGCCTGCTGAGTGCTGACCTCCCCGCCAGCGAACGCCAAGGCATGATCACGCAGCAACTGGCGGCGATCGAGCAGTGGCTGGGAAATGACGAGAATGCGGACTTGCAACACCCCAGGGTGATGGCATTGAAACAGCAACTCGACACCTTACACGGGCATCAGGACGCTGCTGCCACTGCTGCCTGGGGTTTGTTGACCAGGGGGGTGTTCGATGTTCCCACTCTCAACACTCACTTCACCGCATTGCACAGCGCCCGTCTCGGTGGCCTGCTCAGCGAGGCGCTGATCCAGCACACCCTGGGCCAGTTGACCACTGACGAACACGCGCTGGTGCAGAATCTGCTGACCTCTCCCGCCGTTGCCCGCGAGGCGACTAGCCCGGTTGCGGCCACCTTGAACCTGTCGCTGACCCGGCAACTGGACTCCTCCAGCACGACGGCCAGCACCACCGAACTCATCGGGCCCTTTCTGATCACCACTGCGCAAGCGTTGACAGACCCAGCCAACGCACGCCACAGCGTGCTGCTCTATTGGCCCGGCGCCGCCGGCGGGCTACAACGGTTTAATTCACGCCAGGATTTGGAACAGTCGTTGTTGCACCTGCAAGCCGACGAAACGGCACTGGCCGTCAGCTACACCCCCCTCACTGGAGACCCTCTGAATGACAGCCTGCGTCGCCAGCAAACGGCGTTCGACACGGAGGCCGCGACGATACGCTCAAACTACCCCCTACTGTCGCAACGGGAAAACGCGTTGGAAAACCTGCGCCTGAGAACCCTCGACTCCCTGCTGGTACCCGCCGCCGAAGCGCGGGACGCCGCCTTCATGCAACTGATCGAGCAAAACAACAGCAGCCACCTTGCTACCCGGATGCCGAGCTGGCTGCAACAAACGCCCGGCGCGCACTCAAGACTCAAGACCCTGATAGAGGTTTTCCCTGACGCCCTGGCGCAGGCTCAAGCATTGATCGCCCGCTCATTGCCTGAGCGCGAGGGCTATCTCAAGCGGCAGATCGACGCGCGCCTGCGCAAGGACTTCGCCCTCAAGCAAGGCTTCAGCGTGCAACTGGAGCTGCCGGACTCGGTCGAGCAACGTCGCGAGCCCACCGGTGGCGCGGCGCCGGGTACGCCGGTGAAGGTGGTCAACGTGCCCAGTGCCCAGCGCAGTTCTATGACACTGGAGGCGCTGGCTCTGGGCAATATCGACGAGGCCATCGGGCTGCGCATGGCCTTCAAGACCCTCACAGTACGCGCCGACGATGCCACTGAACTCGCTACCCTGAAGACGGGCCTCACCCACGCGTACCTGTTCAAGCTGGCACGCGACCTCAACCTGGCGCAGAAGTACGAAAACCTGATTCTCGACACGTTCAAGGGCAACGACCAAGAGTCCCTGTTTGCCACCCAATACCGTCGCGAATGCCTCCTGCAACCCTGGCGCCTGACCTTGCATCTGCAGGGCGAATGCGCGCACTTGCAAGGCCTCATAGACGCCCAGGCACTGCGCCTGTTGCAGATCGCCACGGACGCCGACCGCAACGAAGCGTGGAACGTCGAGGGCAAGCGCATCCGCCTGCTGCCCGCGCACCTGAGCGCCGGCACTGGCGACACCGGCGGAGCCAGCACGATCACCTTGTCCGGGATCACGTTTATCGAGGAGCAGAACAGTGGCCAGACCCTGCTCTACCTGCCTGAGGTGCCGGATGGTCAATGCCTGCGGCCCTACGCCAACCTAGAGCAGGCGCGCAAGGCGCTGTTCGATCGGTGTGCGCAAGACAGCATGGCCCGCTATGTGGCCGGATGTGCGTTGGAGGGCGCGGTCGCTGGGCATCTGTCGCGGCTGCAGCTTGCCCATCAGCAGGGGTTTGACGCGATGATCGGCGTGGGCCTCTCCTGGCCGACCTCCACCTCGTTGGCCGCCCATCAGTTGGATGCCTACATGGGACGCTTGCTCCAGTCGCATCGCAATGACTCGCGCTCGAATGCCGACCTGACGCTGCAAAAGTACGCGTTGCAGAGTGACACCTTGTTCAAGGGGATCAAGATCGCGCTGGGTGTGCTACCGGTGATCGGTACTGCGGTCAACCTCGGCGACGGGGTTATCAGTTTGTACAACGCCGTCGACGCGTTTCGCCAAGGCAAACCCTTCCATGGGATCACCGAACTGGTGGCGGTATTCGAGTCCCTGGTGTATGCGCTGTTAGACATAGCCCCAGCAATGGGCGCACCTAAAGCCAGCGCCCGGGCCGCGCGCCAACTCACACGCGTTCGCCAGGCGTCCCGAGCGCTGCACCGGCAACCGTTCTGGAGCGCATTGCCACGGCAAAAACCTGCGGCTACGCGCTTGCGCTTCGAGGGGTACGCCTATGAAAAACCGCTGTCACTGGCCGATCTGCAGCCCCAGGCCAATGGCATTTACCGCCAGGTATACCGCCACGCTGAGGGTGATTTTATCCTTCATCAGGGCCTTACCTATCAGGTGGAATACGACAAGCACCTGCGCGCCCTGCGCTTGAGCGGCACCCGCAGCAAAACCTACAAGCAGCCGATCGGCCTGAATGAGCGTGGCCAGTGGGACACCCATGGCGGCCTGTATGGCACTTTGGTAGACGGTGGCCTGGCCGGTGGCGGCAACCTGCTCGGGCATCTGGCCGACCAGATGGACCCCTTGTGGCCAGCCGCCATTCGCGAATGGCTGCCACGCTGGTGGACTGACCACACGTGGCGCCAGCATCAGCGGTTGATGGGCCGTATCGCCAGCACTGAGCAGTCTATGGGTGCGCTCGCACAGCGGATCAACGTGCTGCTGCCACGTTACGCCGCGAATGACTTGTCGGTGATTTCCGATATTGAACGGGTCATGGACGAACTGATCGCACTCGCGAAAGTCATGGACGCCGACTTGGTGCGCATCAGTTCGCATGTGCGGGGCAACCGCGCCAGCCTGCTCAGAAAAGCACGGGGCGATACCGCGCAAGACGTTGTTCACTGCGCGCAGTTCCAGGTCAAGTTTAGTCTCGGACTGTTTTTCAAGACGGGTAACGAAACCAATGCCGCCCTCGCCCACCTCAACAGCCTGCCGTTTGATCAACTCGCCGCCCGGACCGCCCAGCGCGCGCAGGTCAGGCGCCTGCGCGTGCAAACCTACGAGTACTTAAGGCGCCTGGACACTGCCATCGAACAGATGAATCACTGGCTGCCGCTGGTGCAAGGCCCCTCCCGCACAATCATGGTCAACGCTGCAGAAACAATTAACCGGGGACTCTCCGAACGCCACCTGGTGAACATGAAAGCCGGTGAATTGATGGACCTGATTGTTCGTCGCCACCCAGAACAGGATGTTTCCTGGCACTACCTGCAAGGCCCGTTGCGCAATGCCGAGAATACATTGAGCCGCGCACTCTATTTGCAACTGCACCTGCTCGAAGCAGGAGCTGGCCCGGCCCAGCGTAATCAAATCCTGCGTTACTGCATCGCGGTCTACGGTAACTATCGGCGGCAGTTGAACAGTTGGCGAGCGAGCGCGCCGATGCACTTCGATGATGTTTACGTGGAAATGATGCACACGGAAATCGAAAAAATCCGGGGCTTGGCCGAAAAGGCACTGACCTACCAATCGACGCCCGCCCCGCGCGGCAGCAACAGAAGGGTGTTCGAGTCGGTCGACAATGTATTGCTGATCGGCGAAACCGCGCCGTCGGCAGCCGGGCAGCCACGTCGGTACACCATGACCGGCCCACGTGGTCACGAGCAAATCTGGGAACAAACGCCCAATGGCAGGTTTCACTTGACCAACCCATTGCCCTCGACGCCTTGGCAGCCGACTGCGCGAGACCTGCCGGCCACGCTACAAGCGGCCCGATACCGCCTGGAGGGTGTCTCGGCCCACCGGACAACCGTTGAGGGCTACGCTCGGCGGGGCATGAGCCCCAACGATCTGGAGTTCATGATGACCAGTGAAGCCGACTCTTTGAACCTGCAAGCACGTCACATCGAGGCGCTTGACCCTCAGGCCAGCATTCTCCCGGAACTTCGTCGCACCGCCACAGAGCTGACTGAGCAGGGGCGTCAGTTACGAATCGAGCAAATATGTAAAAGCCAGACCCCGACCGAAGGCTACCTCGACTACCTGCTGACACAACGAACGGACGCCAATCCCATTGTCGATATCCGCAAAACAGGTCCGATTGAAGCGTTGGGCAAACGCCAGGACGGTCGCCCGGACTTTATGCAGGAATACGAGGTCCGCGACCTGCGTAGCGCGGCCCCGCAAGTTCTGTGGTACGCCCACTTTCACTACGAAAGCAGTACGCCAAGGCAATTCGACACGTTCGTCAAAGCTCACCTCAAGATTCCCAGCCAACGCCGGCAGGGCCTGAAATGGCAGCAAATCCAGGCACAAGGAAGTGGTAGCAACCAGGTCACGCCGATCTGGCGCGGGAGCATCGGTAAGCCGTTTGCGATACTGCATTTCAAGGAAATATGACGCTGTAGAGGGGTGACAGCGTTGTGGAGCCACGTAATCATGAATAGAATTCAAGCACTTCAAATCAAAAATCAATTCTATTCATGGAGTCTCCGGTGCTCGAAATCCGTCACCTGAAAACCCTGCACGCCCTGCGCGAGGCTGACAGCTTGGTCGAAGCCGCCGAACGCCTGCACCTGACGCAGTCGGCACTGTCCCACCAGTTCAAAGAGCTGGAAGAGCGCCTGGGCATGCAATTGTTCGTGCGCAAGACCAAGCCGCTGCGTTTCACCAGCGCCGGCTTGCGCCTGTTGCAACTGGCCGACGCCACCCTGCCCTTGCTGCGCGGCGCCGAGCGGGACATCGCGCGCTTGGCCGGCGGCACTGCCGGGCGTTTGCACATGGCGATTGAATGCCACAGCTGCTTCCAGTGGCTGATGCCGACCATCGACCAGTTCCGCGATGCCTGGCCGGAAGTCGAGCTGGACCTGGCGTCCGGTTTCGCCTTCGCGCCGCTACCGGCCCTGGCGCGCGGCGACCTCGACCTGGTGGTGACCTCCGACCCGCTGGAACTGCCGGGCATCACCTATGTGCCGCTGTTCACCTACGAAGCCATGCTGGCAGTGGCCAACCAGCATGCGCTGGCGAACAAGGCGTACATCGTGCCGGAAGACCTGCTGACCGAAACGCTGATCACCTACCCGGTGGAACGCGACCGGCTGGACATCTTCACCCGCTTCCTGGAACCGGCCGACGTGGAACCCGCCCAAGTGCGCACCTCGGAACTGACAGTGATGATGATGCAACTGGTCGCCAGCGGACGTGGCGTGTGCGGCATGCCGCATTGGGCGCTGCATGAATACAGCTCGCGCGGTTACGTGAAGGCCAAGCGCCTGGGCGAGAAAGGCTTGTTTGCGACGCTGTACGCGGGGATTCGCGCGGACATGCTGGACGCACCGTATATGCGCGATTTTTTGCTGACAGCCAAGGACACGTCGTTTTCAACGTTGGATGGGGTGAGTGCGGTTCGCTGACTTAAGAACACTACGATCCAGTGTGGGAGCAGGCAAGCCCCCCCCACATTGAACATCAGTGATCTTCCAGTTCGCGCCACATGTGGATCTTGTCGAAGTAATCGACGCCGACGCGCACCGCCAATGGCTCAAGGCCGTATTGGATAAAACCGCAGCGCTGGTACAAGGCAAACGCCGCGTCATTACCGGCGGTGACGGTCAGTCGAATCACCTTGAGGCACGGCTGTTTGCGCGCTTCTTCCAATGCCGCCTCGACCAACTGACGGCCCAGGCCTTTTTGCTGGTGGGCCGCGTTCACATACATGCCGAACAGCGTCACCTTGTGCCGCGCTTTCTCTCGCGCTTCAAACGCCAGGCCGACAATGCCGGCCAGTTCATCGCCTTCGAAAGCACCGAGCAGCCGGTCCAGCGGACTGCTCAAGCGTTTTTCCCACCCGCTCAACGGCATCGCGGCACGCTCCGCCACGCTGGAGGTGAACGCCTGGGGATAGGCGCCATAGGCCTCAAGCATCAATGCACGATAGGCCTCGGCGTGATGCGTCCCCAGCGTGCGAACCATCATGCGTTCAGCGACGAGCGGTAAAATGGCAGGATCAAATCGCGCGTCAAGGGCGCCAACTGCAGGCCGCCATCGCCGGCCGGGTCAATCCAGCGTACCTCTTCGATTTCGGCGGCGGGGGTTACCACAACGTCGATCTGCACCTGGAACAACTCGGCTTCCACGGTGAACCCCGGCTCGTTGACCGCGGGTGCGGAAAACGTGCCGAGGTAGACGGCGGCACTGGGCTCGATACGCAGGTTGAGTTCTTCGTGCAGCTCGCGGGCCAAGGCCTCGGCGGGTTGCTCGCCAGCGTCGATTTTGCCGCCGGGTTGCATGAAGGCCTGGGTGCCGCGCTTGCGCACCAGCAGGGTCTGGCCGTCAGCGCCGATCAGGAGGGCAGCGGCGATGCGGATCGTGGAGGTCATGAAAAGTCTTCCTTGGCGGTAAAGGCCGTAAGGATCACATGCGCCCGGGCACACCGCAATCAATGTGAGCGCTGGCTTGCCTGCGATAGCGGTTTGACTGAAGCCAGCTCCCACATCCTTTAACGCGCTCAGCCGGGGGGCGCAGTTTGCTCCTTGATAAACAAGCTGTAGCGCGCGCCTTCCATGGCCTCGAACGCAATCAACTTGTCCACCAACGGCAGGTTCAACACCTTGCCGGCGTTAAGCAACAGCATGCCGTTGTCAGCATTGAGGTTGCGCGCCAGTACCATTCCCTCCTCCAACTCGCGGGTGCCAAGGACTTTGACGCTGGGGTCGCCCAAGGTCACGTCTTTGAGGTAGATGGCGCAGACCATTACAAAATCTTCGACCATCACCGGGTCATACAGCCGCCCAGCGTATTTGCGGATGTACAGCAGCGCCTCGTCGCTGTTCATCTGCCGCTCCAGGATCAGACCTTTTTGCAGCTCAATAAAATCCACCGCAAGTTTCAGCAGACGCGAGCCGGCGGGAATCGCTTCACCCTTGAGGTGGTCAGGGAAACCGCTGCCGTCCCAGCGTTCCTGGTGATGGCGGATCAACCGCGCGGCATCCTTCATCGGGTCCAGGGTCATCAGCAGTGATTCACTCTGGGTGGCGTAGGCGCGATAGCGTTCACGGTCGCTGCCGTGCAGCAGGTCCGAGGGTGAAGCCATCATGCTGTCGCTCCAGCTCAGCTTGCCGATGTTGTAAAGCGCGGCGGCCATGGTCAGGTCACGGTTGCTGGCCTCGTCCACACCATGGGCCACACACCAGGTGCGTACCAGTTCGATGATTTGCCGATTGGTCTGCTTGGCGCGGGGCAGGCGCAGGTTGGCCAACAGCGAGAACACCTCCGTGCCGGTGGCGTAGCTGTGCTTGAGTTCTTCGTAGGCCAGGTCGAGCATGTCGGCGGTCTGTTGCAGCTCGCTGGTACGCGAGGCCACACGTTTTTCCAGGGTGGCGTTGAGCTGCTTGAGTTCATCGTTCTGCTGCTGGATCAGTTGTTCGAGGCGCAGGCGTTCAAGCTCGGAATGCTGGTGGGCCAGGGATTGGCGCAGCGCCAGCAGTAACTCCTCATCTTTCCAGGGTTTGCTCAGGTAGCGGTAGATCTCGCCTTCATTGATGGCTTTGACGATCAGCGTCAGGTCGGTCTCGCCTGTCAGCAGAATGCGCACGGTGTGGGGATAGCGCTGGTGGACATGAGCCAGCAGCGAAGCACCGTCCATGTCCGGCAGGCGCGCGGCGCTCATCACCAGGTCGATGGGTTGGCTGGCCAGGATGGCCAAAGCCTCGGCAGCGCAAGTGGCGCTGTGCAGGTCGAAAGGTTCCAGACGCAACAGGTGCGTGAGTCTGTGGAGAACCTCCGGATGGGCATCAATCAACAGCACCACGGCGCGGTCGGTATCGGTGAACGTAACTGACTCTCCCATGAGACACCTCGGATCGTCGGTGTGCGGTCCTTAGGTTGGGGTCTGCCTTCCTGGCCATTACTAAACAGTTTAGTAGGTTTCGTAAAAGGTGATAGCTTTCCGACATCAACGCATAAAAAAAGCCGCTCCAGAAACCAGAGCAGCCTTCGAGGTGAAACCAACATGCCTCACGCTTCAGCGTTTTTCGGGCGCGAACCAAACGAAGCAAAACGCTTGTTGAACCCGGCAATCCGGCCTTCGACCTGGGTCTTGCGCTGTTGCCCGGTGTAGATCGGGTGCGAGGCGCTGGATACGTCCAGCGGGATGTAGGGGTAAGGGTTGCCGTCGCTATGGGTATGGGTGCGGTCGCTGTCGGCGGTGGAGCCGATCAGGAAGAACACGTCGGCGGCGGTGTCGTGGAACAGCACGGTGCGGTAGTCGGGATGGATACCAGCTTTCATAAGGCCTCCGGGGCGTCTGGGTGCTTTTGATGCGTTATACAGTAACACAAATCATGCACCCAAACGAGAACCTATTGCAATAAGGATAGGCCTGCAGCTTCTATGCGGCTTCCTGGAAGTCCATTTCCGGTGGCTGTCGAGAGAAACCGCGGGTGAGGAAGCCCAGGTAAACCACCCCGATCGCCAACCACGCCAAGCCCAGGTAAATCGCCAGGTGATCGAGGCTGACCATCAGCCATAAATCCGCCAGCAGGCCGATGGCCGGGAATACCAGGAACAGGATCAGCTCACGCACACCCCGTTGCTTGGCGCCGATCCAGTAATGGAAGATCACCGACAGGTTCACCAGACTGAACGCCAGGAAGGCGCCGAAGTTGATAAACGATGTGGACGTGGTCACGTCCAGCTTCAACGCCAGCAGCGCCACCACCGCGCACAACAGGATGCTGTTGACCGGTGTGCCAAAGCGCGCATGCAGGGTGCCAAAGAACGACTTGGGCAACACGCCGTCGCGGCCCATCGCAAACAACAAGCGCGAACCACTGGCCTGGGCCGACAGCCCCGAGGCGAACTGGCCAACGATCAGGCCGATCAGGAAGATCGACACAAACAAGTCGCCACCGATGTTGCGCGCGATTTCATACGCCGCCGAATCCACATTGGTGAATTCGAAAGACGGGTGCGCGATCTGCACAAAGTAGGACACCGCCACGAAAATCAGCCCGCCAATCAGGGTGATCAACATGATCGCTCGTGGGATGGTGCGGCGCGGGTCGCGGGTTTCTTCGGTGAGGGTGCTGACCGCGTCAAAGCCCAGGAATGAATAGCAAGCGATGGCCGCGCCGCTCATGATCAGCGGAAGTTGCATCTGGCCGTTGAAGAACGGAGCGGTCGTCCATAGAGGCTTGCTAGCATCACCACCGATGTAGTGGATGCACAGCGCCACAAACGCAATCAACACCAGGAACTGCACCAGCATCAGCAAGGCATTGATGCCGTTCGCCAGCTTGAGGCCGACGATATTGATGGCGCTGGTGATGCCGATAAACGCCAACACCCAGATCCACTGCGGCAGCGCTGGGAACGCTGAGTTGAGGTACGCCGCACCGATCAGCCAGATCGCCATGGGCAGGAACAGGTAGTCGAGCAGCACTGCCCAGCCGGCGATAAACCCCAGTTTCGGGCTGATGGCTTTGCGCACGTAGCTGTAGGCGGAACCGGCGACCGGAAACGCCGAGGCCATGCGCCCGTAACTCATGGCGGTGAAGAACATCGCCACAAGCGCTGCCAGATAAGCGGCAGGGACCATACCCGCAGTGGATTGCGCCAGGATACCGAAGGTGCCGAGCACAATGATCGGCGTCATATAGGCGATGCCGAACAGCACCACCGACCCTAATGACAGGGTGCGTTGCAAATGAGCCATGAGCGATTCTCCGCGAAATTATTAGATTTATGGCAGAACTTAAGTCGATGAAGCCGTTGTCGTTTTTCTTATGTCGATCGTAGTGAGCGGGCTTAAGGAATCAGCAGTTCGCGCGTGCCGTCAGTGTGCTCGATCACCTCACCCGGCAACTTCAAGCGCTGGTCATCCAGGTAGCGGTAGTCCTTGCGCGCCGCTGCCAATTGGTCGAGATCCAGCTCGACCGTGAATTGCCCTTCGTCGCGCCCGGCTTCAAACAGCAAGGTACCAAACGGGTCCACCAGCGCACTGCCACCGGCAAACAACAATCCGCCATCCCCCTCTTCCACTCGGTTGACCATCAGCGCAAATGCCTGGTTTTCCTGGGCGCGCGCCATGATCGCGGTGCGGTGCGTGGGGCCGTACGGGTCCATGTTGCCGTTGGTGACGATCAGCAATTCGGCGCCCAGTTGCGCATTGGCTCGGGCGGTTTCCGGGAACTCAATGTCGTAGCAGATCAACAGACCGACGCGCACACCGTTCCAGAGGCAAGTGGCGTAGCGATCGCCTGGGGCGAATACACCGCGATCCGAGGCCCACAGATGGGTCTTGCGATAACGCAGGGCGATGCCTTCGGGGGTGATCAGCAAGGTGGTGTTATAGAATTGGCCGTCGTCGCTTTCGGCCATGCCGATCACCACGGCGATATGGCGCGCGCGGGCGGCCTGGATCACGGCCTGCACGGTAGGCCCGTCCAGCGGTTCAGCGATGTCAGCGACGGTCTCGGCGCTGGGAAAGCCCATCAGGTGGGTTTCCGGGAAGACGATCAGTTGCGTGTCCGCAGCCGCTGCAGCGATCGCCGCCAAGGCCCGCTCAAGGTTGTAAGCTGTACCGTTATCACGGCCCGCCAACTGGGCAAATTCGACCTTCATGGGTATTCCTTGTTCTGTGTACGTGCCGCAGTATGCGCAGGCGCAACCGGCCAGGGAATCACGCGGCGGGGGTAACCCGATAGGGGTAGAACAATGACCATGTCATTGCAAGACATCGCCTGGCACCGTTCGGTGGGGCAAATGATAGACGCCCTGGACCAGCCCAATTTCTGGACCCAGCTTGTCCGCCTGCTGGACCAATACGTGCCGTTCGACAGTTGGGTGGTATTGCTGTTCAGCAGCGAACACCGCCCGCTGGTATTCGCCGAATGCCCAGGCGCCGATGGCACACCGGATCATTTGTTCCAGGACTACCTCAACGGCCTGTACCTGCTCGACCCCTTCTACATCGCCAGCCGCGAACACTCGCGCACCGGGCTGTTGCGCCTGGCCGAAGTGGCGCCGGAGCACTTCGAACTCACCGAGTACTACCAGCGCTACTTCCGCCTGAACGTGGTGGCTGATGAAATCCAATTTAATTGCCAGCAGCCGGATGGGCGTACCCTGTGCCTGTCACTGGGCTCCAGGCAGCGCTTTGACCCGGCGCAGATTGCCCTGCTGTCGTTGATCCAGCCCTGGGTGCTGGGCCTGCTGCGCCAGCGCCTGCCCTTTGAACTGCACCAGGTGAGCGCCCCGCAGCCGCCGATCCAGAATGATGAGTGGGGCGCGCAACTCACCGCCCGCGAGCTGGATGTGGGCCGTTTGATGCTCAGCGGTTGCTCTAGCAAAGAAATCGCTCGTAAGCTGGAAATCTCTGTTGAAACCGTGAAAGTCCATAAGAAACACATGTACAGCAAGCTAGGGATCAAATCCCAGTCAGAGCTGTTCTCGATCTTTCTACAGGCGCAAAACGCCTAGCCGATGAGTCCGAATCCAGGAAACCCGTATGAGCCTGTCGCTACTGAGTCGTTACGCTTTCTTTGCCGTGTGCGTCATTTTCACCCTCGCCAGCCTCCCCTTTATCGAACATGAATGGCTGTGGCCGATCACGGTGGTCACCGGGGTGTTGAGCCTGATCGGGATTTTCGACCTGCTGCAAAGCCCCCACGCCGTGCGCCGCAACTACCCGATCCTGGGCAATATCCGTTACCTGGTAGAAGCCATCCGCCCGGAAATCCGCCAGTACCTGCTGGAGTCCGACAGCGACGCCCTGCCCTTCTCCCGGGCCCAGCGTTCATTGGTGTATTCGCGCGCCAAGAATGAATCTGCCGACAAACCCTTCGGCACCTTGATCGACGTGTACCAGTCAGGTTTCGAATTCATCGGCCACTCCATGCGCCCCGCGCCGCTCAGCGACCCCAGCGCGTTCCGCGTGATGGTTGGCGGCCCACAGTGCACGCAACCGTACTCGGCGTCGGTGTTCAATATCTCGGCAATGAGCTTTGGCTCGTTGAGCGCCAACGCAATTCGCGCGTTGAACCAAGGTGCCAAACTGGGCAACTTCGCCCATGACACCGGCGAAGGCAGCATCAGCTCCTACCACCGCGAGAACGGCGGCGACCTGACCTGGGAATTGGGCAGCGGCTATTTCGGCTGCCGCACCAGTGACGGCCGTTTCGATCCGGAACGTTTCGCCGTGCAGGCGCAGAATCCACAAGTGCGCATGATCGAAATCAAGATGAGCCAGGGCGCCAAACCCGGCCATGGCGGGATCCTGCCCAAGCACAAAGTCACCCAGGAAATTGCCGATACCCGCGGCATCATGATGGGCGAAGACTGCATCTCGCCGTCGCGCCACAGCGCGTTTTCCACCCCTATCGAACTGATGCAGTTCATCGCCCAACTGCGCGAACTGTCCGGCGGCAAACCGGTAGGCTTCAAGTTCTGCCTGGGTCACCCGTGGGAATTCATGGGCATCGCCAAGGCCATGCTCGAAACCGGCATCCTTCCGGACTTTATCGTAGTGGATGGCAAGGAAGGCGGCACCGGCGCCGCGCCGGTGGAGTTCACCGACCATATCGGCGTGCCGCTGCGTGAAGGCCTGCTGTTTGTGCACAACACCCTGGTGGGCCTGAACCTGCGCGACAAGATCAAACTCGGCGCCAGCGGCAAGATCGTCAGCGCGTTCGACATCGCCAGCGTCCTGGCCATCGGCGCCGATTGGGCCAACTCGGCGCGCGGCTTTATGTTCGCGATCGGTTGCATTCAATCGCAGAGCTGCCACACCAACAAATGCCCGACCGGCGTTGCTACCCAAGATCCGTTGCGTCAACGTGCGCTGGTGGTCCCGGACAAAGCCCAGCGCGTATTCAACTTCCATCGCAACACGCTCAAGGCGCTGGCGGAAATGCTCGCCGCGGCCGGCCTGGATCATCCGTCGCAGCTGTCGGCCAAGCACTTGGTACGGCGCATGTCGGCGACAGAGATCAAGCTGTTTTCGCAGTTGCATGTGTTTCTCAAGCCTGGGGAGTTGCTCACGGGTGAGGTGAACGGGGCGTTCTATTCCCGCATGTGGCAGATGGCGCGGGCGGACAGTTTTGAGGCGCAGGAAGTCGTCGCCGCCTGATAACCCTCCTTCTTGAGCCTGCCCGTGCCGGGCAGGCCGTCGAGACATTCAGTAATACCCAACCTTTGCAATTGCTTACAAATACCGCCAACCTGCGCCCGCCCGACGGGTGGCGTGCGCCAACGCCCACGCCTGCCTGTCTTTAATAAACATTTCGTACAAGAGCCCGCTGCCATGTTGAACGGACGCGACCCGCGCATCGATTTTTTTCGGGGCCTGGCGTTGATCTTCATTTTCTGGGATCACGTCCCCCACAACCCGCTCGGCCAGATCACGCTGCGCAACTTCGGCTTCAGCGATGCGGCTGAGGTGTTTGTATTTCTCGCCGGCTACGCGGCGGTATTGGCCTACGGCAAGATCCTGCAACGCGATGGCTATTGGATTGCCTCGCTGAAAATCCTGCGGCGTGCCTGGGTGTTATATGTGGTGCATATCTTCCTGCTGGCGATGCTGATGGGCATCGTGTTCTTCGCCAACAGCCACGTGGAAACCCGCGACCTTGTCGAAGAGATGGGCCTGACGCACTTCGTCACCCACCCGCAGCAAGCGCTGACCGATGAGCTGCTGCTGCGTTTCAAACCCAACCTGATGGACCCGTTGCCGCTCTACATCGTGCTGCTGGCAGGACTGCCGCTGGTGTTGCCGTTGATGCTGCGCAACACCTGGGCGGTGGTGGCCGTGTCTACGACGATCTACTTGCTGGCGCCGTGGATGGGCTGGAACCTGCGGGCGATTGCCGATGGTGTCTGGTACTTCAACCCCGTCACTTGGCAACTGCTGTTCATACTGGGAGGTGCGGCGGCGCTCTACAGCCGACAAGAACGGCCGGTGAACACCCGGCCACTGCGCCGCCAGCCGATGTTTGTCGCGGCAACGATTTATGTGTTGATGGCCGGCGTGCTCACGCTGTCCTGGCGCTGGCCGCAGATCCACGATGCGCTGATGCCGTCGATGATCAGCGACCTCATCTACCCCATCAGCAAGACCGACTTATCACCGCTGCGCCTGCTGCACTTCCTTGCCCTGGCTTATGTCACCGCCAAGCTGCTGCCGGGCCGTGGCTGGACCGAAAACTGGCTGGCGCAACATACCTGTCGCATGGGGCGTTATTCGCTGGAGGTGTTTTGCCTGGGCGTCGTGCTCGCGCCGTTGGCGGACATGATCAATGCCATGGCCGGGGATGCTTTGGCGATTCAATTGATGACCGCTGTGGCCGGTGCTGCACTGATGGGGTTGCTAGCGCTGTGGCTGGAGTTCAACAAGCGTCTGGATCAGTCGCTCAAGGCAAGCGTGCACGCGGGATAGACTGGATGGCCCGCCGCACGCAGCGGGCCATTTGTGGCGTCAGGCCGAACGCACCGGCGCCGCAGTCGCGTTGTTCGGTTGCAGCTTGAACACGTAGAACAGCACCGTGAGCAGCACCAGGAAGGCCGGCCCCACATACAACGCCACGCGAGTATCCGGGAAGTACGCCATCAGGCCCACCACCAGCACCAGGAACGCCAGCGCCAGGTAGGAACTGACCGGGTAAAACCACATGCGGTACTTGAGACCGGCCTGCTCAGCGGGACTCAGGCTTTTGCGGAATTTGAGCTGGGCCAGCAGTATCATCAGCCAGGTCCAGATCGCGCCAAAGGTAGCGATGGACGTTACCCAGACGAACACTTGGTCCGGCACCAGGTAGTTGAGCAGCACGCCCAGCAACAAAGCAAAGATCGACAACAACAGCGCCTTGCGCGGCACGCCATTGCTCGAGGTGGTGCCAAAGGTGGCCGGTGCCTGCCCGTTCTGCGCCAGGCTGTAGAGCATGCGCCCCGTACTGAAAATACCGCCGTTGCACGACGACAGCGCCGCCGTGATCACCACGAAGTTGATGATGCCCGCAGCGGTCTTGATGCCCAAGCGCTCGAACGTCATCACGAACGGGCTGCCCTGAGTGCCGATTTCATTCCACGGGTAGATCGACAGAATCACAAACAACGCACCGACGTAGAACAGCAGGATGCGCCAGAACACCGAGCCGATAGCGCTTGGAATCGTCTTCTGCGGGTTGCGTGCTTCACCGGCGGTGAGGCCGATCATCTCGACGCCCAGGTAGGCAAACATCACCATCTGCAGCGACATCAACACGCCTTGCACGCCGTTGGGCATGAAACCGCCATGGGCCCACAGGTTGGAAATACCCAGCGCCACGCCGTTGTTGCCAAAGCCGAACGCGATGATGCCGACGCCGCCGATGACCATCGCAATGATGGTGACGATCTTGATCAACGCGAACCAGAATTCGAATTCACCGAAGGCTTTTACTGCGATGAGGTTGATCGTACCCATGCTGATCAGTGCCGCCAGGGCCCAGATCCAGCGCGGCGTGTCTGGGAACCACACGCCCATGTACACAGCCACGGCGGTGATCTCTGCAACGCACGTTACCAGCCACAGGAACCAGTAGTTCCAGCCGGTGAGAAAGCCCGCCAACGGGCCGAGGTAATCCTGGGCATAACGGCTGAACGAACCGGCGACGGGGTTGTGCACCGCCATCTCACCGAGCGCACGCATGATCACCAGGATCGCCAGGCCACCGATGATGTACGACAGCATGATTGCCGGGCCGGCCATTTCAATGGCCTTGGCCGAACCGAGGAACAGGCCGACACCAATGCAGGCGCCTAGGGCCATCAGGCGAATGTGCCGCTCGCCAAGTTCGCGTTTGAGCGGACCGCCTTGAGCGGTCTCGCCGTGGGGCAGTGGGTTGCCGACAGGCATAAAGGTACAACCTCATTTTGTTATTGGAGTGTCCGCCGTGGAGCACGCTTGGCGGGCGTGCAGTATAAAAAGCGGGGCTTAGAGTGATTCACTATAAAAAACGAAAAATTCAGTGAAACCAACCGCAAAAATGCCATTTGGTAGGGGCATTATACCTGCCTTTAGCGGAAAAATGCCTCAGCGACGCCATCGCCTACCCGGGCGCCGGCCCGTTTGATAGGCGCTTGGGCTAGAGCGACCTGGACAGTTTTATCGGCCGGCTGCTCAAGCGTGGTTATGTGATCGAGGCCCAGACGCAGTTCTCTGCCGAACTGTTGGAGTACGCCCACAAAGGCCTGTTCGAGCCCTACGCTGAAAAGAGCCAGGCCGGGCTGTCGATCACCGATTGCCGTGCCGCTGTATCAATACGTGTATCCGCAGCAACTCTACGAGCGTTTCACCGCGATCCCGCCGCTGGTGGTCAACAGTTTGCTGTTTATCGAAAACCGCGACCTGCTCGACCCCGCGCCCCCCCCCAGGCCAACCCTGCCGTGGACTGGCCTCGCTTTGCCAGGGCTGCGTGGTCTCAGGTGGCCAA
Source organism: Pseudomonas sp. EL_65y_Pfl1_R83 (assembly GCF_963970695.1). Lineage (NCBI taxonomy): Bacteria > Pseudomonadati > Pseudomonadota > Gammaproteobacteria > Pseudomonadales > Pseudomonadaceae > Pseudomonas > Pseudomonas sp. EL_65y_Pfl1_R83. Next base: position 425,675 of record NZ_CAXAQI010000003.1, on the reverse strand, counting down.
GCGGCTGCACCTGCCGGGGCAAAGCGCCGGCGGCAGTACCCTGGCCACGCAGTTGGAAACTGCGTATGTTCGCGCAGAATGCTCTGATTGATGCGCCGTTGTTGCTGGCCGCCTTGAGCGCGCCGTTGGCCTACCGCGACTGGCAATTACAACCCACCGTCCAGCCGATCAATACCAACAAGGGCATCAGCGTCGCCCGCAGCCGTCTGGCCGCCTTGCTTCAACGTCCGCTCTACGACTTGGACCGCGTATCCGCACCATGCTGGAGATCGAGGCCTTTCTCGACATCCATCAGCGCTGGCAGGCGCTCGGCTATCCGTTCGATCACTTGGTACCCTCACTGGCCACCGCGATTGGCAGTTCCGGCAACCGGGCAGTCACAGCCAGTGCATAAGCCCGGGCTGAGCCCACGCGGGATCGCCTCAATGCGATTCAGTCAGAGAACGTTCAGGCCCGCGCCTGCCCGTTGGCGAGCGCGCTTGCCACGGGATCAGTCGAGGCTGAAAAACAGACGACGTGACATGGCCAATCCAACAGGCGAGCGATAAATCTCCAGCGTCTGTTGCGCCCGGCCGCCCTGCCCGAGGCGCATGCGCGCAAAGGCCTGGGCTTCGAACTCAGCCTGGGCCAGGCGACCCAGGCGGTTCTGTTCGGGGCTTTTGAGGTGACCGAAGGTGTAGTGATCGTCAGGCCCGTGACGACTGGCGTAGTGAAAATGCGCAAAACACAGCGCGCGGCCGGTATGGATGTCGTTCACCGCGTACACTTGCAAAAAATCATTGCGGCGCCCACGCAGCGGCACCCGTTGTCCCTGCCGGATGATCTTCACTTCACCCTGCTGTTGCAAAAACGCCACGTCATTGACGCTGCGTAGGTTATTGCGGCTGGCGCGGATGCGCGCGTCCAGCCCGGCCGCGTCCAGCCGCGCCGCGGCCAGGCGCAATTTCGCCTCGGTATCCCGCGCTTTGCTGCGCTGGACGTTCTCGAGTCGCACGATGGTCCGGCCGCTCAGTTTGTGCCTGATAGCCTCGGCCGCCAACGTACGGCTACGCCCCTGAGCCTCCAGCAGTTCCTGAAGCGACGCCGCATCGTTGGCCCGAGCCATCATCGCCTCGACATTGGCGATGGCCCTGTCCTCATCGCGCAGCAGGACGTCCGCTTTTTTCAACAAGGCCCCCAGTTCTGGATCAGGACGCACGGTGGGGGGTGCTTTCAACTGATCCCAAACGCCATCGTCGGCCTGGGTGAACGAACCGATCACACCGCCCGCAGCGTCATGCAACTGGGCTGTCTCGACGCTCATGGGTTCCAGGCTCAGCCGGGCCACATAAAGGTCGCGATTGCGCGTAAGAATGATTTTCCCACTTGACTGGCCAGCCGCCTCAGGACGGGGTTTGATCACGCGGCGCGGCGCAGGTTGCAGCAACTGCGCCAGATCCTGTTGCACCTGGTGATGCAGGGATGCCAACAGTTCCTGCAGTTTTTGCAGATACGGCAGGTCGAATTTATCCGGCTCCATGGCGCGCCAGAATTCGATGCGATCATCGGTTTGTGCGTAGACACGATCAATGCTCTGGAGCAGTTCGATGCGTTGTTCGTGGCTGCACTGCAAGTGCTGCAAATCGACCTGGGAGCGACTGGCCAAACGGGCGCGGTCGAACGTTTCATTCATGTCATCGATAAAATCATCCTTGAGCAGCGAACCACGCACATCAAAGGCAGCACTCCAGAGCGTGGTCAATTGCAACGTTTGCAGGTCAAGGATCGACGGGCGTTGCGGCATACGCAGGGTTAACACGCGTGCCTTGTCACGTCCCAGTCGCGGGACCTGGCGCATTTCTTCAAGGTAGCGCTCTTCTATCGTGCGCCAGTGAATCGCGTCGCCATGCAGGGTCGCCAGCTCACGCATGATCTGTCTCAGCTCGTCATGAAACTGTGCTTGCCTCGTCTCCTCCAACTGCTTCAACACGGCGGGCAATTTATTCGTGACCCGCTGAATGTGTTCACGGCTGACGACGTCGGACAATTGTGCGGCGAGGACAATCGACTCCACTATCTGACTCAGTTCTTCTTCGTATCGTGGGCGTGGCGCCAGTTCCCGCAGGCGCCTGAGCAACCTCAGTTCCTGCAGCAAATACGCCACCTTGCCGTTGAGCTCCTTGATGTAGCGGTCGCGGACTGCGTTGAGCATTTTTTCGTCGGCGCCGCTGTTGGGTTTTTTGAGCAGGTCGTACGCAACTTCCGCTGCCTGTTGCGCGCGCGTGCGATTCTTGATCGCATGCTGGTACTGAGCTTCCAGGACACTGCGGTCCACGACAGGCTTGCTCGGCTCCTGGTCCGCGCCCCCGCTGAGGCGCAACTGCAGATCAATATCCCACAGGCCGGCACCGATGAGTTTCAACCAGGGCCCGAGCCGGCTTCCGTCAGAGCTGATCACACGGGCCCGCCCCCGTTGCAGGCGCACGGCGAACACTTGGCCGCGCACCAACGCCTTCCACTGCGTGGGCGCGCGCGCGGTGTCATGCCACAACCCCTGCCAGGGTCCGCTTTGCTCGGTAAAGCCCTGGGGCCAGGGCTTGCCAACGGTGTTCAGGCTAAACCCTTGCAAGCGCGCCTGCAGCGGCGGCGTCAGAACGTCACGCGCATTGGCCCAAGCGGCCGGTACGCTGAAGTCCACTGGCGGAACGTGATAGGTGGGCGGCAGCGGGCTCGGCTCCTGGGCGGCCAGAGGGGCGAACACCGGGTGTTCTAGCAGCAGATGCTGGCGCGCGTCGTGGGGCGAGGCCTGGTGCGCGAGGATTGCCATCAGGTTGGCAAGCACGTCCATGACGGCGGCGTTACGTGTCTGGTCATCATCGCTTTGCAGGCTAGGCATATCCTGCCGGGCACTGTCGAGCACCTGCACCAGCCAGCCCGCCAACATCACCGGGCCGCCGAGCAGCGGTTGCAAAATACCGAACAACAGCCAGCCAACCTGCTTTACGCTGGCCCAGCGCTGTTCAGCGTTCGACACGCTTTGCCGATCCGCTTGGGCAACCATGGCCTGGGCAGTGGCGGCGAACACTTGGTGCGCGGGGTCGTCCACATTGATCCGCTTGCTCAATTGCGCAGGCCCAGGCGCCTCGAACGCAGTGAACTCATCGCCCGACAAAAAACGCCGCACATGAGGTTCGCGGAAACCGCCGTGGGCATACACCGCCTGGCGCGACGGGTCGAGCCAGTTCAGGACGCTGGCCTGCAAATCGCCAGGCGCCTGTACGGCCGCGAACAGGGCATCGAGGCTGGGGTATTCGAGCAGCAGCGGAACGCACAAGGGCCGGTACAACAGATGCGCACCTTGCTGGCCTTGCTCCGGGCCGATGATAAACATATTCGCCACCTCGTCCGGCGCGGCGTCGCGTGTTGCCTTGAACGCCAGTGGCCACATCGCCACGGCTTGCCCGTCCACCTGGCGTTGCGCCCGCGTGTCTTGCAGCGCCGCCAGCAGCCGGCGAAACCCCTGGAAGGTCAGGCCGTGCAGGCCGCTCACCTGCCACTCCAGCGCCTGCATGGGCAGTTGGATGCGCAGTTGCTGACTGAATAAGCGCCGGCGGCGCGTCGCTTGCACCGGGTCGTCGACCAGGTTTTTCTTCAACAGCGCAGGGTACGTCTGGCCCACATCGGCGTTAGTCACACAGGTCTTGAGCAGGTTATAAGTCAACCACGCGGGCGCCGGTTCCCCCTTGAGGCGGATGCTTTTCGCGGTATAGGGAAACCCGGCAAGGTTTTCCAGGGCAAGCTGCGCCAAGGTGACGGTAATTGACTGCACTTGCCCGGCAATGAAACCGCCCGGCACCGGCACGGCGGCGGCGATGACTTTGTCAAAGCTCACACTGATCGCAGAGGGTTCGAGTGTGGCGGTTTTCGGGTCGTTCTTGAGACACGCCTGCAACTGCTGTTCGGCGTATTCCGGGAGTGCGGGAATATCATCCAGAAAATGCTCTGTTCCGTTTTCCTGCCGGGCCAGCACCTGGGCCTGGAGCAGACGCGCGTAGGCGCTGCAGGTTTGTCCGTCGACGTGCAGCAGCCACAGCGGCAACTGATCGCGCAGCTGTTGCTGACGGGGGCTCTAGCGCGGAATGAACCAGCGCTGCACATCGGTAATGGTCCTCAGCAGTGCCTGATAATCCTCGACGGCACGTGGCACCGCGAGATCCAGGCTGGCGATTTCCCGCAATTGGCGCTGCAGGTAACTCGACGCCAATTCATCGAACGGATCGCTCACGACCTCGACAGCGAACCAATCCCCGGCAGCGCCCGGCAATAACGGGCTGGCATAGGCCGGCAACAAGGCCTGCACCGCTTGCAGGTTATCGAGCACCTGCACGCCGCTGGCCGGGCTGAACAACACCACAGGCCCCTGCCCTGCGGGGCTGAGCACCAGCAACGGCAGCATCTGCACGGGCTCGTTCCGGCCACGCCGCAGGTGCAGGGTCTGTACCCGCAGCGCAGGGCCAAGAGCGTTCCAGTGACGGTTGGGTCGCTGCCGATGCAGGCCCGACTTGGGCAACACCTGGGCATACCGTGCCTCACTCATGCCGGGCGGGCGCGGGGAATCGTAGAGCAACCCCAGTAATTCGTCGGACAGATACCCCCAGCGCGTCCTGTTCACCGGCAGCGATTCATTCCACCAGGCTTGCAAGCGCTGGGCGAAGCGGGTGAGCAACAGGGCGCCGCATTGATTGATCAGCCGCTCCACGGTCGCCAGGCTCGGACCTGCGACGGTGTAGGTTTCACGGGTGCGCTGCGCGACCACGTGGTAACCCGCGGCCAATAACGTCGGTTGCGCCGCCGCCAGACGCTCCAGCAACAGTTGCGGCAGGCTTTTGTAGCGATAAGTGGTCGGGGCGGTTTCGATCTCCGGAAAACCCAGATAAATCAGCCCGGCAGCGTCACGGTGTTGCTCAGCATAGGTGTCCAGCCAGGCCTGGGCGCAATCCTGGGCCACCACGAGCAACGTGGGCGGATCGCTGAACAGGGTCAAGACCTGCTCGATATGAGCCTGGCGTAGCGACAGTGGAGCATCGACAGTCATGGTGCGTTCTCAGTCAGGGATTGAGCGCAAACCGTAGGCGGGAGCGGCGGCGCGCGGGCACTAAACAATTACCCCTGGCCTGTTCACCGCGGTACCGGCGGCCTGCCCCTATGCCCCCGTCTGTGAAGCCCAGGCGAAACGCGCTAACTATGTAACCCCAAGGCCCGCACCGGGTCCTTAGGCTGATGACCTTAAATCGCACTCGAGGTCATCCGCCATGCCTGTCACACCTGACGCTGTGATCACACTCAACCTTCCCGACTGGCTGCGCAGCACCGCCTGGCCGCGCGCCCAGCGTCTGCAAGGCGCGTCGATGGTGGCGCTGACGACCTTCCATCGGCTGGCCGACACGCCTCAAGCACCGCTCAAACGTGCCAACGCGCACGCCTGGCGTGCACAGAACAGCGTCGACAAACGTCTGGGCGCAGTGCTCGACCTGCACGCCTTCGCCGAACCCTTGCTCAGCGATGCACTGAAGCAACGCTACGCGCTGCACCTCAACGTCAAGGCCGTCTACCTGTTCTTGCACAGCGAAAAAGGCACCTGGCTCAAGGGCACGACCAGCCGCAGCGTGTCCCTGCTGGACGCCGCGCTGCACAACTTCGCCAGGAGCGAGGTGTTCAGTACCGATTCCAGCTACATCACCCGGCCTGATGCGCGCGGGCACTTCATGATCACGCCGCTGAAAGACCGCATGAGCATCGCGCAGTTCGTGACGCTGTGCCGCGAGCTGGACCTGGGTGCGCAGTACCAGCGGCATCTGCAGCGTTACCTGCTGCCGCCTGCCCAGGCAGACCAGGACGCCTTGCAAGCTGAGGTCATCGCCAGCCAGAAAGCCGCCTTGAACGCGGCGGCGCACCTGGCGCTGCATACCGGTGAGCTCGACGCGGCGACCTTTCACCTGGTGCAGCGCGCCGTAGCCGGCGAGCGCGGCGTGATGCAGTTTTATCAACTGCGCATACAGGACACGCAACTGACCGGCATCCTGCTGATTGCGCCTGATCTGCTTGCAGCCACGACCCTCGTCCCCATCGTGATGTACATCCCCCACGAGCCCAAAACCCCGATAAAGCAGTACGTCAGCACCGTCGCGCTGATGGATGACTTGCAAGCGAAGCTGAAGGATACGGGCTACACGGTGTTCTTCAGCCAGTTCGTCGATCAGCAGCAGCGCGGGCGCTTTTTCAGTGCGCTGCAACAGCACCCGCGTTTCGAGGCAAGCCTCATCAATGGCGATTTGTGGCAGCACCGCTACCAATCGATGCTGAATAAAATACTCAACGACGGTCGCGAACTGGCGGTGGCTACCGCCTACGCCGACAGCCGTGCTCGCTGGAGTTGGTGGGACAATTTCAGTCAATTGCTCGAAGAAGTATTCAATGCGGCGCTGCTGGTGATCACGCCGTTCGTGCCGTTGCTGGGCGAGCTGACACTGGCCTATACCGCCTATCAATTGCTCGATGAGGTGGTCGAAGGTGTGGTGGACCTCGCGGAGGGCCAGGCCCGCGAAGCCGCCGGCCATCTGATTGGCGTGGTCAGCCAGGTGGTGCAACTGGGTGCCTTCGGCGTGGCCGGACACTTTGCACAGTCGGCCTTCGTCAACCAGCTCAAGCCGATCAGCTTCAACGGCAAAACGCAGTTGTGGAACCCTGATCCAAAGCCCTACGCGCAACCGCGACTGGACCTGCCCGCCGACTTGACGCCGGATGAGCGCGGCCTACTCCAGCACAATGACCGCAGCTTGTTGCCGGTGGATGGCCAACACTATGCCGTCGCCCTGGATGCGCCTGAGGCCACCTACCGGGTCCAGCACGCCAGCCGCCCGGACGCCTATGCGCCGCCCCTGCAGTACCTCGACCAGCCGCAAGCCTGGAGTGACCAACAACTGTGGCGCCAACTGGGGCCGTTCAGCGACGAGCAACAGGCGCACATCCGCAGCATCAGCGGTGTCGACCATGGCGTATTGCGCGCCGTGCAGTCAGAGCACCTGCGCGCACCGTTGTTGGACGACACCGTCAAACGCGTGCGTCTGAGCCAGGACACCCGCGACATGGTGCAGCGCTTGCGTGAGGGCAAACCGGTGGACCAGGACACTTACTGGAGCCCGCACCTGGCCCGTGAGCTGCAGGGTTGGCCGGCCGATGTGGCGATCGACGTGTATGAAAACGCCGACCTCAGCGGCGCTTGCTTACGCTTCGGTGAGCCGGACGCCGGCGAGGTACTTGCCATCAGCCAGGAGGCCCTTAACCAAGGCACGTTGCCGGAGCGCCTGCTAGACGTGCTCGACGACACACAACTGAGTGCGCTGCTCGGCGAGTTGCCGGAGCAGCGCCCGGCGCGCATCCAGGCACTGCGTGAGCGCCTCGCCGACAACCTCGAGCGCCGTCATGGTGCGGTGTTCGACTACCTGTATCGCAACAGCGAAGATCTGCACGATGAAACCGCGTTGCGGGTGCGTCAAGCCATGCCGGACCTGCCCAAAAGCCTGTTGCAAAGTGTGCTCGACCACGCCCGCCCGGCGGAGTTGAGGCGCCTGCGCGAAGAACAACGCCTGCCTCTGCGCTTGAAAAATCTCGCCCGCGAATGGCAGTGGCAGGCACGCGCCGCCCATGCCTTTCAGGGCTTGCACGAACCCGAACTGTTCGGCGCCGATACCGAACAGATGAGCCTCAATACCCTGCGCGTCAACAGCGATGCGCTGGGTGATTGTCGAATCGAAGTGCGCCAGCAACACCTGCAGGGCACTCTGCGCGCGAGTGCCGGGCCGCAGGGTGCACGCCGCACGCGGGTGCTGGTCGCGCACGATGGCGGCTATCAGTTGTACGACGAGCGTCAGCACGCGCTGCAACAAACGAATGATTTTTTTGACGCGCTGCTACTGGCGTTGCCCGTCGACACAAGCGCCGCCCTGAAGCTTAACGAGGGGACGACGCTCAAGCGCTGGCTGATGGACCGCATTCAAACGCCGCAGCAACGGCGCAGCCTGTTTGAACCGGCCGGTAAGCCCGCGAACGCGCCCAGGGATGCGCTGGTGCTGACGCAAAAACCGATGCACCGGATGGGTCAATGGATGTGCGAACTGTTTCCCACGTCGTTGAGGGGTCGGGTCAAGGCGCTCTACCCTTTTGCGCCGCAGATCGTGATCGAGACTTATCTGCTGGGCCTCGATGACCCGGTGCAACGCGATCTTTTCGAGGCGCGAGCGCTGGAAAAAACCCGCCTGGAGGAAGACCTGAATAATTGGCTGGACGCCGCGCCGGCACTGGAACACCCGCACATGGGCCGCAGAAAGCAAGAATTGGCCACGGCGCTGCTGCGCACCTGGGAACAGAACATTGACCCCGACCCGGACGGTTTCGGCTTGATCCTCAATGGGGTTGAGCTGTCAGGGCTGCTGAGCGACCTGCGCCTGCGTACCCGCTTTGAACATATCTTGCATCTGGATTTGATCGACGCCGAACTGACCGACAGCGATACGCACTTTCTCAGCGTGTTTCCACGGCTGCACAACCTGGACCTTTCCGGCAATGGATTGACGCGCTTGCCTGATGCGCTGACCGGAATGCGCAGCCTGACAACCCTGAACCTGGATCGCACGCCGATTCAGTGGGAGGCGCACGGTCTAGCCAAGCTCAGCGGCATGCGGCGTCTGCGGCGCTTGTCCCTGGCGGACAACCGCAACCTGACTGTAGCGCCAAACCTTTCGCAACTGCCTGGCCTGCGCTGGCTGTGCCTGCGCAACACGGCGATCAGCGAATGGCCGCAAGGGCTGTTTCCAAGGCGGAGCCCGGCGCATTTTTTTCTCGATATACAACACACGGCAATTATCGACGTGCCGGCATTTCTGCCCTGGCAGCCCGAGGCCGAACTGGTGGCGCGGGTGCGCCTGGATCGCAACCACCTGACCACTGACGCCGAGAAACGACTGGTGAGCTACCGGATCGAGGCAGGGCTGGACCCGTTCCGCCTCTATCCGCCGAAAGGCGACGCGGCTTATTGGCTTGAACTCGAAACGCCTGAACACAGCCCCTGGCTGCGGCAACTGTGGCAGGAACTCGAAGAGGAACACGGCTCGCAGGGGTTCTTTGAGGTGATCAAGAGTCTTGAACCGTCGGCGTATTTCGAGGACCCCAACGATGAAGCGATGTTTGCACAGGGTCGCCGCGAACTGACCTCAAAGGTCTGGCGCATGCTGTTGGCGATGCAAGGCGATGAGGCGCTGCGCTTGCGACTGTTTCTCATGGCCAGCAACCCGTTGACCTGCGCCGATGCCGGCGCACATGTATTCAATGCCATGGGCTACGAGGTGCTGCTCGTCGAGATCAACCGTGATCTGCTCGGCCTCGATCGGGACTTGAAACTGTCCCACCTGGCCAGGGGTAAAACACGCCTGGATCGCCTGAACAAAGTGGCGCAAGCCGCTATCCGCTTGCGCATCACTGCGCTCGAAGAAGGCGGACACGGGTTGCGCTTTACCACTGACGTTATCGACGGTGTGCCGGGAACGGTGGATGAGGTGGAGGTGTACCTGGCCTACCACACCGGGCTCAAACGACGCCTCGACTTGCCCTGGATCGCCGAGCACATGACCTACCGCATGACGGCGCAGGTGGATGAACCCAGTCTTGAAACGGCGTACAACCACGTGATCGCTCAAGAGGCCGGGGACGGACTGGCGGCGGGCATGCTCGATCAGCCGTTCTGGGTTGAGTATTTGCATGCCCGGCATGCCGAGCAATTCGCCGCTAGCCTGGACCGCGGCTATGAGTTGATCGGCCCACTGGACGAACTGCGAGACGCGCAAGATCAATGGGCCAAAGGCCAATCGCGGCCCCCTGAAGAGCAACCCACGCTCAAGCAACACCTGCTGACGTTGGCGGATGCGCTGAACGTGCCCCACGACGTGGTCCTCACGGGCAAGCCAATGACCACCGAAACGTACGAACGTCTGCTCGCAGGCGGCTTCACGGATGACCAAATCAGTGAAACCGACCTTGCCCACCAACTGACCCGCAACGCCTTGCATCGCCTGAACGACTACGAAAGCGGCCGGGGCACGCCACAGCAAGCGCACTAACTATTGAGCGCCGTGGCGAGCGGGCGCGCCCGCGTGACACAACAGGCCCGCTCGCCACGGGAAACGCTAGGCCTGCGAATCCCACACCACGGTGACTACGCCGCTGTAGGTACTCCCGGCCTGTTCAAGCATTTCGGCCACGGCGTCGGCCTTGACTTCAAAGTGCAAAGTACTGGGTTTGCGGTTGATGTAGTTTATCGGCCGGAACAGTTCAGTACCGCTGCCGTCCAGGCGCAGGGGCAAGCGGTTGACCGGGCGCCCGGCAGCGTCGACAAGGCCATGCGGCAAACTGACGGCGACGTCCAGCGGTACCTGATGACCGGCAGCGTTACGCAGGCTGCAGCTGTTGCCCATGGGTTCCGGGCATTCCAGGGTCATCTTGAAGTGCGAGCTGGCCCACAGGTTGACGGTCTGGTCGCGGAACAGCCGGCTGGGCCTACGGCCGTTCTGCAGCCAGGCTTGCCAGCCGCCCTGGGGTTCAAGCTGGATGCGGTTGCCGCCAGGGGGGACTTCGACTTTGAGGTGGTGATCCACATCCAGGGTGAAGTTGAAGGTCAGCACGTTGTCGGTGGGGATCATGATGTCGCCGAAGTCAAAATCCGCACCCGGCCCGATGGTGTAGGTCGTGCTACCAATGTATTGGCCGGCATCCATTTGCAAGGGGTTGGGGGTTTTCAATTCGTACGAATACTCGAACGTTTCGTAAAACAGGGTTGAAATGTCCTTGGCCGCAGGCATCGCGCAGGCACCGATGCCAACGGGTGTGATCCACGACCACAACAAATAGCGATCGTTGCCAATCGCGTAGTCTGTGGACACGCAAGGACTTCGGGCGATCTTCCATCCAAGAGTGCCATAAAGCCAAAGCCAGCGGTCAGCAACGGGCAACACGTACTTACCCCCAATGCCAGCAATTCTGACCTGCAGCAATTCGGTTTTTGCTGTCACCGTATTGGTCACCTGCAGGTCGCGCCATTCGGTGGGCACCTTGAACATCGCGCCTTTGCGCGGGTCTGTGTGATTGCCCAGGATTGGGCCACTGGAGTTGAACTGAATCGCCGTGGTCCGAATACTGAAGATACCTAATTGCTTGCAACGCTCTGGAATATGCCAAGGACAAATGCCACTTTCCGGCGTGGTATTTTTAAACCGATTGATCATCGGATTAGACGGGTCAGGGCGAAACTCAGCCGTCATTTCCTGCACGAGCGCCTGGGCATGCGCCGTCCACAAAAAAAATCCGAGCATCGCAATCCAGCGCCCACTCAATACATTCATCAATAAATCTCCAGTCGATCAGGGCGCAATTGCATCGAACACCATGTGCACGGTGCCGTAGTAATGGCCGGGCCGGTAATCGTCGTCCGGTTTGATGGCGGCGATTTCCAGGCTCACGCGTGTGCCGGGCCGCGCTTGGGCGGTGGACACCACCTCGGTCTGGTCCAACCCCAATTCCACGTCATTGAAGGTCACGCGCAGGTCAACGCGCTCGGTGCCGTTGGACAGGTACGCCTCCTGGTCCAGCCGCGCACCAATGGCCCCAGCGATATTTTTCACATCGAACGGCGCGCGCAAGGTGGCCAACTGGGAACTCACCGGGTTGTAGACCAGCTTCTGGTCGCGCTGCACCAGTTGCGGGTCGACCGGCAGCACATAAAAGTCGGCCGTCGGAATGGTCACAGACACTTCAAACGTCTCGCGCTCAACGGCGGCGTGAATCCGCGACCCCGTCATCCCAAGGACGATGACTAACATGGCCAGGGCCAGGAGCTTGTACATAGGTTTACCCCTTGACCTCGATTTTTCTGGTCTCGTCGCCTTCGATCAGGCTAAAGCGGTATTCGCGACCCGGTTGCTTGTCGAAGCCATACGAACGCCCGGCACGGATGTGGTGACGCAGGGTCGGCCGGCACTCTTGCGCGGACTCGGCCGAGCAGTCCTTGAACTCGTCGATCACCACCACACTGTTGCCGTTGTTGCTCAGGGTGTATCGCGTGGCGTTGTCCTGGATCGCCGTGTCGAACCGGGTGACCTTGGGCCGTACGAAAAACACCGTGCCGTAGCCGGCCAAAACCCTGACACCCGCCGCGAGGCTTTGCTGATACTCGTCGCGCTCTTCATCGGTGACGGCAAAGTCATCGTCAGACTGCGGCACCACCGGCACAAAGCGCACGCGGAAATAGCGCTCCTTGTCGCGGTTGCCCAGGAACAGCAAGCGCGTGCCCTGTGTGCCGTTGGCCGGCACGATCAAGCGTGCAGGGCTCGCCATCAGCCCTTCGCGCGCAGCGGCGCCCGGCTGGTTTTGCAGCGGCACTTCGCGGTAGCTGCCGTCGTCGTTATAGATCATCTCAAGGATGTTGACCTTGACGAAGGCAGTGGAGGTGCCGCCGTTGAACACCCGTTTCATGTAGGTACTTTTATCGCTGTCGAGGTAGTCGTACACCACCCCCACATTGATCTGCGGGCCGGCCAGGGCCTCAAGGGAAAACAGCGATAAGGCGTATAGCATCAACACACGTTTCATTTACTCAACCTCAGGTTTATCGCGAGAAGACGGTTGTCTAGGACCGTTTCAGGCCGTTGCATAAAAAGGTGATCAGCCCGCAGCTCGGTCAGTCAGGGCGATATCAGCCAACGTATCCGGCGTGCACCGCAAATCCCCGATCATCAGCACATCGCTTTCCTGACGCGCCTTGCTTGGGTCGAGCCTGAACTGGCACCGCAACTGGTTGGCGTAGCGCACTTCCAGGGTCGGCGCGCCGGCGTTCATTTCCATCGAGAAGAAACCGTCCACTTCGCTGACCGCACGGCTGGCGTGGTTGATCACGTGGTGGCCCTTGAGGGGAGAGCCCTGCCCGTCGACCAGGCGCCCCAATACCGTGACGGTGCGCATCACGCTGATCTTGCGGTACTCCACGCCGCCCTTGTTCAGGTGGTATTGGGTACGCGCCGGCTGGATATTGGCGGCCGGTGGATGGTTGCCGTCAAAGTCGAACGCGAGGGTGCTGCTCTTGTAAGCGGTGATCGGCACAAAGTTGCGCCCTGGCCGCAGGCGTGAACTGCCGCCGGTCAAGTCATCGGCGCGCAGGGTGATGTCTTCGAGGTCGGTTTCCACGTCGACGATCATGCCTGCGCCACCGCGTTGCTGCTGGCTGCTGAGCACGGCTTTGCTGCCGCCCACCGCGACCGTGCTGCTGAGGTTCAAGCCACCTGACAGGCGCCCGTTGAACGACGAGCGCTGCACGTAGGTGTCGCCATAGAGTTCGTCGCTCTGGAAGCTGGCGCGCCCCGACAAACCCACGCCATAGGTGTCGGCAATCGCGGTGCCGGACACGCTTTGCAGCAGGTGATCGTCAAGGGTCTTGGTGTAGGTCAGCGAGCCGTTATTGTCGCGACCACCGTCACGCGCGGTACGCGAGCCGATGCTGGCGGACCACTGCTCGCCCGGCGAACCCAAGGCCACGCTGACGCTGAGGTCGACGCCGCGGTTGCGGTTGTCACCGGTGGCTGAGGTGGCGGGCCGGTCGAACAGCGACAAACGCCAGTTGGCATCGCTGCCCAGGAACGTACCGCGCTGGGTCCAGCCCACGTCCACGCCCGTGCCTTCGATGTTGCCCTGGCTGTAGGACAGCCGCGAGTTGATCGAACTTTTGTTGCTGAGGCGATGGTTGAGGGACAGCGACGAGTTGCTGGTCTGGCCGATAAACACGTTGCGCTGTCGGAGGCGCGTGCCGTCCGGCAGCAGCTCGTAGGTGCGCGTGGTGTCGAGCCAACTGCGGTTGTGGCTGAACACCACACTGCCCTGGCCATAGCTGTAGAGGGTTTGCAGATCGACGCCGGTGCCGTGGTCCTGGGTCTGGTAGACGTTGGCATACAGGCTGAGGCTGTTGGCGAGCGTCCAGTCGATGGACGTGCCGTACTGCATTTTTTCCCGCACCTTGCGCGTGGACAGGCCGAGAATCACCCGAGGATGCGCGAGGTAGTTAATCCCGGCGCCATAGGTCATGAAGCGACTCGACTGCTCGTCCCAGTTGCTCAGCAGTTTGGTTTCCTGGCCGATGAAAGTGTTGTAGCGCCAGCGTTCATCAGCGTTGCGCCAGTTGTTGGGCTTGTAGATCAACTCCTGGGTGGTGGAGGTGGTGAAACCGTCTTCGATCAGGCGCACCTCCACCTCGTAGATACCACCCGGCAAGGGCCGGGTGTCGAGGGTCTGCAAGCCGGCAGCGACGGGCTGGGTGTTGATCAACAGGCCGGCGCGGTAGATTTCCACCGATGCCTGGCGGCTGGCGGTGACGTACACCGGGTAGACGCTGGGCTTGGGGTTGTTGATGAGCAGGCTGTCGGAGCTGCCGTACATCACACCCACGGCGGTGTCGGGGTTGGCGCCGAATGAACGGATCTGCCGGGTGAGCCCGTTGGAGCCAGGGGTGAAGTAGCCCAGGCGGACGAAATTGCCTTCCAGTTCGCGCTGGGTGTAAAGCTCGTGCATGGCGTGGTAGAGCGTGGTGTCCACCCCACCGACGCGGGACAACTGCAGGTTCATCGCCTGGCTCCAGTTGCCAATGCTGGAACTGGCCTCAAGGCCATAGCGGCCGCCGACTGACTCGTCCTGGCCACCGGTGAGGTTGAATTGGTTATTTAAAATCATGCCCAGGCTGCCGGCTTCCGGCTGATCGTAAAACTGCTTCATCTGCGCGTTGCGCTCGACGTTTTCCGTGAGGATCGAGACCAGCGAGTTTTCCAGACTGTAGTGCACCGCTAACAATTGCGACGGGCAACTTTGTTCGCAGCCGCCCAAGGGCATGCCGTCTTTAAGGCGTTGCTCCCAAGTGGCACTGACAGCGGCAGACAGTTGACTGTCGCCCCGGTCAGTAAACTCAAGTAAGGTAATACGGTCATCGCGACCCAATACAATCATGGCTTCGCCGAGAAACTGTTGATCGAGTTCTACGCGCACCGCCAGTGGCACATCGAAAAAGTGTTGCTCAAACTCTTCAGGCAGTCCCTTGGACTGTGATAACAAGCTACCCGGTGTTGTACCGGGAACTGTCGGTGCAGCCAGGGCATTGGCGCACAGCAATAACGCGAGCGCGCCCATCAGTGGCGTCATCGGAAACATGGACGGAATACTCGTCAGTACGGACAGTCGGGACTGTTAAACCAGGCCGGCGTTCGGGAAGGAAGCTGCCGGCCTGTCTATTAAAACCCCCGCAATCATCGCGTTCACGGGGTGAACCACAGGCTCACATCAACGCGGTACGGCGTCGAAGATCACGGTGTAGTTGGAGGTGTAGAGGCCGTTCTGAGTGTCCAGCGGCTTGGCCGGAGTGACGACCAGATCAGCTTGGGTGCCTGGGGTGGATTGAGGATCATCAACCACTTCCTGAGGGGTGGCCGTCAGGGTGACGCCGTTGAAGGTGTTGGTCAGCGCGATGTTGTCCGAGCCGTTGTACAACGCAGCCGCGGTCGGGCCGCCTTCGATGTAGGCGTGAACCGAACCGTCGGTGTTCTTGACATCGAAAGTTGCCCGCAGGGAACTCAGTTCACCGCTGACAGGGTTGTAGTTCATGGTTTCATCCTTACCGAAGTTAGGGTCACGCGGCTGAGCGTGAAACTGCTTGGTAGGGATATTGGCCGTGATGTTGATGGACGAACGCGCATCGTCGACCGCAAAAGCCGTGGTGGCGGACATGGCGACGGCGACGAGAGGTGCCGCTACGGCGAATTTCTTGAACATGCTGAATACCTGTCATCTAAAAAAAGGGTTCTTAGAGGCGTTGGAAGCGTTTAACTTTCCAACTAATTGCATTGCAAGTCGGGGACTTGTTCAACGCCAGGCAAGTATCCACAGCAATAAATGCTAAGTAAGCCGTCTGATTCGCTTAGTTGCGTAGCCGAGTCACACCATGACACATGGGAAAATTATGGCATTTTGCCAAAACTTTAAAATTACCCGTAAGAAACAGACTACACGCGGAAAAATGATAATAATTTACTGCGGATCAGTTCCGTAAGACTAGTATTACAACAACTAAAAAACAACAGCCTTTACGCGTCCCCACCCACTTTCTATTGAGTCGAGTCGTTCTGCTATTACATGTTTCAAGTAGCGGTGAGCAGAAGACCGCTGGGACGCAGGTGTGGCTGACCGTCCGTCTGGAGCCCTTGCCACGACCACAAGATATATCTTACGTTATATCTAGACACACACAGAGGCTCCTACCATGCGAGACCATCCTCACCAACGTGACGGTTTTGACCCACGCGCCGGCCGCGGTCGTGGCCCTCGGGTATTTGCGCCCGGCGACTTGAAATTGCTGCTGCCGGCACTGATCGCCGAACAGCCGTGCCACGGTTATGACCTTATTCGCCAGATTGAAAGCCTGTTTGACGGCGCCTACACACCCAGCCCGGGTGTGATTTACCCGACCCTGACCTTTCTGGAAGAAAGCGATTTGATCCAGGGCGACGCCGATGGCGGAAAAAAGCGCTACACAATCACCGACGCCGGTCGTCTCTTCTTAAGCGAGCAAGCGGTCGCCCTGGACGGCGTGCGTATGCGCATCGACGTCAGCAAGCGTTCACTGCGTGGTCATGACCGCCCGCCGGAAATCCACGAGGCGGTGCACAACCTGCGTCATGCCTTGCATTCGCACCACGGGCGCTGGAGCCCGGAAGAAATCGTTCGTGTCGCGGCGCTGCTCAATCGCACCGCCCAAGCCATTGCCGACGGGAAAGACCAATGAATACGCAAGTCATCCACCGCGTTACCCACGACATCAAACGCCGTCGCCTGGACGTATTGCGGGTGGTCGATATCACCCCACGCATGCGCCGTGTCACCCTCGGCGGCCCTGAACTGGCGGGATTTGTGAGCCTGGGCAGCGACGATCACATCAAGCTGCTGTTCCCGCAGAACGCCGCTGAACAGGCCGCGCTGGAAAGCCCGGGCTTCAGCATCAAGGGTGATGGCCCGCAACCGGCCATGCGCGACTACACGCCACGGCGTTTCGACCTGAGTATTGGCGAGCTGGATATCGACTTCGTGCTGCACGGCGATGGCCCTGCCTCCACCTGGGCCGAGCAGGTGCAGGTCGGCCAACACCTGTACATCGGCGGGCCACGGGGCTCGATGATCGTGCCGGATATTTTCGACAGCTACTTGTTGATCGGCGATGAAACCGCCCTGCCTGCCATTGCGCGACGCCTGGAAGAACTGCCGGCGGGCCGCAAGGTGTTGGCCGTGATTGAGATCGCCAATGCGGCGGAGCAGCAAGCACTGCAAAGTGCCGCCGATGTGCAGGTGAAATGGGTGGTGCGTGGCCAGGACGATCTGCTCGACACCGTACAGAACCTGACGCTGCCGAGCGGTTCACTGTACAGCTTCGTGGCGACCGAAACCAAGCTGTCGCGCCGAGTACGGCGAGTGCTGCTGGACACGCACAAGGTCAATGAGGAATACCTCAAGGCCGTGGGCTACTGGCGCGCCGAGGGCAGTGAAGACAATTAAACCTGACGCGGTCAAAATGTGCGCGGGCTTGCTCGCGAATACGCTGGATCAGTTACAGATACATCCACTGACACACAGCATTCGCGAGCAAGCCCACAGTTTTACCGTGGTCGCTTTAGAAACCTGTCCAGGCCCACCACTGCCGACGCAATCAACACAAACCCCGCCAAAATCCCCCCGGCATTCGCAAACACCTGTGGATAACCCAACGTGCTCACGTCAATGAACGGGTACTGATACTGCCCGAGCAAATCTCCACGCAGCAGCGCATAGCCAAAATACACCAGCGGGTAAATCACCCACGCCGCAATGTGCCTGACGTGCAAGCTGCCCTTGGGCACATACCGCCACCAGTAGACAAAAAACAGCACCGGCATCACGTCGTGCAGCAACTCGTCAGCGATAAACTGGAAACCTTCGGGCTGCCACAAGTGCCGCAGCAACAGGTTATAGGCCAGGCCCACCACCACGATGCTCACGGCGATGCCGCTGCTGACCTTGGGCCCGAGGAAAAACCGCTTCGCAGCGCAATCGCGACTCACCCACGCATAGCTCAACACCACCACCGCCAGGGTGTTGGTGAGCACGGTGAAGAAGCTGAAAAAGTTGATCAACCCGCCCATCAGGCTGGCGCCGGACGCCCAGCGCGAATAGAAAATCAGGTATTGCTGGATCGCCAGCCCCGCCCAACCGGCCAGCGCCACTGCTGCCACGAACCGCTTCATGGGTTCAATCCAACGGGCGTTTGGTGCGCATCAGTTTCACGTACAACCCTTCGACTTTCTCCCGCGCCCAAGGCGTCTTGCGCAAGAAGGTGAGGCTCGACTTGATGCTCGGGTCACTCTTGAAGCAGCGGATATCAATACGCTCGGCAAGGCCTTCCCATTCGTAGTGTTCCACCAGGGTGGTGAGGACGTGCTGCAGGGTCACGCCGTGGAGTGGGTCGTTACTTGTCGCGGTCATGCCAGGCCTATGAAAAATGTGTTCACGAAGGCGCACACCTTATCACCCCACCTGCTCGTTATAAAAAGTTCCGGCCTCCAACGAAAAGGAGATGTTATATTGTAACTATAAATCTCAAATCTTTTCGTCGTTTTTCCAAGGAATGTCCGATGCCCCTCTCTTCTCTGTGGCGCTTGACCCCACTCGCCGCCGCCCTGTTGATCTGCTCCGAAGCCCACGCCCTGGAGCTGCAACCCCAAGTCATTACCGGTAACCCGCTGGGCAGCGAACAGCTTGCTTCGCCGACCACCGTGCTGGAGGGCGATGAGCTGACCCTGCAACAAAAAGGCAGCCTCGGTGAAACCCTGAACAAACAGCCGGGCGTATCGTCTTCTTACTTCGGCCCGGGCGCGAGCCGGCCAATCATCCGTGGCCAGGATGGCGACCGTATCCGCATCCTGCGCAATGGTGTGGGTGCGCTGGATGCCTCTTCGCTGTCCTACGACCACGCGGTGCCGCTGGACCCGGTTAACGTCGATCGCATTGAAATCGTGCGCGGCCCGGCGGCGTTGTTGTACGGCGGCAGCGCCATCGGCGGCGTGGTCAACACGTTCGACAACCGTATCCCCACCGAGGCCATCGAAGGCATCCACGGTGCCGGTGAATTGCGCTACGGCGGCGCCGACACCACGCGCAGCAGCGCTGGCAGGCTGGAAGCCGGTAACGGCGCCTTTGCCTTGCACCTGGACGCCAATGCGCGGGAATTCAATGACCTGAAAATCCCTGGCCAGGCGCGCAGCCGCCATGCCCCGGAAACCGATGATGCACCCGGCAAAAGCGGCCGCCTGGGCAACAGCGACGGCCGCCAGGACGGCGGCGCGGTGGGAGGTTCCTACACCTGGGATGACGGTTATGCCGGGCTGTCCTACAGCAACTACGACGCCAACTATGGCTCCCCAGCCGAGCAGGACGTACGTATCCGCATGCAGCAGGACCACTACGCGTTCGCGTCGGAGATCCGCAACCTGCAAGGCCCGTTTACCTCGGTAAAACTTGACGCGGGCTACACCGATTACGAACACCGTGAAATCGAAGGCGGCGAAACCGGCACGATCTTCAAGAACAAGGGGTATGAAGCGCGCGTCGAAGCCCGTCACCAGCCCATCGGCCCGTTCGACGGCGTGGTTGGCGCACAAGTGACCCGCAACGAGTTCTCGGCCCTCGGTGAAGAAGCCTTCGTGCCGCAGACCGACACCAACGCCGGCGCGCTGTTTATCCTCGAAGAAATGCAGGCCACCGAGCGCCTGAAACTCAGCCTCGGCGGGCGCCTGGAACACACCAGCGTCGACCCGGATGCCAAAGGCAACGCGCGCTTCGCCGGTGCAGACAAATCCAATGATTTCACCGCTGGTAGCCTGTCCTCCGGGGCGGTCTACACCCTCACGCCAATCTGGTCCCTGGCCGCGACCCTGGGCTATACCGAACGCGCGCCGACCTTTTACGAGCTGTACGCCAACGGTGCCCACGTCGCCACCGGCACCTACGAGCTGGGCGATGCCGACCTGAAGAAAGAAAAAGCCGTGTCCAGCGACCTGGCCCTGCGCTTTGACAATGGCACCCACAAAGGCAGCTTTGGTGTGTTCTACAGCCGTTTCTCCAACTACATCGGCCTGCTGGGCAGCGGTCGCACACTGAACGATGAGGGTGAAGAAGACGCGGGCGGTATTCCTGAGTACAAATACGCCGGCGTGCGCGCACGGTTTGCCGGCTTCGAAGCCCAGGATCACTGGAAACTTGGCGAAAGTGCCTACGGTAAGTTCGCCCTGGAACTGTCGGGCGACTACACCCGCGCGAACAACCTGGATACCGGTGAAGCCTTGCCGCGTATTGCGCCGCTGCGCTTGAACAGCGGCTTATTGTGGGAGCTGGACCGCTGGCAGGCACGCATCGATGTTGAACATGCCGCCGGACAAGGCCGCGTGCCGGATAACGAGAGTGGCACCGATGGCTATACGACCTTGGGGGCGAGCGCGGGCTATCGCTTCAATCTCGGTGGCAGCCAATGGCTGGCGTTTGTGAACGGTGAAAACCTGACAAACCAAACCGTGCGCTACGCCAGCTCGATCCTGCGGGATATCGCACCCGCGCCGGGCAGAAGCGTGCAGTTCGGCGTTCGCACCACCTTCTAATAAGTACAAACACTATTTGTAATGAGCGGGCTTGCCCCGCGCGAGGCAAGCTCGCTCACTACAAATATCCCGCCCTGCCCAATGGTTTTGCAGCGACATTTAGTCACTGTTACCCAATTTGAAATAATGCATCTTGCGATTTGCGCTTTCTCTCGACGCGCACTCCCTTTATCCTTGCCCGCAATAATCTGAAACGTTTCACCTCCCGGTCGAACCCATCTTGCCGATTCATACCGCCCATCAAGACAGCGCTGTCTTACACGGACCTGCGCGTGGGAATAAATCGCCCGCCTGTGGATAACCGTGCTTATTCCCAGAAAACTGAATTAACGCTGAACCAAGCCCGTGTCGAATCGTCATCTACAGTGAAGAAACACGGGATACATAATTCCAACGCAACGGAGAAACACAATTATGAGCACTGACGGTGCCTCAAGCCCAAGTCGCCTGCTGCCCAGGCTGCTAGGCGTCTTGCTGCTGATCATGGGCCTGGCCTTGCTGGCCGGGGGTATCAAGCTGACGATGCTCGGCGGGTCGCTGTATTACCTGCTGGCCGGTATCGGCATCGCCCTGACCGGCGTTCTGCTGCTGGCTACTCGCCGCGCCGCGCTGGGTCTATACGCACTGGTGCTGTTCGCCAGTACCGTGTGGGCCCTGTGGGAAGTCGGCCTGGACTGGTGGCAATTGGTGCCACGCCTGGCGCTGCTGTTCGCGCTGGGTCTCATCATGCTGCTCCCGTGGTTTCGCCGTCCGTTGCTGCGTGGCCAGCCTGCTCCGCTGGGCACTGGCGCGCTGAGCGTGGCCGTGGTGCTGGCCGGTGCTGCCGCCATTGCCAGCCAATTCACCAACCCCGGTGAAATCAAAGGCCAGCTGGACCGCGACGCGGTACCGGGCATGGCCAACGCTGCACCGGCCCAGGCCGATGGCGACTGGAACTCCTACGGCCGTTCGGCCTTTGGCGATCGCTACTCGCCGCTGGCGCAGATCACCCCGGAAAACGCCCACAAACTGGTGCCGGCCTGGACCTTCCGCACCGGTGACATCCCTGGCGCAGGCGACCCGGGTGAAACCACCGCAGAAAACACCCCGCTGAAAGTCAACGGCATGCTCTACGTGTGCACACCGCACAGCCAAGTGATTGCCCTGGACCCAGACACCGGCAAGGAAATCTGGCGCTTCGACCCGAAGATCACCACCCAGGGTGCTGAGAACTTCAAGGGTTGGGCGCACATGACCTGCCGTGGCGTGTCGTATCACGATGATGCCGTCTACGCTTCGTCGCAGAGCCCGACCGGCACCGCCAGCCCGGCTGCCGCGCCGAATGCCTGCCCGAAACGCATTTTCGTACCGACCGCCGACACCCGTCTGATCGCCCTGAACGCCGACACCGGCAAGATGTGCGAAGACTTCGGTGACAAAGGTCAGGTCGACCTGCGTGCCAATATCGGCAGCTTCGCCCCAGGCGGTTACTACTCCACGTCGCCACCGGCCGTGACCAAGAACCTGGTCGTGATCGGCGGTCACGTGACCGACAACGTTTCCATCGACGAGCCGAGCGGCGTGATCCGCGCGTTCGATGTGCACACCGGCAAGCTGGTGTGGAACTGGGACAGCGGCAACCCGGAAGACACCACCCCGTTGGCCGAAGGCAAGACCTACACCCGCAATTCGCCGAACATGTGGTCCATGTTCGCCGTGGATGAAAAGCTCGGCATGCTCTACCTGCCGATGGGCAACCAGATGCCCGACCAGTACGGCGGCGACCGTACCGACGAGTCCGAAAAATACGCTGCTGGCCTCACTGCGCTGGACATCGACACTGGCCACGTGAAGTGGACCTTCCAGTTCACTCACCACGACCTGTGGGACATGGACGTGGGCGGCCAGCCTTCGCTGATCGACATCAAGACCGAAGCCGGCGTGAAGCAGGCAGTGATGGCGTCGACCAAACAAGGCAGCATCTATGTACTGGACCGCGCTACCGGCCAACCGGTCGTGCCGATCCACGAAGTGGCGGTACCGCAAGGCGCAGTGGCGGGCGACCGCACCTCCCCTACCCAACCGAAGTCGGACCTGAACTTCATGCCACCGCCGCTCAAAGAGCGTGACATGTGGGGCGTGACGCCGTTCGACCAGATGCTGTGCCGCATCGACTTCAAATCCCTGCGCTACGACGGCCCGTTCACCCCGCCATCGCTGCAAGGTTCGATCGTTTATCCGGGTAACTTCGGCGTGTTCGACTGGGGTGGCATTTCCGTCGACCCCGTGCGTCAGATCGCCTTCGTGAACCCAAGCTACATGGCGTTCAAATCGAAGCTGATCCCGAGGGCCGACATCGCCAAGCAAGGCCCACGCGTCAGTGAAACCGAAGGCGTGCAGCCGAACAAAGGCGCGCCGTACGGTGTGATCCTCGAAGCCATGCTGTCGCCAATGGGCCTGCCGTGCCAGGCGCCAGCCTGGGGTTACGTGGCGGCGGTCGACCTGACCACCCACAAAACCATCTGGATGCACAAAAACGGCACCGTGCGTGACAGCTCGCCGGTTCCGATCCCACTGACCCTGGGCGTGCCTAGCCTGGGCGGCACATTCACCACCGCTGGTGGCGTGTCCTTCCTCAGCGGCACCCTCGACCAGTACCTGCGTGCCTATGACGTGAAAAACGGCAAGCAACTGTGGGAAGGCCGCCTGCCAGCAGGCGCGCAAACCACGCCGATGACCTACACCGGCAAGGACGGCAAGCAGTACGTGCTGGTCATGGCGGGCGGTCACGGTTCCCTGGGTACCAAGCAGGGTGATTATGTGATGGCGTTTAAACTGCCGGATTAAGCGAAACTGGCGGTAAGAAAAAGGCGGCTACCCTCACAGGTAGCCGCCTTTTTAATGTAGGACGAAGATCAAAACGTGGGAGTACCGGTCTTTAGAGCGGCGCTCGCTCCCGACGCATCCACCTCTCAAACGCCATCGCATTCAACGGCCGACTGATCAAATAGCCCTGGGCAGTGTCGCACTTCCACTGTTTGAGCAGCTTCAGGCTAGGCTCGAACTCGACCCCTTCGGCCACCACTTTGAGCCCCAGGTTGTGACTCATCTCGATAGTGGAGCGCACGATCACCGCGTCGCCGCTGGTACTGCTGAGGTTGCGCACAAATGACTGGTCAATCTTCAACTCTTGCACCGGCAGGCGCTGCAATTGCGCGAGGGACGAATAGCCGGTACCAAAGTCATCCACCGACAGGCTGATGCCGCAGCCGCGCAGTTGCTCCAGCACGCTGAGGGCCTGTTGCGGGTTGTGCATGATCGCGCTTTCGGTGATTTCGAAGATCAGTTGTTGGGCCGCCACGCGGTACTGCATCAGCAGGGCGGTAACGCGAATCGCCAGGTCATCATCGGCCAGGTCGTCCACTGAGATATTCACTGACAGCTGGATCAGCATGCCGCGTTGTGCCCACTCGGCGATCTGGCGGATGGCTTCCTCGATCACCCACAAGGTCAGGTTGCGAATACTGCCAGTGCGCTCGGCCAGGGGGATGAACTCGGCGGGAGACACCTGGCCCAACGTCGGGTGCTGCCAGCGCAACAAGGCTTCGGCCTGGCGCACATGGCCGTGCTTGAGATCGAGTTTGGGCTGGTAGCAAAGGAATAATTCCCCCTCAAGGGCCGCACGCCGCAAGTCGCGGATCAGGGTGATCTGGCGTTGGTGGGCCAGGTCGCGGTCCTGCTGGTAGGTCTGCAGATGCCCCGGCAGGCTCGCGGCGTCATGCCGGGCGATCGCGGCGCGGCTGATCAACTCGTCCACCTGCTGGCCGTCGGCAGGGTAGGCGGCGATGCCGATGCTCACCTCGTGGCGCAGTTCGTCATTGCCGATGCGATGGGGCTCGGTGAGCAGTGCGTATAGGCGGTCGGCGCGGGCTACAGCGCGGTCGACTTCGGTATTTTCCAGCAACAGCAAGAACTCACTGCCGGTGATGCGCGCCGCCGTATCGCTGGCCAACAGGCTCATGGACAGGCAGCGGCTGGCCTCGCGCAGCATTTCTTCCACGCCCTGTGGGCCGAAATCTTCATTGATCACCCGATAATTTTCGATCCCCAGGTACAGCAACACCACTGGCCGCCCCGCACTGATCGCACTGCCCAGGCGCTCCATGGCCAAGGCGCGATTGGGCAGGCCGGTCAGCGGGTCGTGCAGTGCGTTGTGCGCCAATTGCCGCTCGCGCACGGCGATGCCGCTTTGCATGGCGTTGAAGGCCCGGGCCAACAGGCCGAATTCATCATGGCTGCGCACCCGCACCGGCGTGCGGTAGTCACCGGCACCAATCCGGTCGGCCGCTTGCACCAGGGCATTGAGCGGGCGTGACACCCTGCGTGCCATAAACAACGCACCGGCCAACGACACCAGCAGCACCGCCAGGGCGATCCCAAGGAACTGCCGATCCAGCGGCGCAAAGGATTCCAGCGCGTGGTCCAGCCGGCTTTGCAGCAGCACCCGCACTTCATCGCCATCGCCGGTGTTGTCCAGCGGCAACACCTGGCTGAGCACACGTAGGCCGTAGAACACATGGATTCTTGGCTCGGGGTCGACGGGCTCGTCACGTAACAGGCTGAGGATGGCGGCTTGGTGAACATCCGGCTGAGTGCTGAACAACGGGCCGGGCGCGCCGTTCTGCACGCTGAGGAACGACACTTCCAGGTTGCTCATGGCGCGCAATTCATTGGCGAACAGTTTGTCCATGGGAAAGCCCATGACGATGCGCGCGATGGGCAGCGGGTCGAGCACTTCATCCTGCACCAGCAAATACGGCCGCCCATCCATGGCCACAATCAGCATCTGCAACCCCGTGCGCCGCGCACGGCGCAGGGCGTCGTCATAGGGGAATAACTCGCCGCGGGTCAATATCGGCAAGGTACTGACCATGACCTTGCCATCCAGGCCCAGTACGAACACTTCGCTGGAGCGAATGCCCGTGCCGTGGCGACGCAGCGCGGCGAGAATCGGTGCCGCCTTGCCTTCGGCCACGGCCTTTTTGAAGGGAATATCGACGGTCAGCCAGCCCAGCCCGTACTGCAGGCGATGCCCGCGCAGGTCGAGCAGGCGTTCAAACACCTGGCTGCCGGTTTGCAGTTGGACTTGCGCCTGGTTCTCCACGGCGCGGTTGGTGGCGGTCTTCACGGCGAAGTAAGTAGCGGCGACCACGACCAACAGCAACAGCGCCAGCACTCCGGCGATGCGGGTTTGGAACGTATGGCGCCACCTCATTGCAGTGCCCTCTGGCAGCGCTCGCCTCTCTCTGCCACCGCGTCCCTTTGTCATGTGCATTCCCTGCGAGAGCTAACCTGGCGTCAAAAAGATATCCATTTTTATTGAATATTAGGATTCAGGAGATTAGCTGGGACTTGGGGTACGTGCACCCAATAAAAGCTAGGATTTTGGTGGCATTTTATTGGCGACAGAGGGTTGACCAGGGTATGCACCGATCCAGAGCGCGTGATATATGCCTGATACGGGAGATCGACGTTAGGCCGGCCGCTTCAAACGGGTGAGCCCGGTCAAACAGCCCGAGCCCGCATGAAATCGCCCCATCGGCGCACGAGATAATTGTGTTCGTCCATCACCGAATTCCATACCGCAATATGCCCCATGCGCGCCTCATAAGCCCCTCCATCGCGCACTTCTCCGATCTCGATCAACGGCAACCCATCACTGCCCAGCAATTGCTCGCGTGCGGGCTTTCCAGCGTACCAATAATCCCATTCCGCACTGCTCAAGTGATCACGCGCGCGCGCCGGATTACCGATGTAGTAACCCTGACGCGCCATTACCGCCCCCGGCCAACCGGACAACCACCAATTCAGATACGCATAGGCGGCATCCAGCACCGGTCCCTTGGCATGCTGCGACAATGACAAACCACCAAACCAGGCGCGATAACCTTCGCGCGGCACCGCCAGGCGGTATTTCACTCCGGCACGATGCAGGCGCATCAGGGTCGGCGACCACAGGCTCTGGATGTCGATGCTCGGGCTGAGCATCAGTTGCGCGGCCTCTTCGTCGTCCGACCAGAAGGCCGCGAAATGCCCCTCCTTCTGTTTACGCACGAGGATATCGGCGAGTACATCGATCTCTTCGATGCTCATATTGCCAATGTCCTTGAACTGCGCCAGCCCCGCGCCCTGCACCGCCAGCGCGGCATCCAGGGCGCCGATGGCGGCGTCGCTTTGCAAGGCGGTGCGCGCACGCCACGCGGGGTTGAGCAGCCAGCCCCAGCTTTCGTTGCCGTGGCAAAAACCTTCGGGCAAGCGCTCTGGGCGGTAGGCGAAACTGTCGGCGTTGTGGGTCAGGGGCAACATGCTGATGCGCTCGGTGACCGTGCTGCCGAGGCTGCCGTCGTGCTGCACGAACAGCCGCTCGCTGGGCACGCTGCCGCTGCCCAGGCGGTCATCGGGCGACAGGCGCCCGCGCTTGGGTAGGTCATTGATCTCGTGCCACAGCGCGATGCGTCGGGTGTCGATAGGCTGGATCGCCCGGGCCGGCCACACGAAGTCGACGTTGTGGAACCACTGGTCATACAGGTCGTAGCTGTCGGGTTGCATCACCGCGATGCGTTGCGCCTGTTCGACGTCGTGCACTTGGTAGACAAGGCGAATGCCCAGCTCCTCTTCGGCGCGTACGCGCAGGCATTCAAGCAGGGTGACCGACGTGCCGAGAACGCGGAGTGTGATCATGCAGCGAGCCGCCGCGAGAACGCTTCAAACGAACGCTTTAGCAGCGCAGGCTCGAGGCCACGCAGGATAAACACCAGGCGTGATTGGCGGTCGCTGCCCGGCCATGCAGGCAAATGCACCGGCGCATGCAGGCAATGCTGCACGCCATGAATGACGATAGGGGCGTTACTGGCGTTCACGTTGAGCAGCCCTTTGACGCGGAGAATTCGTTCGCCGTGGCATCTTAACAGCATCGACAACCATACCCCGAAACCCACCCAATCAAGAGGCTGGTCGAAGGTCAGGCTGCAGACTTGCGCGGCGCCGTGGGTGGCCGTGGTGGTGTGATGCAGCTGCCAGCGGCTGACTTCCATGGCGGGCTCGGCACTGCGCAGGCCTTCGCCCAGCAGCAGTTGGTCGCCGCTATGGATGTCGTGGGTATTGAGAATCGGCGTGCCGGTATTGAGCGCTTGCAGATGTGCGCGCAGCGCAGCGCAGTCACCCGCCAGATCAGTCTTGCTCAGCAGCAAACGATCCGCCGCCGCCACCTGGGCCAGCCATTCCGGGTGCAGGCGTTCTTGCAGGACAGCATGGCTGGCGTCCACCAGGGTGATCACCAAGCCAATATGAAAACGTCCGCGCAGTTGCACGTCGTTGTTCAAGGTGGCCAGGATAGGCGCCGGGTCGGCCAGACCAGTGGTTTCGAGGATTACCCGTTTGAAGGCGGGGATTTCACCACGCTCGCGGCGTTGCAGCAGGCCGAGCAGCGCGTCTTTCAACTCGCCACGGATCGAGCAACACACGCAGCCGCTGGGCAGCAGCACCGTGTCCGGCGCCACCTCTTCCACCAGCAGATGGTCGATGCCGACATCACCGAATTCGTTGATCAGCAACGCGGTGTCGCCCAGGCTTTCACCCTGCAGCAGACGCTTGAGCAAGGTGGTTTTACCGCTGCCGAGAAAGCCGGTGATGACGTTGAGGGCGATGCTCATGGGGCTGACTCCAAGTGGTCCAACAAACGCGGATCGAGGGGATCCAGCGGCCGGCCGAGCATGTTTTCGGCGGCTTGCCACAGTTGATCCAGACCGCTGGCCAGCGCCTGCTTGCCAGTGGCGCCGAGCAGCAGATACGACGCGCCCTGGAAGTCTTCGACCTTGAGCCGGAACACCGCCAGCACCTGGTTGATCGCCGCGATCCGGCGCAGGCGTTCACGGCGCCGGGGTAACTCATCGCCCAGGGGATCGCTCCAGTGCAGGTCTTCGCCAAGCAGTCCGCAGAGTCCGCACATGGCTACACCTCATTCATGGCATGACATCGCCGGAGTTCGGGCCCAGTGTCTGGCCAACGAACAAGTTGCCGCCGGGCTCGCTGGCCAGCAGCACCGCCACCGGCGCCACTTCATCGGCCAGGCCGAAACGGCCCAGCGGCAACTCCTTGGCCTTGGCGCGTTTCCATTGCTCACTGATACCGCCCACCAACGGCGTTTCAATCGGGCCCGGTGCGATGGCGTTGACCAGCACGTTGTCCTTGGCCACTTCCAGCGCCAGGGACTTGGTAAAGCCGATCACCCCAGCCTTGGCGGCGGCGTAGTGAGTCAGTTCGGCGCCGCCCTTGATGCCCAGTTGCGAGGCGACGTTGATGATCCGGCCCCAACGCTGCTCGAGCATGTACGGCAAGGCGCGCTGGCTGGCGATGAACACACTGGTGAGGTCGACGCGC
This sequence comes from Pseudomonas sp. EL_65y_Pfl1_R83, assembly GCF_963970695.1. Classification (NCBI taxonomy): domain Bacteria; kingdom Pseudomonadati; phylum Pseudomonadota; class Gammaproteobacteria; order Pseudomonadales; family Pseudomonadaceae; genus Pseudomonas; species Pseudomonas sp. EL_65y_Pfl1_R83. The sequence goes on along the minus strand of NZ_CAXAQI010000003.1, from coordinate 396,465 downwards.
AGCATGTCGTTCCACATGTCGATGGTCAGGTCGACACAGCGCGCCTGGGTGAGCATGCCGGCATTGTTGACCAGGATATCGATACCGCCGAACTGTTCGACGCAACGGTCGACACTGGCCTGGGCGCCTCCGACGGTGCCGACGTCGGCCAGGCATTCGAACACCTCGGCGCCAAGGTTGCGGCAGGTGATCGCGGTTTCGGCGAGGCTGGCGGCGTTGCGGTCGGCCAGCACCAGGCGCGCGCCTTCGGCGGCGTAAGCGCGGGCGATGGCGGCGCCGATGCCGCTGCCGGCACCGGTGATGACAGCGCGGCGGTTAGTCAGTTGGGGCATGTCAAATCTCCTAAAGCAAACACAGATCCAATGTGGGCTTGCTCGCTCCCACATTTAGATCCAGCACATTCAGTCAGGCCAGCGTACGGTCAGGCCGCCGTCGATGACGATGCTCTGCCCGGTCAGGTAGCTCGACGCTTCACTGGTCAAAAACTGCACCAACGACGCCACTTCATCCGCCCGCCCTACCCGCCCCAGCGGAATCGCGCGCGCCGCCTTGGCCAAACCTTCCGGTCCCAGCGAGTTCTTTGCATCCAGCGACTGCGGCGTTTCAATCAACCCTGGAATCACCGCATTACAACGAATGCCCAGCGGCGCCAATTCCACCGCCAACGACCGGCACAACCCCGGCACACCGGCCTTGGCCGCCGCGTAATGGCTGTGTTCCTGCCAGCCATACACGCCACCGGCAATCGACGAAATCGCGACCAGCGCGCCGCCTTCGTGCATATGCCGGGTCGCCGCGCGGAAGGTGCGCATCACCCCTGTGAGGTCGACATTGAGCATCTCGTTCCACAACGCATCGGTCATCTCGAGCAACGGCGCGCGGCGCAACAGGCCCGCATTGGCCACCGCATAATCCAGCCGCCCGAAATGCTGCATGGCTTGCGCGGCCAGTGCGTCGACCGAGGCGGTATCGCCCACGTCCAACGGCAGCATGAGGCACTCGCCGCCGGCTTGTTGCACCAGGCTTAGGGTGGTCTGCGGGTCATGCGGATCAGCCGGGTAGTACCCGCCCACTACCGCCACACCGTGGCGGGCATAGGCCACGGCGAGGGCTTGGCCGATGCCGCTGGCGGCACCGGTAATCAAGGCAACTTTACGGCTCATCACTCACTCCTTACTGAACGGTTTCCGGGCGCACATGGCGCGCGGCAAACATCAGGACGCCGGACAGGAAGCACGGCAATGCGCCAAACCACAGCGCGGCGGTCTGCCAGTCGCTGCCGGCGGACAACACCTGGGTCGCACCAAAACCTGCGACCACTGCCCCGATCGGGCCCATGGCATGGATGATCGCGCCGCCGGTGGCGCGGATGCTGGTAGGGAAACTCTCGCTGATAAAGAACAGCGCCGCCGAGTACGGCCCGATCAGGAAGAACAGGCCCAGGCTGTAAAGCCCGACCACCATCGGCATATTGCTCGGACCAAACAGCATCCCGGCGAACGCCAGCCCGCCGAGCATCCAGCCCAGGCCGATCACGTTGCGACGGCCGATCTTGTCGCCCATCCAGCCGTGGCTGAGGTAGCCGCAATAGCCCACCAGGTTCGACAGCACAAGGATGATCAGCGAGTTCTCGAACGAGATGTGGTGCACGCTGACGATCACCGATGTCCCGAGCACGCTGAACACTTGGATAGCTGCCCAGTTAAGCAACAGCGCAGCGCCGATCACCAGGGTGGCGCGCCGCGCCGGACCACGGAAGGCGGCTTTGAGACCGGCCTTGCTGTGTTCGTCATAGTCCACGCCGTAGGTCTCGGCGACATTTTGTGCTTCAGTCACCGCGCCGCTTTTACGCAGCTGGCTGATGCGTTCATGGATCTGGAACTGCGGACTCTCCTTGAGCTTGCGCGCCATGATCGCAATCACCACCGCTGGGATCGCGGCAAAGATGAAGCAGCCCTGCCAGCCAATGATCGGCAACAGCAACGCGGTCAACCCAGCGGCGATCAACGCACCGACCGGCCAGCCGCCCTGCACCAGGCTGTAGATAAAGCCGCGACGTTTGGTCAACTGCGGGTCTTGCGAGGCGCCATACAGCTCGCTCAGATAAGTCGCGTTGACGGTTTCCTCGGCATAGCCCAGCCCGCCCAGCGACCGGATCAGAATCAGCGGCGACTTGCCCCACGCGCCGCCGATTGCAGTCAGTGCCGAGCAGAGCGCGGAACCCGCCACGGTGAAAATAATACCTTTGCGCCGCCCCAACTTATCGACGACGGGGCCGATGGCAAAGGCGACCACCGCCGTGCCCACCGCCACCCACGTCGCGATTTCAGCTTGCTCCACTTCACCCCAGCCAAAATGCCGGCCAATCTCCGGCAGCAAAGTGCCGAACAGGATGAAGTCATACACCGCGAACACCCAGGCGAAAAACGCGATCCAGGTGGCGAAACGTACTTCCTTGGACGTCAGTTGCCGGGGTTTCCAGCCAGTCAGGTCAAGCTTGTTATAGATGGACATAATCGCGCCTCAGGGGGTGAGCAAGGGTGGGTGTCAGGTACGCGGTTGGCGGCGGATAAAGTCGTCGGCGATTTCGTCAAAGGTGACGAAGCGCACGCCGGCATGGCTCTGGATGTGTTCGATCAGCCGCTCAAGCATCAACAGCACTTGCGGACGGCCGGAGACATCGGGATGGATGGTCATGGTGAACACGGCGTGTTCGTGCTCGCGGTAGACCCAGTCGAACTGGTCGCGCCACATTTCTTCGAGGTGACGCGGGTTGACGAAGCCGTGGCTGTTGGGGGCCTTTTTGATGAACATCATCGGCGGCAGGTCGTCCAGGTACCAGTTGGCCGGGATCTCCACCAGGTCGGTTTCTTCACCGCGTACCAAGGGTTTCATCCAGGTGTCGGGGTGCTGGCTGTAGTCGATCTTGGTCCAGCTGTCGCCCTTGCGCACGTAGTAGGGATGGAAGTCGTTGTGCATCAGGCTGTGGTCGTACTTGATGCCTTTTTTCAGCAGCAGTTCGTTGGTGACTTTGCTGAATTCCCACCATGGCGCAACGTAGCCCGTCGGGCGTTTGCCAGTCACTTGGGTGATCAGCTCGATGGATTTATCGAGGACGATTTCCTCCTGCTCCGCGGTCATCGCGATGGGGTTTTCGTGGCTGTAGCCGTGCACGCCGATTTCGTGACCGGCGTCGGCCACCGCCTTCATCTGCTCGGGGAAGGTTTCCATCGAGTGGCCGGGAATGAACCACGTGGTGCGCAGGCCGTAACGTTCGAACAATTTGAGCAGGCGCGGCGCACCGATCTCACCGGCAAACAAGCCGCGGGAAATGTCGTCCGGCGAGTCTTCACCGCCATAGGAGCCGAGCCAACCGGCGACGGCGTCAACGTCGACGCCAAATGCACAGAGAATGTCTTTAGCCATGATGAATCTCCTTAAACGTTAAGTACGGTTTCGACGGACAACGCCGCGCGCAGCAGGCGTGCGTCTTCTCCCGCCGGTGCGCTGAGCAGCAGCCCGGTGGGCAGGCCCTGGGCATCGCAGCCGCTGGGCAGGGTCACGCCGGGCATGTCGAGCAAACTGCCGGGCATGGTCAGGCGCAGGGTGGCAAGGTTGGTTTTCACGAACAGGTCGTCGTCGGCTTCCAGCGGTGCCAATGCGGGCGCCACGTGGGCAACGGTTGGGGTGATGAGAATGGCGCCGTCGAGGTCATCGATCAGTTGCTGTTGCAGGCGGCTGCGCGCGTCGGTCAGGTGGATCAGTTGGCTGGCTGGCAGCGAACGTGCGGCTTCGAGGCGGCGGCGTACGCGAGGGTCGAGTTGTTCGGCGTCGCGGCTGTCGAGCAACCCTTGGTGCAAGGCGAAGGCCTCGAACGAGCCGAGCCAGCCGTGGTGGTTGATCAGGTCCAGAGTGGCCTGGAAGGTCGGGCATTCGCGCTCTTCGATCAGCGCACCTTGGGCCTTGAGTTGCTCGACTGCACGCAGCAGGTTGTTGCGCACAGCAGGCTCGACATCCTGTTGCGCCAATACGAAGCGTTGGCCCTTGAGGCTGCGGGCATGGTGGGTTTGGGTGCGCCCATGCAGCAAATCGTCGATGGCCAAGGCGTCGCGCACACTGCGGGTCAGCGGGCCGAGGCTGTCGAGGGTATGGGCAAGGGGAAATACGCCATCGCGGCTGTAGCGTCGGCTGCTGCTGCGATAACCGACCAGGCCGTTGAACGCCGACGGGATGCGGATCGACCCGGCGGTGTCGGTGCCCATGGCGATGGGAACGATCCCGGCCGCAACGGCCACTGCAGAACCGGACGACGAACCGCCTGGGATGCGTGGTTGGTCAGTGCCATGGGGGTTGTGCGGCGTGCCGAAATGCGGGTTCAGACCCAAGCCTGAGTAGGCCAATTCGCTGAGGTTGGTCTTGCCCACACTGACCATCCCGGCACGACACAACAGGCCCACGGTCGGCGCGTCGAGCAAAGCGGCAGGCGCATTGCGGCGATAGGCGGCGCCAGCAGTGGTGGTGCTGCCGGCCACATCGAACAGGTCTTTCCAGGCCAACGGCACGCCATCGAACACGCTCAAGGGCTGGCCGGCGCGCCAACGGGCAGCGGCGGCTTCGGCTTCACGGCGGGCACGCTCGGTGGTCAGGCTGATAAATACCGACGACACCTGGCCTGCCTTTTCGAGTGCCTGTTCGAGGGCTTGCACCGGATCGCTGCGACCGCAGGCAAAATCCTCGGCCATTGAAGTGGCGTCTGACATCAAGATGACCCTCAAAAAACGTACATATTAATAAAATGTACATTTTACAAAGGCAGCTTTCGTGCCAGTCTCTTGTGAGGTGGTTTTGCGCTGTCAGGTTTTTTCGCTGAGAGCAACGGGATAGATGGTTTTAATAGACGAGAAAAAACCTCGTCAGAGCAAAGCGCGCTGCTGCCAACGAAATAATGTATCTTTTATTAATAAGTACATTTTGGTGCAGAAAAGTAACATTCCCAGCGTTCGGGCCCCAAAAAAGTGCCATCGACGTTGCCCAGAGTGACAGGTGCAACTTATGAGAGAATCCCCGGCCACCGTCCTCCCACCTTTAGAGAAATCGATGAAAGCAGTGTCCGCCTCGGCCTCTCGTTACGCGATGATTCACCAAGTGTTGCGTGACGCGATCGTCAACGGCACCGCTCGCCACGGCCTGGTTTTGCTGGAAGCGCCGTTGGCCGAACTGTTCGGTACCAGCCGTGTACCGGTGCGCAAGGCCTTGGACCTGCTGCACGCCGAAGGCCTGATCTGCCGCTTCAATGGCCGGGGTTACCTGATCAACCCCGAAGGCCTGGCGATGGAGCCGCTACGCCTGCCCTTGAGCCATACACATTTGGGTCTTGATGGTAAGGATGAGCTGGTGGATACGCGGCCGTTGGGTGAACGTATCGTCGAGGAAATCGGCGCGGCGCTGTCCACCTGCATTGCCTTCGGCCATTACCGCCTGGATGAGCAAGCCGCCGCCGACCACTATGGCGTCAGCCGTGCAGTGGTGCGTGAAGCACTGATGCGCCTGCGCGATCGCGGCCTGGTGGAAAAGGAACCCTATTCCCAATGGTTGGCGGGGCCTTTGACGGCGCGGGAAGTCACCGAAGACTACGAACTGCGCGCCTGCCTGGAACCCGAAGCCTTGCGCCAGAGCGCACCGCACCTTGATCGCCAGCTGCTTGAAGCCATGTTGCAACGCGTACTGGCTGCCCAAGACAGCCCTCACTGCAGCCTTGAGGCCATCGAACAGATCGAGGAAGACTTGCACCAGCACTGCCTGGCCGGCCTGCAGAATCGCAAGATCGCTGCACTGATCCGCCAGGGCCAGAGCCCGATGATCATCAGCCGGATTTTTTATCGGTTGCTGGGGATCGGCGCCGATCCGGCGATGTTGGCCGAACATCGGTTGATTCTTGAGCTCTTATTGCATGGCGCGGTGGATGCGGCGGCGCTGAATCTGCGTGAGCATCTTCAGCGAGCACGCCAGCGCATGTTGCAACGGCTGAAAGTGCTCTCAGTCCTGCCAGAACAACCGCTGCCCGCCTACCTGCACAAAATCAGCTGACCGCACACAGTTGCGAATAGAGGTGGGAGCGGCGGCGCTGTCGAGATTTCATGCAATATGTTGCGATCTCGCCGCTGCCATTGAAACCACTGCACCCCCGCCCCATCTAAGCACCATACTTCCTGATGCAGGTGCCCCATGAGCGACCAGCAAGAATTCCCTGATTACGACCTCAACGACTACGCAGATCCCGAAAACGCCGAGCACGAAGCGTCCTCCAACACCGGCCTGGCCCTACCTGGGCAAAACCTGCCGGACAAGGTCTACATCATCCCGATCCACAACCGGCCCTTCTTCCCGGCGCAAGTGCTGCCGGTGATCGTCAATGAAGAGCCGTGGGCCGAGACCCTGGAACTGGTGAGCAAATCCGACCACCACTCCCTGGCCCTGTTCTTCATGGACACCCCGCCGGACGACCCGCGCCACTTCGATACCTCCAGCCTGCCGCTGTACGGCACGCTGGTGAAGGTGCACCACGCCAGCCGCGAAAACGGCAAGCTGCAATTCGTGGCCCAGGGCCTGACCCGCGTGCGCATCAAGACCTGGCTCAAGCACCACCGCCCACCGTACCTGGTGGAAGTCGAATACCCGCACCAGCCCTCGGAGCCGACCGACGAGGTCAAGGCCTACGGCATGGCGCTGATCAATGCGATCAAGGAACTGCTACCGCTCAACCCGCTGTACAGCGAAGAGCTGAAGAACTACCTCAACCGCTTCAGCCCCAACGACCCGTCGCCGCTCACCGACTTCGCCGCCGCGTTGACCTCGGCCACCGGTAACGAATTGCAGGAAGTGCTGGACTGCGTGCCCATGCTCAAGCGCATGGAAAAAGTGCTGCCGATGCTGCGCAAAGAAGTCGAAGTTGCGCGCCTGCAAAAAGAACTCTCCGCTGAAGTGAACCGCAAGATCGGCGAGCATCAGCGCGAGTTCTTTCTCAAGGAACAGCTCAAGGTCATCCAGCAGGAGCTGGGCTTGACCAAGGACGACCGCAGTGCGGATGTCGAGCAATTCGAGCAACGCCTGGAAAGCAAAGTACTGCCGGCCCAGGCGAAAAAACGCATCGATGAAGAACTGAACAAACTGTCGATCCTCGAAACCGGCTCGCCGGAATACGCGGTGACGCGCAACTACCTGGACTGGGCCACCTCGGTGCCGTGGGGCGTGTTTGGCGAGGATAAACTCGACCTGAAACATGCGCGCAAGGTGCTGGACAAGCACCACGCAGGCCTGGATGACATCAAGAGTCGCATCCTCGAATTCCTCGCGGTGGGTGCCTATAAAGGCGAAGTCGCCGGTTCCATCGTGCTGCTGGTCGGTCCGCCGGGCGTGGGCAAGACCAGCGTCGGTAAATCCATCGCCGAGTCGCTGGGACGGCCCTTCTACCGCTTCAGCGTCGGCGGCATGCGCGACGAGGCCGAGATCAAGGGCCATCGCCGCACCTACATCGGCGCCATGCCCGGCAAGCTGGTGCAGGCGCTCAAAGATGTGGAAGTGATGAACCCGGTGATCATGCTCGACGAGATCGACAAGATGGGCCAGAGCTTCCAGGGCGACCCGGCGTCGGCACTGTTGGAAACCCTCGACCCCGAGCAAAACGTCGAATTCCTCGACCACTACCTGGACCTGCGCCTGGACCTGTCCAAAGTGCTGTTCGTGTGCACCGCCAATACCCTGGACTCCATCCCCGGCCCGCTGCTGGACCGTATGGAAGTGATTCGCCTGTCGGGCTATATCACCGAAGAAAAAGTCGCGATTGCCAAGCGCCACCTGTGGCCCAAGCAGCTGGAAAAAGCCGGCGTGTCGAAAAACACCCTGACCATCAGCGACGGCGCGTTGCGCGCATTGATCGACGGCTATGCCCGCGAAGCCGGTGTGCGCCAGCTGGAAAAACAGCTGGGCAAACTGGTGCGCAAGGCCGTGGTCAAGCTGCTGGATAAGCCGGACCTGGTGATCAAGATTGGCAACAAAGACCTGGAAAGCTCACTGGGTGTACCGGTGTTCCGCAATGAGCAGGTGCTGTCCGGCACCGGTGTGATCACCGGCCTTGCGTGGACCAGCATGGGCGGCGCGACGCTGCCGATTGAGGCGACACGTATCCATACGCTCAATCGCGGCTTCAAGCTCACCGGGCAGTTGGGTGAAGTGATGAAGGAGTCCGCCGAAATTGCCTACAGCTACATCAGCTCGAACCTGAAGTCGTTTGGCGGTGATCCGAAATTCTTTGACGAAGCTTTCGTGCACCTGCACGTGCCGGAAGGCGCCACGCCAAAAGACGGCCCGAGTGCGGGGGTGACCATGGCCAGTGCGCTGTTGTCGCTGGCACGTAACCAGCCGCCGAAAAAAGGCGTGGCCATGACCGGTGAGCTGACGTTGACCGGGCATGTCCTGCCGATTGGCGGGGTGCGCGAGAAAGTGATCGCGGCGCGGCGCCAGAAGATCCATGAGCTGATCCTGCCGGAGCCGAATCGGGGCAGTTTTGAGGAGTTGCCGGAGTACCTCAAGGAAGGGATGACAGTGCACTTTGCCAAGCGGTTTGCGGATGTGGCTAAAGTGCTCTTCTGATAGTTATGTAGCGCCTTAACTGGCCTCTTCGCGAGCAAGCCCGCTCCCACATGTTGACCGAGTAAATCCTTTGGAATGCGGTCGAAATGTGAGAGCGGGCTTGCTCGCGAAAGGGCCGGCCCGGTCACTACAAAATCCCACCCAGTCACACCTCGTCCCATCTTCGGTTATGCTCGCCCTTCGTCGCCAATCAACGGAGCCCTCATGACCGCTGCTCGCCTGCTTCTCCCCTTGAGCCTTGCCCTGCTGGCAGCCTGCGCCAGTGCCCCCAAGCAAAACGTCAGCGTGGACAACCAGAGCGCCTGCCCACTTCAGCTTAAAACCGGACAAAACCTGATCCTCACCCTGCCGAGCAACCCCACCACGGGTTACCGCTGGGCCATCCAGGATTCCGCTGGCGGTGTGTTGCGCGCCTTGAGCCCGGAGGTCTACACCAGCTCGGAATCCGGCGTGGTCGGTGGCGGCGGCCAGTCGACCTGGCGGTTCCAGGCGTTCGCGACCGGCCAGGGGCGCTTGCGCCTGACGTCCCAGCAACCCTGGGAGCCGGAAGCCGAACCTGCCGAAACGTTCGACTGCGCCATCACGGTGAACTGATATGCCATGGCTGATTCTTGCGTTGATGGGCGCCGGCACTTTTATCTACGGCCTGACCACCCATGCCACGTTGCTGTGCCTGCTGGTCAAGCCGCTGCCGGTCCTGGCGCTGCTGGGCTGGCTGCATGATGCGCCGCCCACCGAGTATCGACGCTGGATCAGCCTGGGTTTGATCTTTTCCCTGATAGGCGATGTGCTGCTCGCCTGGCCGGGCGATCTGTTTATCTTTGGGTTGGGCGCATTTCTGTTTGCGCACCTGGCCTACCTCAAAGCCTACTTCAGCGACTGCCGCCGCTTAGCCCTGTTGCCGTTGGCATTGGCGCTGGGCGTGGGCGCGATTCTGCTGAGCATCCTGATCTCCCACGGCCTTGGCGACCTGCTGATGCCGGTAGTGGTTTATGCGCTGGTGATCAGTGCGATGCTCTGGCGTGCGCTCGCACGCTTGGGCACTGACGTGCCGAAACACTCGGCATTGCTGGCGGCAGCAGGCGCGCTGTCGTTTGTGTTTTCCGACACGCTGATCGGCATCAATCGGTTTGTGGTGGCATTCGATGCGGCGCCGTATGTGCTGATCAGTACTTACTGGCTGGGACAGTGGGGGATCACTGCGGCTGCATTTGCCCTCAATCCACGGACTGAACACCCCACGCGGCATCATTGAAAAAACACCGCCTATTTAGATTAATAACCTCTGCAGAACTGGTATTTCTAACAGTTACGCAGATGGGTGCCTGCCTCTATCGTTCCACGACATCGCACACAATCCGGTGGGCGAGTGGTTCAAGAGGGTTCGATCATGACCACCAGTACTGCTTACGGGGAAGCAACGGGAACATTGACCGCATCCGTCAACGGTGTCGTGAGTTTCAATGCAGGCGCGGTCTACCTGACTAATGAGAATGAGCAGATCACTATCGTAGGCGTCGAGGAAAATTCACCCGGCCCCCTGCGCATCATCGAAATTGAGATGCTGTCGAATACACAGAACGGCGACTATGTTTTTCCGGGCGAGCAGATTTGTGCACTCATAGCCGGTGGAAAATCTGCTCCCGCGCACTATTTGACTCAGAGCGGTAGCGTGAACGTTGATTTCGAACGTGAAAATGGCCGCTACAGGTGCCACTTCAACTTCACTGCAAAAAACCTTTTTCAGCCAAAAGACACTATTGGCGTAGTCGGTGATTGTGATATCCGCACGAATCCACTCTCCAAACAGTGACAAAGCGCTCCACCGCCTCCCGGTCAACCCGAAGGGGTGGTGAAGCCACCACTGCCTGTTACATCGCGGTTTATCAGACAACTCGCGCGCACGAAGGCTAACTTGGCTAAAATGCCGGCCTTTCCCCTTCGTCGCCGGAACAACCGTGAGCAAAGAACCCGATCGCCTATTCGCCCAGCCCCTGCCCCAGGTGCCGGACTTCGCCTTTAACGAGGACGTGGTGCGGGTGTTCCCGGACATGATCAAGCGCTCGGTGCCGGGTTATCCGACCATCGTCGAGAACCTCGGCGTGCTCGCGGCGCAGTTTGCCCAGCCGGGCAGCGTGCTGTACGACCTGGGCTCTTCCCTCGGCGCAGTGACCCAGGCTCTGCGCCGCCATGTGCGCACCGAAGGGTGCCGGGTGATTGCAGTGGATAACTCGGCGGCGATGGTGGAGCGCTGCCGCGAGTACCTCAATGGCCAGGATTCGATGTTCCAGGAGTTGCTGCCAGTCGAGGTTATCGAGGGCGATATACTCGCGCTGCAATTCCAACCGGCCTCAGTGGTTGCACTCAATTTCACCCTGCAATTTGTCGCACCGGATGAACGCCTGGCCTTGCTCTCGCGTATCCGCCAGTCGCTGCTGCCGGGCGGTGCGCTGATCCTCTCGGAAAAGCTGCGCTTCAATGACCTTGAAGAACACGCGCTACTCACCGACCTGCATATCGCGTTCAAACGCGCCAACGGCTACAGCGAACTGGAAATCGCCCAGAAGCGCAGCGCCATCGAAAACGTCATGAAGCCCGACAGCCTCGAAGAACACCGCGAACGCCTGCTGGCGGCGGGGTTCTCGAAAGTCGTGCCGTGGTTCCAGTGTCTTAACTTTGCCTCGTTGATTGCCCTGCCATGATTGATCTCTCCCCCCTTGCCCGCCACTTGGTGGGCACTCCTTTGGCCGTTTGGGCCCAGGGCCTGCAAGCGCAACTCGATAGCAAGATGGAGAAAGGTCATGGCGACCTGGAGCGTTGGCAGAGTGCGTTGGATGCCTTACCGAAAATAATGCCCAGCGAAGTCGATTTGCTGAATGACCTGACCCTGGACACTGATTGCGACGACGCTACCCGCGCGCAAATGCACACTGCGCTGATGGGCCTGAGCCCGTGGCGCAAAGGCCCGTTCCACCTGTTCGGCGTGCATGTCGATACCGAATGGCGTTCGGACTGGAAGTGGTCGCGGGTCGCGCCGCACCTGGATCTGAAAGGCAAGCGCATCCTTGACGTCGGCTGCGGCAATGGCTACTACATGTGGCGCATGCTCGGCGCCGGCGCGGACAGCGTGATTGGGGTCGATCCGAACTGGTTGTTCTTCTGCCAGTTCCAGGCGGTGCGGCGTTACCTGTCCGAACCCAACGCCTGGCACTTGCCGTTCCCGTTCGAAGACTTGCCGTCGAATCTGGAAGGGTTCGACACGGTGTTTTCCATGGGCGTGTTCTATCACCGCCGCTCGCCGATCGAGCATTTGTTGGCGCTGAAAGACACGCTGGTCAAAGGCGGTGAACTGGTCCTGGAAACCTTGGTGGTGGAAGGCGATCAGCAGCAAGTGCTGGTGCCGGAAGACCGCTATGCGCAAATGCGTAACGTATGGTTCCTGCCGTCGGTGCCGGCGTTGATGCTGTGGCTGCGCCGTGCAGGGTTCAGCGATGTGCGCTGTGTGGATGTGAGCGTGACCACGGTTGAAGAACAGCGCGGGACCGAGTGGATGAAGTTTCAGTCGCTGAGTGATTTTCTTGATCCGGAGGATCACAGCAAGACCATCGAAGGGCTGCCGGCGCCGATGCGCGCAGTGATCATCGCCAAGAAGTAACCGTCAATCTGCCTGCCAAGTTGAGATCGAAAATGTGGGAGCGGGCTTGATCGCGAATGCAGTGGGTCAGTCGGTACATGTGTGACTGATACACCGTATTCGCGAGCAAGCCCGCTTGCACATTTGCTCACCCGTGTTCTTTAGAGTGTGGGCTTGGCCCGCCGGGCCTTGAAGAACTCACTCAGCACCGCCCCACACTCCCCAGCCAACACTCCCCCCTCAAACAACACCCGGTGATTCAGAAATCCCTGGGTAAAAAACTGCCCCTGGCTTTGCACTATCCCCGCCTTGGGCTCCAGCGCGCCATACACCACCCGCGCAACGCGCGAATGCACGATCAGGCCGGCGCACATGCTGCACGGCTCCAGCGTGACATACAGGGTGCTGCCGATCAGGCGGTAGTTGCTGATCGCTTGCGCGGCGGCGCGGATGGCGACCATTTCAGCATGCGCGCTGGGATCATTGCCGCTGATCGGGCAATTGAAGCCACGACCGATGATCTCGCCGTCTTGTACGAGCACTGCGCCGACAGGCACTTCGCCGAGTGCAGCGCCCTGGGCAGCAAGGGCCAGGGCTTCACGCATGAAGTCCTGGTCGCGACTGCGGTCGATGATCGCCGTTGGGCGAAACTGACGCATCACGCCACCTCGATGGCGGCCATCAGGCCGGTTTCCATGTGGTCGATCACATGGCAATGGAACATCCACACCCCCGGGTTATCCGCCACCAAGGCCACGCGGGCGCGTTCGTTTTTGCCCAACAAGTAGGTGTCGGTGAAGTAAGGAATCAGCTTGTGGCGGTTCGAGGCGATCACCTTGAAGCTCATGCCATGCAGGTGGATCGGATGCTGGTACTGGGTCATGTTCTTCAATTCGAAAATGTAGCTCTTGCCCTTTTCCAGCTTGGCAATCGGGCGGTCGGCACAGGTTTTGTCTGTGATGTCCCACGCCTTGCCGTTGATCTGCCACAGGCTTGGTGGCTTGCCATCATCGACTGAAACGCTGCCAACCCATTCGAAATTGAAGTTGAGCTTCTCGGCATTGGCCAGGTCCGGTTCGCTGATCGGGTTGGCGGGCAATGCGGGCGGCCACTCACTCGGTGCATCGGAGTTGGCCACCGAACGAAACGTACCGAGGCGCACCGGGCCGTTGCGGATCGACAGTTCTTCACCGGCAGGCGGTGCCTTGATCGCCAGGCAAATGCGCATGCCGGGGCCCAGCCAGTATTCCTTGCCCAGCGGGCGCGGCTCGATAGGGTTGCCGTCCAGCGCGTAGATCTGCGCGTCGACGTCTGGAATATTGATGCGATAGGTCAAGGTGTTGTCGAGGTTGAGCAGGCGCACGCGGGTGATCTGCCCGGCGGGCAGATCGATGACCGCCTGGGACACGCCATTGATCGTCGATAAACGCCCGGCGGTGCCGCCCCGCGCCGCTTCACGGGGGATGCTGAAGGCCACGAAAGCGCCCTCTTCGTCCACGTGCCAGTTTTTCAGGCTCAGGGTGCGCTCGTGTTTGAAACCGGTAGGCTCGCGCTCTTCAATGATCAGCGGGCCGACCAGGCCACGGCCCAGTTCTTCGCTGCTGTTCACATGGGGGTGATACCAGTAGCTGCCCGCGTCCGGCACGCGGAATTTATAGTCGAAGTATTCACCGGGCAGTACCGGCAATTGCGAGACGTAGGGCACGCCGTCCATTTCCAGCGGCAGGCGGATGCCATGCCAGTGGATGGTGGTGGCGACTGGCAGATGGTTGATAAAGCGCACCCGCAGCCACTCACCCTGGCGCACGCGCAACTCGGTGCCCGGCGCAGAGGGGCCGAATGCCCAGGCTTCGGTCTTGTGGCCCGGTACCAACTCCACGTCCAGGGGTGCTGCGATCAGTTCGTAATCGTGCCCAGCCTCAGCCTCGGCGACTTTCCCCAGCCAGTAGCGGTAGGCGCCACCGGCCCCCACGCCCACTACGGCCAGGCCTGCAAGGCCACCCAGGATTTGTCGACGGGAAAAGGATCGGGACACAACAACCTCACGTATCTGCCGCAAGCCCAGGGCCTGCAAAGGGCAGATACGATACACCTGCAACGGCTAAACAGTAAGGCTTCGCATTGCCGCATTGCCGCATGGCTGAATTCACTGGCGCTCACACACGTTTGATATTCAGCGTTCTTTAGGCTGTGGCTTAAGTCGTGGCGGCGGCCAGGATCAGCGCTTTCATCTCGGCTACCGCGCCTTTGAAACCGACGAACAGCGCGTGCGCCACCAGTGCGTGGCCGATGTTCAGCTCGTTGATGCCCTTGATCGCGGCCACGGCCTCGACGTTATGGTAGTGCAGACCGTGGCCGGCGTTGACGATCAGGCCTTCCTTGAGGCCGCAGTTCACACCGTCAATGATGCGTTGCAGTTCGTCGGCGACTTCGGTCGGTGTAGTAGCGTCGGCGTAACGGCCGGTGTGCAGTTCGATGGCCGGCGCACCGACACGGCGCGAGGCTTCGATCTGGCGCTCGTCGGCGTCGATGAACAGCGACACTTCACTGCCGATCTTCGACAAGCGCTCTACCGCAGCCTTGATCCTTGCCTCCTGGCCCGCCACGTCGAGGCCGCCTTCGGTGGTCAGTTCCTGACGGGTCTCCGGGACCAGGCAGATGTGCGCCGGGCGGATGCGCTCGGCGAACTGCATCATTTCTTCGGTGACGCCCATCTCGAAGTTCATGCGAGTTTGCAGCACGTCCTTGAGCACCAGCACGTCGCGCTCCTGGATGTGGCGGCGGTCTTCACGCAGGTGCACGGTGATGCCGTCGGCGCCCGCTTCTTCGGCGTCCAGCGCGGCCTTGACCGGGTCAGGGTAACGGGTGCCCCGG
Source organism: Pseudomonas sp. EL_65y_Pfl1_R83 (assembly GCF_963970695.1). Classification (NCBI taxonomy): domain Bacteria; kingdom Pseudomonadati; phylum Pseudomonadota; class Gammaproteobacteria; order Pseudomonadales; family Pseudomonadaceae; genus Pseudomonas; species Pseudomonas sp. EL_65y_Pfl1_R83. The sequence continues at coordinate 381,308 of NZ_CAXAQI010000003.1, read as the reverse complement.
GCCTGGCGCAGGGTGGCGACGTGGTCGATGTTGACGCCAAGAAGAATGCGATTGCTGGTGGTCACGGAAGCGCTCCTGAATAGGGAAAGAAACGCTGCACAGCATACACGGGGTTGTCAGGGCTTTCGAAACAACTCGCGACTGACCAGCGGCCGCCCGCCCAGGTGCACGGCCAGCGCTTGGCGCATGAGGCGCTTGGCGGCGGACAACGCACCCGGAGCGCTCCAATCAGCTTCGCTCATCGCCAGCAACTCGGTACCCTGAAACAGGCCAGGTTGCAGCAGGTACACGCGCTCAAGGCCGGCATCGACTTGCAGACGATACATACCGTCGGCGGCGATGGGGTCACCGTGCAGATCGTTGGCGAGTTCGAAGCCGTAGCCCAGGTCGTCAAGCAGGCGCCATTCAAAGGCGCGCAGCAGCGGCTCCAGCGGGCGGCCTTCGGCGAGGGCGAGCAAGGTGGCGGCGTAGTGATCGAAGACGCCAGGGTGTGGGTCTTCGGCGGGCAGTAGGCGGATCAGCAGTTCGTTGAGGTAGAGGCCGCTGAACAACGCATCACCGTTGAGCCAGGCCGACGTACCGACGCTCTCGAGCCGCCCAACGTTTTTCAACTCGCCCTTGCCGCGAAATTCCACGTCCAGCGCCACGAATGGCCTTGCCAGCGTGCCCGCCTTGCCTCGCGCGCTGCGCAATACCGCGCGCAGGCGACCGTGAGGCGTGAGAAAGTCTACCAGGGCGCTGGTCTCACGGTAGGCGCGGCTGTGCAGGACGTAGGCGAGTTGGCTGGGGGGCGGGGATTGGGACATGGAAGTCTCTTCGCAGAACTTAAGAACAGCGACAAACCAATGTGGGAGCTGGCTTGCCTGCGATGCAGGCACCTCGGTTTTTCAATTGCACCGAGGTGATGCTATCGCAGGCAAGCCAGCTCCCACACAAACCCGCTCCCACAAAGGTATGCGGTGTTTACAGGTCGCCGTAGCCCAACGAACGCAACGCACGCTCATCATCAGACCAGCCACCCTTAACCTTCACCCACAGGTTGAGCATGATCTTGGAATCAAACAGCAATTCCATGTCCTTGCGCGCTTCGGTGCCGATGCGCTTGATGCGCTCGCCCTTGTCGCCAATGATGATTTTCTTCTGGCCGTCACGCTCGACCAAGATCAGCGCATGGATGTGCAAGGTCTTGCCCTGCTGCTTGAACTCTTCGATTTCGACGGTGATCTGGTACGGCAGCTCGGCCCCCATCTGGCGCATGATTTTCTCGCGGACCAGTTCGGCGGCGAGGAAACGGCTGCTGCGGTCGGTGATCTGGTCTTCCGGGAAGAAGTGCTCGTTCTCCGGCAGGTAGCCTGCTATCACGCGTTCCAGCGCTTCGAGGTTATGCCCGTGCTGGGCCGAGATCGGCATGATCTGGGCGTTTGGCAGTTGTTCCTGCAGCCAGCTCAGGTGCGGCATCAGTTCGGCTTTGTCTTCGATACGGTCGGTCTTGTTCAGCGCGACGATCAACGGGCCGGTCACGTATTGCACACGCTCGAGGACCATTTGGTCTTCATCAGTCCACTTGGTGCGGTCGACCACAAAGATCACAACGTCGACGTCTTTCAACGCCGCCGAAGCGGTTTTGTTCATGTAGCGGTTAAGCGCTTTCTCGCCGCCTTTGTGCATGCCCGGGGTGTCGACGTAGACCGCTTGCACGCTGCCTTCGGTCTTGATGCCCAGCATGTTGTGGCGAGTCGTCTGCGGCTTGCGCGAGGTGATCGCGAGCTTCTGGCCGAGGATGTGGTTGAGCAGCGTGGACTTGCCCACGTTGGGGCGGCCAACGATGGCAACATAGCCACAGCGTGTTGCGGTTGAATCAGTCATGGCCATTCTCCACGCCCAGGGCAATCAGTGCTGCAGCGGCCGCTACCTGTTCGGCAATACGACGGCTCACACCCTGACCTCGGCTTTTTTCATTCAGTAAGGTGATTTCACATTCCACGAAGAACACGCGGCAATGCGGCTCACCCTGGATATCCACCACTTCGTAACGTGGCAGTTCGCAACCACGGGACTGCAGGTATTCCTGCAGGCGGGTCTTGGGATCTTTGTTGGTGTCGACCAGCGTCAGGCTTTCGATTTCCGAGGCCAGCCAGGCGACCACGCGCTCCTTGGCCGTCTCCATACCTGCATCGAGGTAGATCGCACCGATCAACGCTTCCAGGGCATCCGCCAGGATCGACTCGCGACGGAAGCCACCGCTTTTCAATTCACCGGAGCCCAGTCGCAGGTATTCACCCAGGCCGAAACCACGGGCCAGCACGGCCAGGGTCTCGCCTTTCACAAGGCGTGCACGCAAGCGCGACAGCTGGCCTTCGCGCGCTTGAGGGAAACGTTCGAAAAGCGCCTCACCGGCGGCAAAGTTAAGGATGGCATCACCGAGGAATTCCAGGCGCTCGTTGTTGCGCCCAGCAAAGCTGCGGTGTGTGAGGGCAAGGACCATCAATTCCTGGTCCTTGAAGGTGTAGCCGAGCTGGCGCTCGAGACGACTTAAAGAAACGCTCACGGTTTACCCATATCTGTTTGGTGGCACCGGCGGCCATCGACGATTGACGCAGTGTTCAAATTCAAATCCTGGTTGGTGCTGCATGGGGCCGGGCAAATAATTGTCCCAGCCCCAGAAAAGCATTCGGCGCTGTGTTCACAGCGCCGCCTGTATTACTTGATCAGCCCGACCCGCGAGAAATTCGGCAGGTGGCTGAGTTTGGGTTCCGGCCAGCTCATCCAGACCGCAAAGGCCTTACCGACGATATTCTGGTCGGGAACCATGCCCAGCAGGTCCTTGGGAATGTTGGGATCATTCCAATAGCGGCTGTCATTGGAGTTGTCACGGTTGTCGCCCATCATGAAGTAGTGCCCGGCAGGCACTTTCCACTCACCGCCAGGCTGGCGGTAGCGCGACATTTCCTTGCGGATCTCATGCTCTACCGCGCCGAGTTTTTCCTGGTACAGCTCGGCGCTGCCCAGGGAACTTGGCTCAGAGCCGAGCAGCTTCTCGGCCACCGACTCACCGTTGATCAACAGACGCTTGTCGCCCGTGTAGCGAATCACATCGCCCGGCAGGCCGATCACGCGCTTGATGTAGTTCACGCTCGGGTCGCTCGGGTAGCGGAACACCATCACATCGCCGCGCTGCGGGTCACCAATTTCGATGACCTTCTTGTCGATCACCGGCAGGCGAATCCCGTAGGAAAACTTGTTCACCAGAATGAAGTCGCCCACGTCCAGGGTAGGTTTCATCGACCCCGAAGGGATCTGAAACGGCTCCACCAGGAACGAACGCAGCACCAGCACGATGAACAACACCGGGAAGAACGACTTGCCGTATTCAACCAGCAAAGGCTCTTTGTTCAGCTTCTCGACCACCACGGCATCGGGCTGGCTGACGCTGCCCTGATACGAAGCGATAGCCGCCCGCCGACGCGGGGCGAAGAACACCAGATCAAGCAACGCCAGGAAGCCACAAACGGCAACGGCGATGACCAGCAACAGCGGGAAATTTAGTGACATAGGACCTAACTATCCAACCTGAGCACCGCAAGGAAGGCTTCTTGTGGAATTTCCACGTTGCCCACTTGCTTCATGCGTTTTTTACCGGCCTTTTGCTTCTCAAGCAGCTTGCGCTTACGGCTTACGTCACCGCCGTAGCATTTGGCCAGTACGTTCTTTCTGAGTGCCTTGACGGAGGTCCGTGCAATGATCTGCCCGCCGATGGCGGCCTGGATCGCGACGTCGAACATCTGGCGCGGAATCAGTTCTTTCATCTTCTCGGTCAACTGGCGACCTTTATAGTGCGCATTGTCCTTGTGCACGATCAGTGCCAGGGCATCGACCTTGTCGCCGTTGATCAACACATCCAGCTTCACCAGATTAGCCGACTGGTAACGGTCGAAATGGTAATCCAGCGAAGCATAGCCGCGGCTGGTGGATTTGAGACGGTCGAAGAAGTCCAGCACCACTTCGTTCATCGGCAAATCATAGGTCACTTGCACCTGGGTACCGAGGAACAGCATGTCGTGCTGTACGCCACGCTTTTCGATACACAGGGTAATGACGTTGCCCAGGTGTTCCTGTGGCACAAGAATATTGGCGCGCACGATTGGTTCGCGCATGTCTTCGATGGAAGACAGGTCTGGAAGCTTCGACGGGTTATCGACGTAAATCGTTTCACCGGTTTTCAACGCCAGCTCAAAAATAACCGTCGGCGCGGTGGTGATCAGGTCCAGGTCGTATTCGCGCTCAAGGCGCTCCTGGATGATCTCCATGTGCAGCATGCCGAGGAAGCCGCAGCGGAAGCCGAAGCCCAGGGCGTCGGAGCTTTCCGGGGTGTACTGCAACGACGAGTCGTTGAGGGTCAGCTTTTGCAGGGCTTCGCGGAAGTCTTCGAAGTCGTCGGAGCTGACCGGGAACAGGCCGGCGTAGACCTGCGGCTGGATGCGTTTGAAACCCGGCAGCACATCGACGTCAGGGGTGGAGCTCAAGGTCAGGGTGTCACCGACCGGCGCACCGTGGATGTCCTTGATACCGGCGATGATGAAGCCCACTTCACCGGCTTTCAGGTCGACGGTGGCAGTGTGTTTCGGGTTGAACACACCGACGCTGTCCACCAGGTGGATCTTGCCGGTGGATTTGACCAGGATCTTGTCGCCTTTCTTCACACGGCCGTGGCGCACGCGCACCAGGGAGACAACGCCCAGGTAGTTGTCGAACCAGGAGTCGATGATCAACGCTTGCAGCGGATCTTCGTAGTTGCCGGTTGGCGCAGGAATGGTATTGACCAGGCGCTCAAGCACTTCGTCGACGCCCAGGCCGGTCTTGGCGCTGCACTCGACGGCGTCGGTGGCGTCAATGCCAATGATTTTTTCGATTTCTTCTTTGACGCGGTCAGGATCGGCTTGCGGCAAGTCGATCTTGTTCAGCACCGGCATCACTTCCAGGCCTTGCTCGATGGCGGTGTAGCAGTTGGCTACGGACTGGGCTTCAACGCCCTGACCCGCGTCCACCACCAGCAATGCGCCTTCGCAGGCCGCCAGGGAACGGCTGACTTCATAGGTGAAGTCGACGTGGCCCGGGGTGTCAATGAAGTTCAGCTGGTACTTGATACCGTCTTTGGCGGTGTAGTACAGGGTGACACTGTGGGCCTTGATGGTGATCCCGCGCTCGCGTTCGAGGTCCATGGAATCCAGCACCTGGGCTTCCATTTCACGCTCGGCAAGGCCGCCGCACATCTGGATGAATCGATCGGCCAGCGTCGACTTACCATGGTCAATGTGGGCGATGATGGAGAAATTGCGGATATGACTCAAATCACTCACGGATCAACACTCAAAAAGGCTGCAGGCAGATTGCCCGCTGAAAAATAGCCGGGAATTGTACCTGATGCTCAGGCCAGGCGTCATCTTTGCTGACCAGAACAAAAATGCCCCGAACTCTGGACCGGGGCATTTTTTGTTCATAAGCGTGGTATCAACCGGCTCGACGCAGTAGCCAGAAGCCAGCCAAGGCGCAGATGGCCGTGGGCACCAGCACCGCAAACAGCGGCGAGAAGCCGAACACCAGGCTCGACGGGCCTAGCAGGTCCTGGGCGATACGGAATGTGAAACCCACTAGCACGCCGGTAAACACACGCTGGCCCAGGGTTACGGAGCGTAGCGGACCAAAGATGAACGAGATTGCCATCAGCACCAGCGCAGCCGTCACCACCGGTTGCAACACCTTGACCCAAAATGCCAGCCAGTAACGACCGTTGTTCAGGCCCTGGTCCTTCAGATAGTGGATGTAACTCCAAAGCCCGGAGATCGGCAGGCTTTCCGGGATCATCACCACGGTATTGAGCAATTGCGGCTTGAGGGCGATGTCCCATTCTGCGCTTGGCACGTTGATCACTTCGGTGCTGGCCTTGGCACCTTGGCCGATATCGCGGAAATACGTGGTGGTGACATCGCTCAATTGCCACTTTTCATCACTGTACTGCGCACGTTTGGCGAAGCTTGACGAAAGCAGATGGCGTTCTTTGTCAAAGTTGTAGCGGGTCACGCCAATCAACAGGCCGCCCGGTTGAACGGCATTGATGTGGATAAATTGATCACCCTGGCGGTGCCACAGACCGCGCTTGGAGCTTTGCGCATCGCCCGACCCCTGAGCCAAGGCACGATTAGCCTGGGCCGTGGATTCAGTCGGCGGCGCGACGTATTCACCGATCAGCACGCTGCACAGCATCAGCAGCAACATGGGCTTCATCACCGCCCAGACGATACGACCGATGGAAACCCCGGCCGCGCGCATGATGGTCAGTTCGCTGTTGCTGGCCAGGGTACCCAGGCCGATCAGACAGCCAATCAGCGCGGCCATCGGCATCATCTCGTAGAGACGACGCGGCGCGGTCAGCGCGACAAAACTGAGCACATCCCACACGGTATAGGTGTCGCTGACGTTACCCACTTCATCGATGAAGGCGAACAACGACGCCAGGCCCAGGATGATGCCCAATACCGCCAGGATGGCGATCAGTACACTGCTACCGATGTAGCGATCGAGCTTAGCCACGAGCCAACTCCTTCTGGCCACGACGGCTCATCATTTTCAAACGTATGGGTTCCCAGTAGAGCAGGCCCAGGCCAATCACAAGGAAGATCCCGTGCACCCACCAAAGGCCCAGGGTCGGGGACAGCTTGCCCTTTTCCAGGGAACCGCGGGCGGAAATCAGGATGGTCAGGTACGCCATATACAGCAGGATCGCCGGCAGCAGCTTGAGAAAACGCCCCTGGCGCGGGTTGACGCGCGACAGCGGCACGGCCATCAAGGTCACGATGAACACTAGCAACGGCAGGGAGATGCGCCATTGCAGTTCGGCGATGGAACGCAGCTCCTTGCTGCCGAACAGCTCGGAGGTCGGGATGGCGTCACGGTCGGTAACTTCGTCGCTGATATCCGGACGCGCCAGCATCACGCCATAGGTGTCGTACTGGATTGCACGGTAATCGGCCATGCCGGGGCTACCGTCATAGCGATAGCCGTTTTCCAGTATCAGGTAGCGGCTGCCGTCCGGGCGCACTTCCTGACGCCCCGAATCGGCTACCAATATGGAAATACCACGGTCCTTCTTGTCCTGGCCCAGGCGCTTCTCGGAGATGAACACCCCGCCCAGGTTAGCGCGATCGTCGGTCAGGGTTTCGGTGTAGGTCACCCGAGAGCCGTCATTGAGCGCCTGAAAACGGCCTGGCTCGAGGGTATCGAACTCGGTCATCGCGTCTTGTTTGTTCAGCACCAACTGGAACTGCATGGCGCCCTGGGGAGCCAGGCTCAGGCTCAGCCAGGCGACGATCAGCGCGACGCCGGCGGCTGGGATCATGGTCATGCCCAGCAGGCGCTGCTGGCTCATGCCTGTGGCCGAGAGCACGGTCATTTCGCTTTCGAGGTATAGGCGGCCGTATGCCAGCAGGATCCCCAGGAACAGGCCCAACGGCAGGATCAGTTGCAGGAAGCCCGGCAGGCGAAAGCCCATAATCAGGAACAGCGAGCCTGGGTCCAGGGCGCCCGAAGCGGCTTGGGCCAGGTATTTGACGAAACGACCACTCATGATGATGACCAGCAATACCGCACTCACGGCACTCAGGGTCAACAGGACTTCGCGGGACAGATAACGGAAGACGATCAAACCAGACACTCCAGGGTTGTCAGGCTAAGGCGGCCAAACAAGCAAGCATACCGAGTCAGCCCCTTTACACAGGGCCGGCTAAAAAGATGGCGCATTATCCTGTGATTGACCGCGCCTGTCACTGCGCAACCTCATGCACGTGCACAAAGCTGGTGGCAAGGGTTGTCAGGCTCCGCCGGCGAGGTTCAAACTGCGGCCTTTGTCGCCGGCGGTTTACACAGCTGCCGGGTATTAAAGCCGGAGTACAGACTCCTGGCTAATAGACCTTATAAGGGACCCGAAAATGGAATTGGTTGTAAAAAGCGTTAGCCCCGAAACGTTGAAAACCGCCACCCTCGTGGTCGCCATTGGCGAAGGCCGCAAACTCGGCGTTGCCGCCAAGCAACTCGACGAACTCAGCGGCGGCGCTATCAGCGCAGTGCTCAAGCGCGGCGACCTGACCGGCAAAGTCGGCCAGAGCCTGCTGCTGCAGAGCCTGCCCAACCTTAAAGCCGAGCGTGTATTGCTGGTGGGCGTGGGCAAGGACGCCGAACTCGGCGACCGCCCTTTCCGCAAGATCATCAGCGCCATCCTTACCACCCTCAAGGGCCTGGGCGGCAGCGATGCAGCGCTGGCACTCGATGAAATCGTCGTAAAAGGCCGCGACAGCTACGGCAAGACCCGCCTGCTGGCGGAAACGTTGGTGGATGGCGGTTACTTCTTCGACCAGTTCAAGAGCCAGAAAGCCGAACCGCGTGCCCTGAAGAAAATCACCCTGCTGACCATCAAGGCGGCCCAGGCTGAAGTCGAGCGCGCCGTGACCCACGCGACAGCAATCGCCAATGGCATGTCGTTCACCCGCGACCTGGGTAACCTGCCGCCGAACATCTGCCACCCGACGTTCCTGGGCGAACAAGCCAAGGCACTGGGCAAAGAGTTCAAGGGCCTGAAAGTTGAAGTGCTGGACGAGAAAAAGATCAAGGAACTGGGCATGGGCTCGTTCTATGCCGTAGGCCAGGGCAGCGACCAGCCGCCACGCCTGATCGTGATGCAATATAACGGCGGCAAGAAGTCCGAGAAGCCTTACGCCCTGGTCGGCAAAGGCATCACCTTCGACACCGGCGGCATCAGCCTCAAGCCGGGCCAGGGCATGGACGAGATGAAGTACGACATGGGCGGCGCCGCGAGCGTGTTCGGTACCCTGCGTGCCGTGCTGGAACTCAAACTGCCGATCAACCTCGTGTGCATCCTGGCCTGCGCCGAGAACATGCCAAGCGGCGGCGCAGCGCGCCCGGGCGATATCGTAACGACCCTGAGCGGCCAGACCGTCGAAATCCTCAACACCGACGCCGAAGGCCGCCTGGTGCTGTGCGATGCCCTGACCTACGCCGAGCGCTTCAAGCCACAGGCCGTGATCGATATCGCCACCCTGACCGGCGCCTGCATCGTCGCGCTGGGCTCCCACACCTCGGGCCTGCTGGGCAACAACGACGAGCTGATCGAGCAACTGCTCAGCGCCGGCAAGGCTGCCGACGACCGCGCCTGGCAACTGCCGCTGTTCGATGAGTACCAGGAACAGCTGGACAGCCCGTTCGCCGACATCGCCAACATCGGCGGCCCGAAAGCCGGCACCATCACTGCTGCCTGCTTCCTGTCGCGCTTTGCCAAAAACTTCAACTGGGCCCACCTGGACATCGCCGGCACGGCCTGGACCAGCGGCGGCAAGGACAAGGGCGCCACTGGCCGTCCGGTGCCACTGCTGACCCAATACCTGTTGGATCGCGCCAAGGCCTGAAACTGACGATTCCGGGACGGCCATCACGCCGTCCCGGTCTCAGGAACCGCAATGACCCAAGTCGACTTCTATATATTGCCCAGCGCCGACCCGCTCGCGCGCCTGGACTTTGCCTGCAAACTCACCGAAAAAGCCTGGCGCTTGGGCCACCGTATTTACCTGCATTGCAGCGATGCTGCGCAGCGTGACGAGCTTGATGCCCGCCTATGGCGCTTCAAGGGCGAAAGCTTCGTGCCCCACGGCCCCGCCGAGTCTGAACCTGAAGGCTTGGTGGTGCTGGGCTTAGGCGACAACTGCGGCGCTCATCAGGACCTGCTGGTCAACCTGGACCTGAAAGTACCGCCCTTTGCCAAGGCGTTCGCCCGTGTGGCGGAAGTGGTGGTGGAAGATCCGGCTATTCGTCAGGCCGCGCGGGAGAGTTTCCGTTTCTACCGCGAACAGGGCTATCCTCTGCAAGATCACCGGTTACAACGACTTTGAGCACACGATGGACACTCCCAATTCTGTAAAAAAAGACGACCACCTGCTGGACGACCTTGAGTCGATCCGCCAGTTGCTGGGTGATGATGACTTGCAGCCGCCGCTGCTGACCGAGACGGTCGATGGCGAGGTACAGATTCCGCTGTTATTCGACATGGTCGGTAATAAGCCCGCAGCCCCGGTAGCAGTCACTGCAGTAGCAGAACCCGCTCCCGCTGAAAAAGGGCCCGACGCCCTGCTGCTGCACTTGGATAACGAACTGCGCGCCGCTGCGCAATTGATCATGCAAGACGTGATCGACGACTTTGCCCCGCATATCGAGACCGAGATCAAGCGTCGGTTGGATGCGCGGATGGAGCGGCTGATCGCCGCAGCTACAAGCAATTAGCTACAAGCTGCAAGAGCAGTTGCCCCCAAGCTTGTAGCTCATAGCTTGTAGCTTGCAACTGCTCCCCCCCGTTATACTTGCCGGCTTTCCTGAATTAATGCCAACTAGGGTCCCGCCGCGCATGGATAAGACCTATCAGCCCCACGCTATCGAAACTTCCTGGTACAACACCTGGGAGTCCGAGAACTATTTCGCCCCACAAGGTGCGGGCGACTCGTACACCATCATGATTCCGCCACCGAACGTCACTGGCAGCCTGCACATGGGCCATGGCTTCAACAATGCGATCATGGATGCGTTAATCCGTTTCCGCCGCATGCAGGGCCGCAATACCCTGTGGCAGCCAGGCACCGACCACGCCGGTATCGCCACGCAGATGCTGGTGGAACGCCAACTCGAAGCGACCGGCCAGAGCCGTCACGACCTGGGTCGCGAGAAATTCCTGGAAAAGATCTGGGAATGGAAAGGCCAGTCCGGCGGCAACATCAGCCGTCAGATCCGCCGCCTGGGCTCGTCCGTCGACTGGAGCCGCGAGCGCTTCACCATGGACGATGGCCTATCGGAATCCGTGAAAGAAGCCTTCGTGCGCCTGCATGAAGACGGCCTGATCTACCGGGGCAAGCGCCTGGTCAACTGGGACACCAAGTTGCACACGGCGATTTCCGACCTCGAAGTGGAAAACCACGACGAGAAAGGCTTTCTGTGGAACCTCAAGTACCCACTGGCCGACGGCGCCAAGACCGCTGAAGGCAATGACTACCTGATCGTCGCCACCACCCGTCCGGAAACCATGCTCGGCGACGCCGCCGTAGCGGTTAACCCGAACGATGAACGCTACCAGGCGCTGATCGGCAAGTTCGTCGAGCTGCCTTTGGTTGGCCGTCGCATCCCGATCATCGCGGACGACTACTGCGACCCTGAATTCGGCACCGGCTGCGTGAAAATCACCCCAGCCCACGACTTCAACGACTACGAAGTCGGCAAGCGTCACAACCTGGCGCTGCTGAACATCTTCGACAAGAATGCCGCCGTACTGCCGGCCTGCCAGGTGTTCAACCTGGACGGCACGCTGAACGAGAGCATCGACGGCAAGATCCCGGCCGAATACGCCGGCCTCGACCGCTTCGAAGCGCGCAAGCAGATCGTTGCCGCCTTCGACGCCGTCGGTTTGCTGGTGAGCGTTGACGACCACGGCCTGAAAGTGCCGAAGGGCGACCGTTCCGGCACCGTGATCGAACCGTGGCTGACCGATCAGTGGTACGTGTCCACCAAGCCGCTGGCCGAGCCTGCGATTGCCGCAGTGGAAGATGGCCGAATCCAGTTCGTGCCGAAACAGTACGAAAACATGTACTTCTCGTGGATGCGTGACATCCAGGATTGGTGCATCAGCCGTCAACTGTGGTGGGGCCATCGCATTCCGGCCTGGTACGACGAATCAGGCAAGGTCTACGTAGGCCGCGACGAAGCCGAAGTGCGTGCCAAGCACAACCTCGGCCCGGACGTTGCGCTGCAACAAGACAACGACGTACTGGATACCTGGTTCAGCTCGGGCCTGTGGACGTTCTCTACCCTGGGCTGGCCGCAGCAGACCGAATTCCTGAAGAAATTCCACTCCACCGACGTGCTGGTTACCGGTTTCGACATCATTTTCTTCTGGGTTGCCCGGATGATCATGCTGACCATGCATTTGGTGAAAAACGAAGACGGCACGCCGCAAGTACCGTTCAAAACCGTGTACGTGCACGGCCTGGTGCGTGATGGCCAGGGCCAGAAGATGTCCAAGTCCAAGGGCAACGTCCTGGACCCGCTGGACATCATCGACGGCATCGACCTGGAAACCCTGGTGCAGAAACGCACCTCGGGCCTGATGCAGCCGAAACTGGCGAAGAAGATCGAGAAGCAGACCCGCGACGAGTTCGCCGACGGCATCGCCAGCTACGGTACCGACGCCCTGCGCTTCACCTTCTGCTCGCTGGCGTCTACCGGTCGCGACATCAAGTTCGACATGGGCCGCGTCGAAGGCTATCGCAACTTCTGCAACAAGATCTGGAACGCGGCGCGCTACGTGCTGGACAAAGGCGAAGACTGCGGCCAGAACGGCGAAGAAGTCGAATTGTCCCTGGCTGACCGCTGGATCATTTCGCAACTGCAACGCACCGAAACCGAAGTGACCCGCCAACTCGACCAGTTCCGTTTCGACCTCGCCGCACAGGCCTTGTACGAGTTCATCTGGAACCAGTATTGCGACTGGTACCTGGAACTGTCCAAGCCCGTGCTGTGGGACGAAAACGCACCTGTCGAACGCCAGCGCGGCACCCGTCGCACCCTGGTGCGCGTGCTGGAAGTGGCGTTGCGCCTGGCGCATCCGTTCATGCCGTTCATCACCGAAGAAATCTGGCAGCGCCTCGCGCCGCTGGCCGGTATCGAAGGCAAGACCATCATGCTGCAGCCTTGGCCGGTGGCCAACGAAGCGCGTATCGATGAGGCGGCCGAAAGCGATATCGAATGGCTCAAGACGTTGATGATGGGCACACGTAACATCCGTGCCGAGATGAACATCGGGCCGGGCAAGCCACTGGCAGTGTTTGTGAAGAACGCCAGCGCTGAGGATCAGCGTCGTCTTACTGAGAACGATGCACTGCTCAAGAAGCTGGCGAAGCTGGAGTCGATCACTGTATTGGCTGCGGGCGAAGAAGCACCGCTGTCCGCCACCGCTCTGGTGGGCGACATGGAAGTGCTGGTGCCGATGGCTGGCCTGATCGACAAGGGCGCTGAACTGGCCCGCCTCGACAAAGAAATCCTGCGCCTGCAAGGCGAAGTGCAGCGGGTGGGCGGCAAGCTGTCCAACGCGGCGTTCGTCGACAAGGCGCCGGCTGAAGTGATCGAAAAAGAACGCGCCAAGCTGGCCGAGGCTGAACAGGCCTTGGGTAAGCTGGCGGAGCAACATGCTCGGATTTCCAGCCTGTAAGGTGTGAACCGCGTGAAAAAAGAGACCTTCGGGTCTCTTTTTTTTGCTTTTTGTGGGAGCTGGCTTGCCTGCGATGCAGGCAACTCGGTGTACCTGCAAGAGAGCGTTGATGCCATCGCAGGCAAGCCAGCTCCCACATTTGACCGAGATCACCTCAAGAATGTGTGACAATGCCCACCACTTTGAGCCAACACCAGAATCATCATGACCACCCCCAGCACGCCAAAACCTCCGCGCAAGAAGCCTAAAACCGCAGCCACGGCCAAGCCCGTCGTGCCGCGCAAAGAGGCCACCCTGCACCCGCGCAACCGTCACACGGGCCGTTACGACTTCCCTGCGCTGATCAAAACCACGCCGGAACTGGCGCAGTTCGTGATCCTCAACCCCTACGGAAAGGAAAGCATCGACTTCGCCAGCCCGGATGCGGTGCGGGTGTTCAACCGGGCACTGCTGAAGGCTTTTTATGGCATCCAGCACTGGGACATCCCGGCGGATTACCTGTGCCCACCGGTGCCGGGACGTGCAGACTACGTACACTTCCTCGCCGACCTGCTGGCCAGCGTCAACGACGGCAAGATCCCGCGTGGTTCAATCGTCAAGGTGCTGGACATCGGCATGGGCGCCAATTGCGTCTACCCGTTGATTGGCTACATGGAGTACCGCTGGAACTTCCTGGGCTCGGAGGTCGACCCTACCGCCGTGGCCGCGGCCAAGGCCATCGTGCAGTCCAATGACCTGAGCAAGGTCATCCAGTTGCGCCTGCAGGCTAACCCTAAGCAGATCCTGCTGGGCTTGCTGGAGCCGGGTGAGCGCTTTGACCTGACCATGTGCAACCCGCCATTCCACGCGTCCATGGACGAAGCCACCAAGGGCAGCGAACGCAAGTGGCGAGCCTTGGGCAAGGCTGACCCGAAACGCAAGTTGCCGGTGCTGAACTTCGGCGGCCAATCGGCCGAGTTGTGGTGTGAAGGCGGTGAAGCACGCTTCGTGACCCAGTTGATCGCCGAGAGCGCGCACTTTGCCCACAAGGTGTTGTGGTTCAGCACTCTGGTGTCAAAAGCGTCGAACTTGCCCGCCATCGAGACTGCGCTGAAAAAAGCCGGCGTGCTGGAAAGCCAAGTGGTGGAAATGTCTCAGGGGCAGAAGCAAAGCCGCTTTGTGGCCTGGACCTTCCAGACCAAGAACGAACAGCAGATCTGGCGCCAGCGCTGGGTACGCGACTAGCCCTTCATCACAGTAGAATCGCAGGCAACAAAAAACCGTGCCCGGATCGCTCCGGAGCACGGTTTTTTTGCTGCGTCTTACTTGTTAACAGCGTCGGTCAGGCCTTTGGCCACAACCAGCTTGATAACTTTCTTGGCAGCGATTTCGATGGCAGCGCCAGTCGAAGGGTTACGGCCAGTACGGGCAGGACGCTCGGTCACTTTCAGTTTGCCAACGCCTGGCAGAGTGATTTCGCCGCCGTTTTCCAGCTGATCAGCAACGATCTGGCTCAGTTGGTCCAGCAGAGCGCGCACGGTGGTCTTCGGTGCGTCTACTGCTTCAGCCAGGTCAGCGATCAGTTGGTCTTTAGTAATAGCCATTGTGGTGTTCCTTCCCTATCAAATTCATATGGATTGCAGAGTGCAGTGTCAGCCGTCGAGCCCGACCGTCACGGCCTGGCACCCCCGGCTATAACCACTGAGATCGGGGTTATAGATGCTTGAAACGGGGATTGGTTCGACCTGACAGATGCTGAATGCACGCTTATCGCCGAGACTTGGCGTAAGACGGGGCAAAACTAGCACAGAGACGGGGAAATATCCGCCTCTACCTACCCATTTGGTCAGCTTTATCGCTCTAAACCGTGAAAAAAAGGTATATGAACCGTCGGAGGGCACGCATAACCGCCTTCGAAGCACGTCTTGCCCAATGGGTGCGGTACACTGGGCGACTTTTTGGGGAGGGCGCACCGCTCCCCTTCAACCAGCCGAGAAGCCTATGCCGATCCGTCATTGCATCGTCCACCTGATCGACAAAAAACCCGACGGCACACCTGCAGTTCTTCACGCCCGTGACTCGGAGTTGTCCGAATCCGCTGCCATCGAGAACATGCTTGCCGACCTTAACGAGAGCTATAACGCCAAACAAGGCAAGGCCTGGGGCTTCTTCCATGCCGAGTCCGGCGCGCACCCGTTCAGCGGCTGGTTGAAGGAATATTTCGACGGTGGCCAGGATTTCACCACGTTCAGCCGCACTGCCGTCGAGCACCTGCAGAAGTTGATGGAAGAGTCCAACCTCTCCGTCGGTGGTCACGTGCTGTTTGCCCACTACCAACAAGGCATGACCGACTACCTGGCCATCGCCCTGCTGCACCACAGCGAAGGCGTGGCGGTGAATGATGAGCTGGACGTGACCCCTTCTCGTCACCTGGACCTCGGCCAACTGCACCTGGCGGCACGCATCAACGTCTCCGAGTGGCAGAACAACAAGCAGTCCAAGCAATACATTTCCTTTATCAAAGGCAAGAACGGCAAGAAAGTCTCGGAGTACTTCCGCGACTTTATCGGCTGCCAGGAAGGCGTCGACGGCCCGGGCGAGACCCGCACGCTGCTCAAGGCCTTCAGCGACTTCGTCGAAAGCGAGGACCTGCCGGACGAATCCGCTCGCGAAAAAACCAAGACCCTGGTGGATTACGCCAGCAGCCAGGCCAAGCTCGGCGAGCCGATGGGCCTGGAGGAACTCTCGGGGCTGATCGATGAAGATCGGCCAAAAGCGTTCTACGACCATATCCGCAACAAGGACTACGGCCTGTCGCCAGAGATCCCGGCTGACAAACGCACCCTCAACCAGTTCCGTCGCTTCACCGGCCGCGCCGAAGGCTTATCGATCAGCTTTGAAGCGCACTTGCTGGGCGACAAGATTGAGTACGACGAAGCCGCCGGGACCTTGATCATCAAGGGCTTGCCGACCCAACTGACCGACCAGCTCAAGCGCCGTAACTGATGCTCGGCGGGGTTTTCAAGAAAGTCCTGCTGGTGTTGCTGGTCGTGGTGGCGATCCAGAACTGGGGCAAGATCGAGCGGGTGTTCAACCCATCGCAGGTGGTACCAGAGCAGACCCGCGCCTCGGCGCGCGTGGTGCTCTATTCCACCGAGTGGTGTGGTTACTGCAAGCAGATCCGCCGGTTCCTGGACCGGAAGGGCATTGCGTACCAGGCGTTTGATATCGAGAAAAACACCCAGGCGCGCAAGGCGTATGAGGCGTTGGGTGGCGGTGGGATTCCGTTCGTGGATGTAAATGGCACGCTGATCCGCGATTACAGCCCCGAGAAGATCATGGCTGCGCTGAAGTAATCAGTGCACCACGATCATCCGCCCCAATACCGTGTGCTGCTCAAAGCCAAGCACAGCCTGCAACGCATTCAACACCGCCTGCGGGTCTTTGCTCGGGAAGCTGCCGCTGACCCGTTTGGCGCCCGCCTCTTCGTTGAGCAACAGAATGCGTCCCGGATAGTAGCGCCCCAAGTCATTGATCACATCGGCCAGCGGCGCGTTGTAGTAGTTGAGCCAGCCGTCACGCCAAGCCAGGCGTGATTCGCTGTCGACCGCATGCAGAGGGTCGGCGACACCGTCGGCGTAGATCACTTGCTGGCCTGCCGTAAGAATTTGCTGCTGGCCCTGCTTGGACGGTATGACGCCAACGCGCCCGGACAACACGGTTACCTGAGCCCCCTCCGGTTGCAGGCGCACTTCAAACTGCGTACCCAACACCCGCGCTTCACCGCTGCCCGCCTCCACCACAAAGGATTGCCCGGTGTGAGTTACGCTGAAAAACCCGGCACCGCGACGCAACTGGATATGCCGCTCACCCTGGCTGAAATCCACGGCAATGGCACTGTCGGCATCGAGGGTGATTTGGGACTTGTCGGCCAGCGTGAAGGTTCTGACCTCCCCCGGCGCCGTCACGTAGTCGGCGCCGAAGTCATCGACCCAGCGCGACGGCTGCCAACCGGCGCCCATCGACACCATCAACACCAGACAGGCGGCCATCGCCAACGCGCCAGACCAACGCACAACCCGTGAGCGCTTCGAGGTGTTCATCGCATTGAGATAACCCTGCAAGGCCATGGCCTCTTCATCCGCCAGTTTGCGTGCCGGCACTTCGCTCAACTCCCACAGCACCTGAGCCTGTGCATAGGCCTCGACGTGCGCGGGATCGGCGCGCAGCCAGTGGCTGAACGTGGCCTGGTCGCCGCTGCTGGGTTGGTCATGCAACAGGCTCAGCCAAGCCAGTGCGGCCTGCTCCTGCGCGGGCGTGGGGGTGACGTTCACGGTGCTTTCCCTGGCGTGCGTGGGGGCGATGGTTCGCGAAGGCTGGCTTTGCAGGCTTCGAGGGCACGCATCATATGTTTTTCCACGGCACTTTGGGACAGGCCCATGGCTTTGGCGATCTGCGCGTATTTGCGGCCGTGAATGCGGTTGAGCAGGAAAATCTGCCGCGTGCGTTCGGGCAAGCTGCGCAAGGCGGCTTCGACGTGGCGCAAATCATTGCCGGCTTCCAGCGCGGCCTGCGGCTCGCAACCCTGATTGTCCTGCTGCTCGGGCAGCCAGCCTTCGCTGCTGCGCACCCGCGCGCTTTCGCTGCGCAGGTGGTCGATGGCAATATTGCCGGCGCAGCGCAACAGGTAGGTGCTGAGTTCTTCGACCTGCACCAATGGCCGGCGCCAGAAGCGCAGGAACAGGTCCTGCACCAGGTCGGCCGCCGTGGCGCGACATCCCACACGGCGGTTCACCAAGGCCTCCATCTGCGAACGCTGGGACAAAAACACCTGCAGGAAATGCGCACGTCCACCTACCGCGTCAGCGTGCGGGCTGTCCTGGGATTCGGGTGGGGGGCTGATCATCAGGCTGAACTCAAAGAGTGGCAAAGGCCGCAACAGGGCTGGCGAGCAGGCCGACGCCCGCCAGGATCAAGGCCAGCCTTGGCCGATACGGCAACAACAGCACCAGCAACAGCGCACTGAGCATCAATACCGCGCACCATTCCACAAGGCCCTGGCCCCAACCCGCGATATTCACGGCGGGCCAGATCGACACCGTCAGCAGCACCCAACCGGCCACACGCAGGGCCAGCCGACGACGGGGCGATGGCTTGCTGTGCAGCAGTTCGCCGTGATGTCGGTCGGTAGACAAGCACAATGCGGTGAACCCCCCGTAGCACATCAGCAGTGCGAGCAGCATTCAGTTCGCCTCCTGCTTGAGCGTCAACCGGCGTGCGCGTTCTGGCTTGGAGGCAGGCACCATACGCTGCTGCATTTTCCAGGCGGCCCAGGCCAGGAACACGCCGCTGGCCAGGCAAGTCAAGTCGAAGCCGGCCATGGCCCAGTCGCCCGTTGCCAGGGAAACGCCCAGGTGATGGGAGGTCGTGAGCGCATTGAGCAGTGGAATGGCGATAAACAGCAGCGCGCCAGCGCTCAACTGTTCGATCCACCCCTGGCGACCGCGGCGCAGCATGGCGTGCACCAGGCTCAGGCCCCAGACGATAAAGAAGGTTTGCACTTCCCAGTCGGAACGCTCGGCGAAGCTCACCGGCAACAAACGGTTGGCCCAGAAAAACGCCGCGATGGCGATCATCAGTCCGGACATACTGGCGATGTTCAGCACTTCCACCAGGCGCAATTCAAACGGCATCACCGCGCTTTTAGCGTGCTTGAGCTGGCGCTTGCCAAGCCAGATCACCAGCCCGGTGCCAATCATCGCCGTGCCCGCCAGACCACAGATAAAGTACAGCCAGCGCAGTACCGGGCCGGCGAAATGGCCCATGTGCAGGCCATAAAAACTGCCGCCGATCACGGCCGGCAGTGACTGCTCACCACTGACCCGCAACAGCTCGCCCGTGTTGCCGTTAAAGGACACCGTGCTGCCGAAATCATGCACCACGCTGTCAGAGCCGGCGCGAAACACATTGACCGAAGCGTTCACATCACTGGGGTTATTCACCGCCACACGCCCGACATGTCCACCCGCCCACTGCTCACGCGCCTGTTCGTACATCGGCACCAGCGGCTTCAACTGCCCAGGTTGCCCGAGCGCCGGTGCATTGTTTGTCGCCGGGAACACCTCACTGAAGAAGGCGCGGGTGTCGTTGCCATACGAGGCCAGGATCGGTGCCGGCATCACCAGGCTCATGAAAATCACCAGGCTGCTGTAGGTGATCATCAGGTGAAATGGCAGCACTAACACACCCACCGCGTTGTGCCCGTCGAGCCAGGAACGCTGGCCTTTGCGGGGGCGGAAAGTGAAGAAGTCCTTGAAGATTTTCTTGTGGGTGATGATCCCGGTGATCAGTGCAACAAACATCACCATCGCGGCAATGGTCGACAGCCAGCGGCCCCAGGGATGCGGCATTTGCAGCTGGAAGTGAAAGCGATAGAAGAACTCGCCCCCCATGCTTTCACGGGCCTGCACTGCCTGGCCGGTTACGGGATCGAGGGTTTTCTGGATAAAGTTGCCACGCTTGCCGGGGTCGACTTTGTCTTGCCACATTACCGACAGGCTGGGGTCGCGGCTGTCCGGCAGGGTGATAAACCAGCGGGCAGCGGTCGGCGCGACGTGCTGCAGATAGGTTTGAGCGACGTTCAGGCTACGCGCATCGTCCAAGGGACGAGCCTGCACTTCGGGCTGCATCCAGTGGCTGATTTCGTCTTTGAAATACGCCAACGTGCCTGTCAGAAAAATCGCAAACAACAGCCAGCCGAAGATCAATCCAGCCCACGTGTGCAACCAGGCCATGGCCTGGCGAAAGCCCTCTTTCATGTGCGCGCCATCCAAAAGCCCACGCCCGCCAGCGTGGCAAATGCTGCGCTCGGCAGCATCACGCCGAACCAGGCGCGTATGGCGCTGCGGCAGGCGAAACACCAGAGCACGGCCAGCAGATAGAACACGAATGAACTCATCATCCCGGTGATCACAGCGTCGGCACGCGACGTGGGCATCCACAGCGCGAGGCAGATGCTGGCCAGTGAAGCCATCAGGTAACCGCCCACCACAGCAGCCAGTACGCGCGAGGTCACGGCGAGACGATAGGAGACAGGCAGCGAGGTTTTGCTTTTCATGCGAGAGGCGCCAGGTTCATCAGCACGCGATATTAATGATAAATATTCTCATAAGCAAAAGAGAACGGATAAATCACCTGTGCCGATGGATTGCCGAAGCCCGCCACGCACCCTACAATGAGAACAATTCTTGTTCTCTACAGCATACCGATGCTTGCGGAGCGTTCCCGTTGAGCCCGTCCACTACCGTCGAAGTTTTGTACAACGACCATCACCACTGGCTCACCGGCTGGTTGCGACGCAAACTCGGCTGCCCGGAAAGTGCCGCCGACCTGGCTCAGGACACGTTCATCCGCGTGCTCACCGCGCGGGAAACGCCAACGCTGATCGAACCCCGCGCGTTCCTCACCACTGTCGCTAAGCGCGTGCTGTTCAACTTCTACCGTCGCCAAGACCTGGAACGCGCCTATCTCGATGCCTTGGCGCAAATGCCCGAACACGTGGCACCGTCGGAAGAAGAACGCGCGATCATTCTGCAAACCCTGGTTGAGCTGGACCAACTGCTCGACGGCCTGCCCACGCAGGTCAAGCGTGCCTTCCTGCTGGCCCAACTGGATGGCCTGACCTACGCGCAAATCGGCGCTGAGTTGGGCATTTCCATCGCCACTGTTAAACGCCACTTGAGCAAAGCGGCGATGCGCTGCTACTTCGCCCTATGAATTTTTCCACGCACGTCGCCGAACAAGCCGTGCATTGGCTGATGGAAATGCAGCAAGGCGCCCTCAATCCACGCCAGCAAGCCGCCTGGCAGCAATGGTTGAAAGCCCACAGCGAACACCAGCGCGCGTGGGACCACATGCAGCGTGTCAATCAGCGCCTGCGCGGCATGCCGCTGCCCCTGGCCCACGCGGCACTGAACGCCCCCACCTCCGCCAGCCGACGCCAGGCCCTGAAGCTGCTGCTGATACTCGGCGCAGGCTCGGCCGCCGCCTGGGGCCTGCGCCAGCAACCTATATTGCCGCCGCTGAGCGCCGACTACCGCAGCCCCGTCGGCCAGCGCCGTAAGGTACAACTGGCGGATGGCAGCCAATTGCAGCTCAATACCGCCAGTGCGGTGGATGTGCATTTCGACGGCCAGCAACGCCTGATCCGCTTGCTCGAAGGCGAGATCCTGCTGACCGGCGCCGCAGGCAATACGCCGCTGCAGGTGCTGACCGGCCAGGGCCTGCTCAGCAGCCAGGCGGCGCGTTTGAACGTGCGTCAGTTCAGCGATCACACTCAACTGTCGGTGTTTGAGGGGCGCGTCGACGTCATGCCCAATACCTATAGCGGCCTGCCGCTGACAGTCCAGGCTTCGCATCAGGTCAATTTCACGCGCAAAGGCTGGGACACCCCGCGCCCTACCGACGCCAACAGCGGCGCCTGGGCCGACGGCATGCTAGTCGCGGCTCACATGCGCCTGGAAGATTTCCTCGCCGAACTCGGCCGTTATCGCCGTGGCCAGGTTAATTGCGACCCACAGGTGGCCAATCTGCTGATCTCCGGCAGCTATCCACTGGACAACAGCGAACGCATTCTCGACCTGCTGGAAGTGAGCCTGCCGGTCAACGTTCGGCGGTTTACCCGCTACTGGGTGACCGTCCAGGCCCGCGCCTGAACTTTTTCTTAAAAACGATGAGCCGTTTTCCACACCTCGCGTGACAGAGAAGGAAAGCCACCTAGATCCTTCCTTCTCAGGACCGCCCGTCATGCCCCAGCAACCGACGCTTCTCGCCCGCTCACTGCGCCAACTCCTACTCGGCGCCAGCCTGAGTCTTACCGTACTGCCTCAGGTAATGGCCGCCGACGCCAAGCCTTTTCACATCGCGCCGACTTCGTTGGAAGCCGCACTGAATCAATTTGGCCGCGAAGCCGGCGTGTTGATCTCCTTTGGTTCCGAAGTGGCGGCGGGCATGCAGAGCCGTGGCTTGACGGGCAACTACAGCGCGGCTGAAGGCCTGCAAAAACTGCTGGAAGGCACCGGCCTGCAAGCCCGCGCCGAAGGCGACAATGCCTACAGCCTGCAACCGGCCACTGCCCCAGCCAGCATTGAGCTGGGCACCTCCAGCGTGGTCGGCGACTGGCTCGGCGACGCCGCGCAAACCAATGTCTTCGAACACCCCGGCGCCCGTGATGTGATCCGCCGTGAAGAATTCGAACGCCAGGGCGCGACCCAGGCCAAAGACGTGCTCAACCGCATTCCCGGCGTCAACGCCCCGGACAATAACGGCACCGGCAGCCATGACATGGCGCTGAACTTCGGTATTCGCGGCCTCAACCCGCGCCTGGCATCACGCTCCACAGTGCTGATGGACGGCATCCCGGTGCCTTTCGCGCCTTACGGCCAGCCGCAGCTTTCGTTTGCACCGATCAGCATGGGCAATATGGATGCAGTAGACGTGGTGCGCGGCGGCGGCGCTGTGCGCTACGGCCCGCAAAACGTCGGCGGTGTGGTCAACTTCGTGACCCGCGCAATTCCGGATGCGCCCACCGTCAAAGGCGGTTTGCAGACCGAAACCAGCCCCTCTTCCAGCCACGACGGCTTCAAGACCACCGGCAACCTGCTCGCGGGCGGCACTGCCGACAACGGCCTGGGCGGGGCGATTTTGTACTCCGGTACCCGTGGCGGCGACTGGCGCGAACACAGCGACACGCAAATCGACGACCTGATCCTCAAGGGTAAATACCAACTCGACGACGCCAACAGCTTCAACGCCATGGCGCAGTACTACGAAGGCCAGGCCGATATGCCTGGAGGCCTGAACGTCGCGAACTACAAGGCCGACCCGTACCAGTCCACACGCCCCTACGACAAATTCTGGGGCCGCCGTACGATGTTCAACATCGGCTATCGCTATGAGCAGGACCGTCGCGAATTCACCGTAAACAGTTTCTTCACCAAGACCCTGCGCAGCGGCTACCTGGACCAGGGCACGTTCCTTTCGCTGTCCCCGCGTGAATATTGGGTACGTGGCATCGAGACCCGCTTCGCCCAAGGCTTCGACCTGGGCCCGACCAGCCATGAAGTCGGCGTCGGTTACCGCTACATCAACGAGGCTGGCCACGAACTGCGTTACCGCACGCCGATCGCCGCCAACCAGCAAATCCCCAGCACCGACAGCCGCAACGACCGCGACACCCGCGGCGGCACCGAAGCCAACGCCTTCTTCTTCGATGACCGGATTGATATCGGCAAGTGGACCCTCACCCCGGGCATTCGCTACGAGATGATCGAGTCCCAGCAGACCAACAACCTCACCAACGTCAAATACAAGGGCGACTACAACACCGCGCTGCCAGCGCTGAACGTGCTCTACCACCTCACTGACAGCTGGAACCTCTACGCCAACACCGAAGGCTCGTTCGGCAGCGTCCAATACAGCCAGATGCCCAACCGCGTCACCAGCGGCGAAGTGAAACCGGAAAAAGCCCGCACCTGGGAACTGGGCACCCGCTACGACGACGGCACGTTGCGTGCAGAAATCGGTGCGTTCCTGATCAACTTCGACAACCAGTACGAAAGCAACCAGACCAACGACTCGGTGATTGCCCGTGGCGAAACGCGCCATCAAGGCATCGAGACCAGCGTCAACTATGCGCTCGACGGTTTGAGCCCGGCGCTGGCAGGCTTTGATGTGTATGCCACCTACGCCTACGTCGACGCCACCATCCGCGAAGACGGCCCGAACAAAGGCAACCGCGTGCCGTTCTCGTCCAAGCACAAGGGCACCCTGGGCGTGGGTTACACCGAAGGCCGCTGGAAGCTCAACCTGGACAGCAGCTACCAGAGCAGCCAGTTCGCCGACAACGCCAATACCCAAAAGGAAAGTGCTGACGGCGCAAACGGACGCATCCCGGGCTACCTGTTATTCAGCAGCCGCGCGGCATATGACTTCGGCCCGCAGTTGTCGGACTTGAACGTGGCAGTCGGCGTGAAAAACATCTTCAACACGCAGTACTTCACCCGCTCGTTCGACGATAACAACAAGGGCAAATACGTGGGCGAGCCGCGCACGGTCTACGTGCAAACCTCCATCGCGTTTTAAGACTGAAACGAAAACGGGCCTGCAAATGCAGGCCCGTTTTTAGTGGGGTGTGAAAAAACTGTCAGCCGTTAAGTGCAGCATTTTCGTTTTCCAGGAATTCCTCTTCAAGCGCGTCATCGTTCACTTTATTGACCGACAGGTTTTTACCGGCAGCGCGCGGCTTGCCTTGCAGTTTGCCAAACAAATGTTCCAACGCATGGTCCAGCTTGGTGGCTGCACCGTCGATCGCCTGTTCCAGGGTATCGGCCTTGTGCAGTACCGAAACCGGCTGGTGGCCTTTTGGCCGTGCTTCCAGGCGGCAACTTAAATCGTGGGGACCGGGCTTATCCCCGTTCTCATCTTTAAGGTAGACCTCAACGCGGGTCAGGTCTTCTTCATAACGTTCGAGCGTGCTTTCAATGGTAGTACGTACCCACTCCTCCAGTCGGATGCTGCTTTCAATATGGTTATCGCTATTGACTTGGATTTGCATAGTTTTTCCCTTATTTCAGCTAGCTCGCGAGAGGTCACGACTGCTTTACCCGGCAGGTAAAACCATGACCTCTTGATTACACAATTGGGCAGACCGCGAAACAATTCAAGCCCTTTGCAAAGATAAATCACACATTACAAATTAAGTCTGACAAGGATCAAACACGCTGTTATCTTCGGGAGTTGGGTACATCTTCCTACGCTCCCAATTCCCTACAATTGCCCTTCTCCCAAGGGGTGCAATCCGCGAAAAATCATCGCTTCTTCCACCAGCCAATCATGGACTGCCCGCACGCCCGGATGGTTCAGCGCACCTGGCGCATACAACAGCACGTAGCGTTTATGGTTAGGCACGGCCAGGCCAAACGGCACGATCAAAGTACCGCGCTCCAGCTCATCGTTAAGCAAGGTACGCCACACGCGCGTCGATGAAACAAGCGGAAACCTAATCGCTCCTCCAACTGACGGATTTGCTGGCTCACCGCCCCCGGCGTGATGTGCAGTTCTTCAGCGCAGCGGGTGAACGACAAATGCCGCGCCGCACTGGAAAAAACGTGCAGCCAGACGTAAGTCTGACCATGGAGGGATCGGGTCATAGCGTTTAGTCCTGCTAAAGGCTGTCTTAGGATAATTCGTGCAAATGGCCCTGCGCGGTGACGGCAAACACTTTATCTCCCTCGACCGGGTGATCCGCACCCTGCGCGATACCGGCGCCGATATGCATGACAAATACAAGGAAACTTCACGGGGTGGCCTGGCGGTCAGCTGGATGCTGGGCCTCTACGGCACCGCCATCGGTGCGGGTACCTTGTTCCTGCCGATCAATGCTGGCGTCGGCGCGGGCAAGCTGATCACCCTGCTCTGTTTCTTTGCGGTCTTCTCGATCCTGCTGGTGTACAGCGTGGCGCTGACCAACACCCTGGGCAGTTTCATGGAGCACCAACTGCACATGACCCCGCTGCCGCGGGCGATCCTGTCGCTGGTACTGATCCTGGGCCTCATGGCCATCGTGCTGACCTGCTGGGCCGTGGCCACTTTCAACCCGAGCATTCTGGGCATGATCGAGACCAAGGGCGGGCCGATCATCGCGTGCCTGCTGTTCCTGATGCCGATGTACGCAATCCGCCGCGTGCCTTCCCTGCGCCAGTATTCGGGCCAAGTCTCGAATGTATTTGTGGGGGGATCGGGCTGATTGCGCTGTCTGCGATCGTTTTTTCAGTACTGCCCTGAAATAGCCCACAACGCCCATTCAATATGGGCGCGGGCGAGCAAGCCCGCGCCCACATTGACACCTCACTGGCTGATAGACCGCTACACGGCACGCCCCTTGCTGTACAGCTTACGAAGCAAACGGATCTTGTGACGCTTCAGCGACGAAGTGGCCGGTGGTCAGGAGACACGAACTAATCCCAACACCGGTCGTCAATGACTGCATGTTCTTATCAGGCGGTACGCACCATGGACAATCCTTTTCAGATCATCACCGACACCTTCACGCCGGACTATCGGGTCAACCTGAGCATCCAACGGTTGGACGGCAGCATTATGCTCACCCTCTCCAATGAGGACGGGGTGGTGGCCAAACGCATGATCAGCGCCGAACAGCGCAACGATCCAAAGCGGCTGAAGCGTCTAGTGCAGAGCATCCAATTCGGTATTGCCATAGAACAAGGCCACAGCGCCATGGAAATCCTCGCGGCCATGACCGATGGCGATCACACAGTGCTACAGCGACCGCCTGCCCGTCCCCTGCCCTTCAGCGCCGGACTTTAAAGCTCGCCCTTCTCGGTTTCCAGGCTCGCACTACCCTTGCGACGCGGGCCTTCGACCTTCACCGACGGGAACGCCGACGACGCGTAGCGCACTACCAGGATGGCGAACGCCAACAGCAGAATCCCGCCGCACAGGTAGATGATTCCTACGTCTGGTGGGTTGTGGTGCGACACGTTGGAAATCAGCAGCCGCGTCAGGGCGGTGATCGCCACGTAGATCAGGAAGCGCACCGGCATGTGGTTGGTCTTGAAATAAATCCCGACCATGGCGCCCAATTCCAAGTAAATGAACAGCAGCAAGATGTCATCAATCTTGATGTGCCCGTTCTCCAGCATCCCCAGAAATTCCATCACCGCTGCCCAAGCGGTCACCGCACCAATGGCGAACAACGCCAGGAAGTGGAACGACTCGACAAACAGATTGCCCAGGGACTCGGCCAGACCATGTACTTGCTGGCGTAGCCTTTCGGCCCAGTTGATTTTCACGATGATGCTTCCTTAGGTCGACTCGACCGGATAATGCGGGTTAGACGTGACGGTTGTTATGCTTTTGCATGCAGAAAAAAGCCAGGGCAGATATGAGATGATGGCCGGGTGACATGAGACACGCTTAACCTGTATTTACGGGCTACATTAAAAACTGCTATCCAAACCCCACGGTTTGGCTTACTCTTTTTGCTGTATATAAATACAGTAGTCGCAAAAGACAACTATCGTGAAGGCATGTGAGGTGGTGAATGGCCGTCGAAGTGGTATACCGCAGCAGCCGAGATCTGGAGCGTTTGTTCATGGATAAAGCCGAAGCTGACCGTCATGACAAGATGCTTGAACTCGCTGAGTTGCTGGCAGAAGTGTTGCAAAAAGCAGTGCCGTCCCTGAGTGAGCAGCAGGTGGAAGAAGCCGGGATCTACATGGCGAAGAACCGCGATGTATTTGCCAAGGCGTTCAAGAGCCAACCGGACGCGTTGTCCGAGTTGCTCAACGCTGCAGCGGAGTAAAGCCAGAATTGAACAGGCCCTGAATCATGGATTCAGGGCCTTTTTAATAGCTGGCTATTGGTACAGCAACCGTTCGGCCAGCTCATCCGCCACCCGTGCGGGGGAGCGCTTTTCGGCCTGGGCGTGGGCGAAGATTTCGGTAAGGCGCGTGCCGATGTTGGACAGGTGCGCGGTAATGATCGGCAACTCTGCGCCGCTGTGCCTAAGAGCCACGTAGATCAGGCCACCGGAGTTGATCACGTAGTCGGGGGCGTAGAGGATGCCGCGCCCTTCCAGTTGGTCGGCCACTTGCAGGTTGGTCAGTTGCGCACTCGCGGAACCGGCTACGGCGGCGCAGCGCAGCTGGCCGACGCTCTGGCGGTTGAGCACGGCGCCGAGGCCGCAGGGCGCGAGGATGTCGCACGGCGTGCTTAACAACGCCTCGTTGGCGATTGGGTGCGCGCCCAGTTGCTCCATGGCCAGTTGCACCTTGCCATGGTCAATGTCGCTGACCAGCAACTCGGCACCGGCGGCGTGCAGCTGTTCGGCCAGGGCGTAGCCAACATTGCCCAGGCCCTGGATGGCCACGCGCAACCCTTCGAGGTTGTCGCTGCCCAGGCGGGCCATGGCGGTGGTGCGGATGCCGGCAAACACGCCCATGGCGGCATGGGGTGAAGGGTCGCCCGCGGCGGTGGTGCTGGTGACGTAACGGGTGTACTGGGCGATGCAATCCATGTCCGCCACCGAGGTGCCGCTGTCGGTGGCGGTGATGTAGCGGCCGTCGAGTTGTTCGATACAACGGCCAAACGCTTCAAACAGTGCCGCGCGGTTTTCCACGTGGCCTGGGCGCAGTATCACTGCGGTGCCGCCGCCCACCGGCAACCCCGCCAGTACGGCCTTGTAGCTCATGCCCTGGGCCAGGCGCGCGGCATCGGCCACGGCACTTTCGTCGTCGGGGTAGGAGAGGTAACGGCAACCACCGAGGGCGGGCCCAAGGCGACTGTTATGGATGGCGATGACCGCCTTCAGCCCGGTGACCGGGTCGACGCTCAAGTGCAGCGATTCAAGGCGGGTGCTATGCATGAGAGCAAACATCGTCAAGCTCCCGAATCACTTTTGGTAGTGGGCCAAGTATAGGCTTGCGGCAGAAAAATGCCGGACCACGCTGGAATAAGACGCCCGTTTTTGCAGGATTTGAGACATAAGCGCGCTGGATATTTGCTAAGCCACTGGACGAAAAACCCCAGCAAGGCTAAAACGGGGGCCTATGTCGGAGAATGCAATGAATCCCCGCAAAGCCTTTTTCGCCTGCCTGGAACGCTCACCACCTGCGCTGTTTGAAGCGGCGCTGTGGATTGCCGCCGAGCACGACCCGGCGGTGCAGCCTTTGCTGATCCTGCAGGAATTGACCCTGTTGCAACAGCAGGTGAGCCTGGGCATGCCGATGCTGCCAGCGGATGAGCAGGCCCAGCCGCTGCTGCGGCGCATGAATGACCTGGGGTTTGCCCAGGATGAATTCACCCCCTTGCGCCCCGCCGCTGCCCTGCTGGACAAGGTCTTGCGACGCAAACGTGGACAACCCTTGGCCATGGGGCTGATCGCTATGGAACTGGCGCGGCGCCTGGACATCCCCATGGTCGGCGTGAATTTCCCCGGCCACTTCCTGCTGCGGGTACCCGGTGCCGATCACCTGCTGGACCCCTGCGGCGGGCGGCGTTTGTACCCCAATGATTGTCGCGACCTACTGCAACGCCAGTACGGCCCCAACCTCAAGTTGCAGGCCGACCACTTGTACACCGCCGATCCGCGTTCGATCCTGCAACGGCTGTCGCGCAACTTGCGGCAACTGCACCTTTCCAATGACGCCCCGCTTGAAGCGCTGGTCGATGCCGAACGCGTGCTGGAGCTGGGCAACGCCAGCGCCGCCGATTACCTGGCGAGGGCCAGCCTGTATCAGCGCCTGGATTGCCCTAACGCCGAACGCTTCGACCTGGAGCACGCACTGATGCTCAGCGAAGATCCCATCCAACGCCTGCGCCTGACCGAGCGGCTGGGGCACCTGCCACCCAATTCAGTGGTGCACTAAGCCTGTGGCGTCTTGAGAATATCCCCTGTCATCCGGCTCTTCGGCACATCAACCCCGGGCGAACGCACCTGAATAATCAACAACGCCGCAATCACCGCCGGTATCGCGCAGAAGAAGAAAATCTGCTCCACCGGGATATGCATCGCGAGCAGCATGCTGCCAAAGAGCGGCCCCAGGATTGAGCCAAATCGCCCTACCCCCAGCGCCCAGCCCGTACCGGTAGCGCGCACATGCGCCGGGTAGAAGTTGCTGGCAAAGGCATTGAGGGTCAACTGGCCACCGATGATGCAAAACCCGGCCGCAAATACGCAGGCCACCAAGTAGCGAGGGTTGTCATGGTTCAGGCCGAGTAAAACGGTGCACACAGCAGCCGCCGCCAGCACGCCTGACAGTAGTCGTACTTTGCTTTTCAAGCGGTCGGCGAACCAAGCCATGCCGATGGCGCCCAAGGTGCCGGCGAACAGGAACATCGACGTCACCAGATTGGCGTCTTTCAGCGTCAAACCACTTTCCAGAAGCAGCGACGGCAACCAGCTGATCATGAAATACAGCAGGATCAGGCTGACAAAAAAGGTCGCCCAGATCAGCACGGTCGGGCGCGCGTAGCCGTTACGGAACAACTCCACGACCGTCAGTTTACTGCTTTGCGCCGGTTGGTTTTCAGCCTCGGTCGCTAACGGCGGTTGCCAGTCGGGAAGCATACGCACCGTCACCTTCCGCAACCTTGCATAGGACGGGGCATCACGCAGCAAACGCGGCAGAGATTCCGGCAGCAGCCACACCAGAAACGGGAACAGCAACAACGGTGTCACGCCTCCTGCAAGAAACACAGCCTGCCACCCGAAGCCTTCAATAAACCCCGCCGCCACAAAACCACCCGCGGCCCCGCCAAACGAGAAGCCACAGGCTGCCAAGGTCACCATCAACGTGCGCAAGCGCGGTGGGGAGTAGTCCGACATCAACGCCATCGCGCTCGGCATCGCGCCCCCCATGCCGATACCGCAGATAAACCGCGCGGCCATCAGCGTGTTCAGCGAGTTGGCAAACACCATCAGCACGGTGAGGCTGGCGTAGATCAGCACACAGCCGAGCAGGATGCGGCGCACGCCAAAGCGATCGGCCAAGGGTGTGACCAGCAATGACCCGAGCGTCAGCCCCAGCAGGTTGGCGCTGAACACCGGACCAAATGCGGCTTTCTCCAGCCCCCAATCCTTGGCCAGCGCCGGCACGACATAACCCAGCACTTGGGCGTCGTAGCCATCGGTGACCAGCAGCAGCGCGAGCAACAGGAGAATCAACCACTGATAGCGCGACACCGGACGGGCGTCGAGTGCCGCGCGAAAGCTGGCAATTTGGTTGTGCATCGCAAGGTACCTATTATTTTTATAGAGATGACGCCGAACAAGCCCGCTCCCACATTCAGGGTTGGGGTGTGTCAGGTTGATTGGCAGGGTGAGCCTGTATAAATGCCGGATGCTGCGCCGCCAGCCCCGCCACACGGCCAATGCGCGGGTACGCCGCCAATGGCACTTTGAAGCGTTCTGCCGCATACAGCTGAGGGATCAGAAACGCATCCGCCAACCCCGGCTGCTCGCCAAAGCAATAACCTTGATCACCAATCAATTGCTCCACCGCGCCCAGCCCCTGGCTGATCCAATGACCGATCCACGCCAACACCTTCGCCTCGTCATGCCCCCATTGCCGCAGCAGGTTCTGGGTGCTCGAATTGTGCAGCGGGTGGATATCACAGCCGATAATCGACGCCGCCGCACGCTCATGCGCGCGGGTCGCCAAGTCTTTGGAGAGCAACGGCGCCTGTGGATAACGTTCCTCAAGGTATTCGATGATCGCCGGTGACTGAATCAGCAACTCGCCCTCATCAGTACGCAACGCCGGCACGCGACCTTGTGGGTTGATCGCCAGGTACTCCGGCTGGCGATTGGCACCACCCGCCGGCACCAGCAGGTTGACCGGCACGGCGCTGAAATCCAGGCCCTTGAGCGCCAGGGCAATACGCACCCGGTACGACGCGGTCGAACGGTAGTACGTGTAGAGTTCCATCACCCTGCCCTCCTAGCGCGCCGCGATCACAGTGCCGCGGCATTCGCCGAAGCCGATCGAAGCAAACCCTTCGCGGCTGCAACGGGCGCGCAGGATGATTTCGTCGCCGTCTTCAAGGAACTTGCGCACTTCGCCGGATGGCAACTCGATGGCCTTTTTGCCGCCTTCGGTCATTTCCAACAGGCTGCCAAACTGGCCTTCTTGCGGCCCCGACAAGGTGCCCGACCCAAACAGATCACCCGCTTGCAACTGGCAGCCGTTGACGCTGTGGTGCGCAACCAGCTGCGCGACGGTCCAGTACATGTGCAGGCTGTTGCTCAGAGCCAGGCGATGAGCCGGCAGGTTCTGCTCGCGCATGGCGGCGGTGGTGAGCAGTACTTCCAATTCGATATCCAGCGCACCCGCAGCCTGGTCACGCTTATCCAGCAAGTACGGCAGCGGTTGCGGGTCGCCTTCAGGCCGCGCCGGTTGTGCCTTGCGGAACGGCTCCAAGGCCTCGGCGGTCACCACCCACGGTGAGAGGCTGGTGATGAAGCTTTTCGACAGGAACGGCCCCAGCGGCTGGTATTCCCAGGCCTGGATATCCCGCGCCGACCAATCATTGAGCAGGCAGAAACCGGCAATGTGCTCGGCCGCGTCACCAATGGCGATCGAATCGCCCATCGCATTGCCCTGGCCGATCCAGATGCCCAGCTCCAGTTCGTAGTCCAGGCGCGCGCACGGGCCGAAGGTCGGCTCGGTCTGGCCGGCTGGCAAGGTTTGGCCTTTGGGACGACGCACCTCGGTGCCCGAGGCGCGGATGGTCGATGCGCGGCCGTGGTAACCAATCGGCACGTACTTGTAGTTGGGCAGCAGCGGGTTGTCGGGGCGGAACAGTTTGCCGACGTTTTGCGCGTGTTCGATACCGACGTAGAAGTCGGTGTAGTCATTGATTTTCGCCGGCAGGTGCATCTGGCAATCAGCGGCGCGGTGCAGCACCTGTGCCTCGCGGGTTTGCAGTGTGCTGCCTTCAGCCAGCAGTTCCAGCAGACGCTCGCGCAAGGCCACGCGCGGGCCACGGCCGAGTTCAAAAAACGCGTTCAGTTGGCCGCCGGCGGTCGCTTCAACGGCGCGACGCGCTTCACCCTCGAACTCATCCAAGGCTGCGTGCAGATCAAGGATGGAATCACCAATCGCCACGCCACTGCGCGGCGCCGAACCGTTGAGGCTGAACACCCCCAGCGGCAGGTTTTGCAGGGGGAAATCCGCGTGACCATTGGCCGAGGCCACCCAGCTGCGCGTTAGTGTTGGCTGAGTCATGGGTTATCTCCGATTCGGGTTGAAGGTGGCGGGCAGCGAGGCCCAGCACGCGTCGTAAGTGTTTTGCAGTTGCGGGCATTCCAGGGCGAACTGCGTGGGACGCAGCACTTGGCTGGTCTCGAACATGAAAGCCATGGTGTTATCGATCTTGTGCGGCGCCAGATCGACGTTGATCGCCTTGGTGCAGGTCTCGCCGTCCGGGCCGTGGGCGCTCATGCAACTGTGCAGCGACGCGCCGCCGGGCAGGAAGCCTTCGGCCTTGGCATCGTAGGCGCCCTGGATCAGGCCCATGTATTCGTTCATCAGGTTGCGGTGGAACCACGGCGGGCGGAAGGTGTTTTCGGCCACCATCCAGCGCGGCGGGAAAATCACGAAGTCGAGGTTAGCCAAGCCATGGGTGCTCGTCGGCGAGGTCAAGACAGTAAAAATCGACGGGTCCGGGTGATCGAAACTCACGGTGCCGAGGGTGTTGAAACGGCGCAGGTCGTATTTGTACGGCACGTTATTGCCGTGCCAGGCGACGACGTTGAGCGGGGAATGGTCCAGTTCACAGGCCCAGCGTTCACCGAGGAATTTTTGTACCAACGTCGTAGGCTTTTTCAGGTCTTCGTAGTGAGCAACCGGCGTGAGGAAATCGCGCGGATTGGCCAGGCCATTGCTGCCGATGGGGCCCAGGTCCGGCAGGCGTAACGGCGCGCCGTGGTTCTCGGCGACGTAGCCACGCGCCTGGGCATCCAGCAGTTCGACGCGGAACTTGAGGCCTCGCGGCAGCACGACGATCTCCAGCGGTTCCACCTCCAGCACGCCCAATTCCGTGGCGATACGCAGCCGACCTTGCTCGGGGACGATCAACAATTCGCCATCGGCGTTAAAGAACACGCGCTCCATGGAACGGTTGGCACAGTAGTGATAGATGCTGATGCCAGCGGGTTTTTCCAGCGCCGAATTGGCGACCATTCCTACAAGCCCATCAACGAAGTCCGTCGGTTCACTTGGAACATCCAACGGGTTCCAACGCAAGCGATTGGGCGTCACCGCGCCCAATGGCCCACCGGCCAATTGCCGCTCAAGCTTGACGAACGCAGGGTGATTAGCCGACGGCTGAATGCGGTAAAGCCAGGTACGCCGGGCTTCGCTGCGCACCATGGTGAACGCTGTGCCGGAGAACAATTCGGTGTACAGCCCATAAGGCGCTTTTTGCGGGGAGTTCTGGCCGACCGGCAATGCGCCAGGCAGGGCTTCGCTGGCGAATTCATTGCCGAAGCCCGACAGGTATTCGAGGTTCATGGATCGTCCTCTACACGGAAGTTGTTTTTATCGTAATCCAGTTACGCATAACGTAATTTGATCACTGTCGACCGTCAAGCTATAAAGACGCCCATTCATCTCTCGGATTCTCGCCCTTCCATGGAAAAGCCCCGCGACACCGGTAAACAGAAAGTCCGCTCGGCCGAAGTGGGCACCGACATCCTCAAGGCCCTGGCCGAACTGTCGCCGGCCACCTCGCTGTCGCGCCTGGCCGAGCACGTGCAGATGCCGGCGAGCAAGGTGCATCGTTATCTGCAGGCGTTGATCGCCTCGGGATTTGCCGAACAAAACACCGCCACCAACCACTATGGGCTGGGCCGCGAAGCCTTGCGCGTGGGCCTGGCGGCGCTGGGCAGCATGGATGTGCTGAAAGTCGGCGCAATGCCGCTGGCGGAGTTGCGCGACGCGTTGAATGAGACCTGCTTTCTGGCGGTGTGGGGCAACCAGGGGGCGACCGTGGTGCAGATCGAACCCGCCGTGCGCGCCGTCACCGTGGTGACGCAATTGGGTTCCGTGCTGCCGCTGCTCAGCTCGTCCACCGGGCTGGTGTTCAGCGCCTTTCTGCCGTCGCGGGAAACCGTGGAATTGCGTGAGCGCGAGATCCAGGCTGGCATCGCCCATGCCCTGGCCGATGACCAGGCTTACGCCACCGTCTGCCAGCAGATCCGCAGCCGCGGCCTGCATTTTGTGCATGGTCTGCTGATGCCGGGGGTGGATGCCTTGTCGGCGCCTGTGTTCAACGCCATCGGCCAAGTGGCGGCGGTGATGACCGTGGTCGGTCCCACCTCATTGTTCCACGCCGATGAAGATGGCCCGGCGGCGCAGCGCTTGCTGGCGGCGACCCGGGCCGTGAGTTGGCGCATGGGCTATCAGCCGTGAGCTAGTCGTGCCATTGGGTCAGTGCAAGTGCCACGCGATTCTCCAGCGCACGGATAGGCGCGGCATTGCTCAGGTAGTTATTGCTGATTATTGAAAACGCCAGGCGTCGGCCCTCGGCGTCGGTGATGTAGCCGCTCAACGAGGAAACCCCGGCCATGGAACCGGTCTTGGCGTGCAGATTGTTTTCTGCAGCCGTCCCACGCAAGCGGTAGCGCAAGCTGCCGCCGGTCATGCGGTCCGGGTTGCCGGCGATCGGCAAGGCGTTGTACCAAGCCTCGAACCAGGGCTGTTTGGCCGTGGCCAGTAACAGATCGGTGAGGTTCTGCGACGACACCAGATTGCGCCGCGACAAGCCCGAACCATCGACCTGGCTCAGCGTCATCGGGTCCAAACCCTGGCGGCGCATGAAGTCCGCCACTGCCGCGACACCGGCCTGCGCCGTGCCTGCATTGGATGCTTTGCGCCCCATGGCCTTGAGCAAGGCTTCGGACATGTTGTTGTTCGACAGCTTGAGCAGCGGCGTGATCAATTCCCGCAAAGGCGCCGATTGATGCTCCACCAGGACCCTGGCCGTCACAGGGCTTGCACCGCCGATCACACGCCGTCCCATCACCTGAATGCCCTGCTGCGCCAATGCCTGTTCAAACAGATTGGCCACCAGTTGTGTCGGCTCCCACACGCTCACCCACTGCCGGCTTTGCTTGCCCGGTGCCAAAGCGCCCGTGAGTTGCAACAGGTTAGTGCCGTGCTGGCGCGTGATGCCGTAGCTGTTGCCAGGGCCGCTGACGGCACGGTTGCTCAGTTGCACATAGTCAGTGGCTGGGCTTATCACCACGCTTACCGGCTGGCCGACCGCGACCGGCGCCTTCGCCGTGACGAGCAAGGTGCCCGCATCGAAGTCCGTATTGGGCGATACGGTCAGCGCCGAAATCTGCGCACCGTAGTAAGTGCTTTCGTCGTCCTGGGCCCAATCAACACCCAGGCGCTCAGCGTCGAACCAGGTGTCGTCGAACACCAGGTCGCCCTGGATCTGGCGTACGCCTTTCGCCGCCAGTTGCGCGGCCAGCGCTTGGTAGTCGGCGAATTGCGTGGTCGGGTCTCCCAGGCCTTTGAGGTACAGGTTGCCGCTGAGGCGCTCACCTTGCTGCGCGCCATTACTGAGCAGTTGAGTGGAGAACCGGTACTGCGGCCCCAGCACGTCCATCGCCGCAGCAGTGGTGAACAACTTGAGATTGGAAGCCGGCACCAATCGCGTACGTGGGTTGTACTGGTAGAGGGTGCTGCCGCTGCGGGCGTCGCGCACCATCAGGGAGACGGTGGCACCATGCAGCGCTGGATCAGCCAGGAGATGGTCCAGGGAGGCCTGGGTGGAGGTTGGCGAAACACTCGCGCAACCACCCAGCAGAAACAGTATGACGCTGGCGTATATCCATTTTCCAAAAAACATCGGTGCTTTATTTCCGCAAAAAACTGTGCGGCCACGCTACCAGCTCGCTCCCTGCGTGGCGAGCGCGCTGGTGTAGTCAGCGGGCTCGTCCCGCGCTGGGGGACGGTGCGACGATTCGACAAGCCCGTTCACTACAAGCCCACATTAGAACTCCAGGGTGCTGGAGACCGACACTTGTCGCGCATCGCCCATGGACACGAACAACCGGCTCGCGGCCGAGGTGTAGTAGACGCGGTCGAACATGTTCTTCACGTTGAGCTGGAACTTGACCTTTTGCCCATCGATTTTGGTGTCGTAGGTGGCAAATGCATCCGCCACGGTGTAACCCGGCAGGGTGAAATCGTTGGCCGCATCACCTGCGCGTTCACCGACATAGCGCGCACCGGTGCCCACACGCAGCTGATCACCGCCAAAAATGTTGCCAAAGTCATAGGCCACCGACAGCGAGCCAGTGTGTTTGGCCACATTTTGCAGGCGGTTGCCTTCCAGCGTCGGGTCGTTGTCCTTGATGTCTTCGGCGTCGGTGTAGGCGTAGCTGCCGATCAGGCTCCAGCGGTCGGTCAACTGGCCGGTGGCGTCCAGTTCCAGGCCACGGGAGCGGACTTGGCCGGCCAGACTGTAGATGGTGCTTCCAGCCACTTCGGACGACACCAGGACATTGCGCTTGTCGATATTGAACAACGCCGCGCTGGCGGTGATACGCCCCGGAATGTCGAGTTTGGCCCCCAGTTCCCAGGACTTGGATTCTTCGGGCGTGAGGTCGCCGGTCAAGGTGCTGCCATCCGCCAAGGCAGCAATGGTGGAGTTGGGTTTGAACGATTCGGTGTAGCTGCCATAGAACGACAGCTCATCGGTGTAGCGATACACCAGGCCGGCACGCGGCACCCAGGCCTGGCCAT
The DNA here is from genome assembly GCF_963970695.1 of Pseudomonas sp. EL_65y_Pfl1_R83. Lineage (NCBI taxonomy): Bacteria > Pseudomonadati > Pseudomonadota > Gammaproteobacteria > Pseudomonadales > Pseudomonadaceae > Pseudomonas > Pseudomonas sp. EL_65y_Pfl1_R83. The sequence continues at coordinate 343,679 of NZ_CAXAQI010000003.1, read as the reverse complement.
TGCCGTTGGTGTTGGCCTTGAACGGCACGCCTTTGCCGGCGTATTGGTCGTACATCTGGTAGCGCGCGCCGGCGACGAAAATCCACTGATCGGTCAGGTGGATCGCGTCCTGGAAGAACAGCGAGTCGCTGCGCAGCAGGTCGGTCTGGGCGCTGTCGGCGGCGCTGACGGTGGTGCCCGCCACTTCGTTGCCGTACACCGGGTTGTTGTAATTGAACGGGCTGCGTGAATTCTGGCGGATCAGGTCGGCGCGGTAGATCTTGCGGTACTCATCATCCATGCCAAACACAAGATCGTTCTGCAGACCGAACACATTGACCTTGCCTTCAAGGCTCGCGGTGGTGAAGCGGTCAGTGGTGATCGCACCTTGGGTGCCGTCCATCCTGCGAGTCAGGTTGCCGTTGGTGGCCACGGCGCTGACACGGACCTGGCTCGCGTCGTAGGTTTCACGGTTCCAGCTGTAGCCGAAATGGGCTTTCCAGTCGTCGTTCAAATCATGGTCGGCTTCGAAGCGGTAAAGGTCGGAGCGGCCTTCCATGTTGTTGAACGGCTCGTCCAGACGCCGGGTAGACGGGATATCCAGCGGGTGGTTGGACTTGTCGATGGCGGTGCCACGGTCGAACGGCGAGAGAAACTCGCGATGTTCGTAGGCCAACAGCAACTTGGTGGTGTCGCCATACCAGGCCAGCGACGGCGCGATCAGACTCTCACGGTGAGTGCCGAAGTTACGCCAGTAATCCTCGTCTTCATGGTCAACGATCAACCGATACGCCAGGCCGCTGTCGCCAATCGGGCCGGTAGTGTCGAGGCTGCCGCCGCTGCCGTTCTTGCCGTCACCGAAGGTTGAACCGCGCACGGTCAGAGCCGTGGACTGCACCCGCTCAGGCTTTTTGCTGACGATGTTCACCACGCCGCCCGGGTCCTGGATGCCGTACAGCAGCGAGGATGGGCCCTTGAGCACTTCGACGCGCTCCGCCGTGGCATTCAGCGCACGCCCCTGCACGATAGGCATGCCGTCGCGCATGATCGAGCCGTTACGGTTGTCGCCAAAGCCGCGCAGCATCACCGCGTCCTGGGTGCTGGCCAAGGTGTTGGCCTGGGTGATGCCGCTGATGTTGGCGAGGGCGTCATCCAGGTTGCGCGGGGTCTGGTCACGCAGTACCTGGGCGGGGACGACGTTGACGGTTTGCGGGGTTTCGAGCAGCAGGCCGTGGGAGCGCATCACCGAACTGGTAGGCGGTGGCTGGTAGCTGGTGCTGTCCTGGGTCTGCTGGCCGACGCCACTGATGGTGGTGGCACCGAGGTTGACCGCCCCCTCGGTGGGCACCGGTTCCAGGGCCAGGGTGCGGGCGTCGATCTGACGGAAGGTAAAGCCGCTGTTACCGAGCAGGCGTTGCAGGGCCTGGGTCGCGCTCATCTGCCCGCTGACCGCCGGGGCCTTGAGGCCGTAGGGCGCTTCATCGGTGTAGATCACGCTGATCCCGGTGACCCGGCTGAAATCGCTCAGGGCCTGGGGCAGCGGTTTGGCCGCCAGGGCAAAGTTGAACTGCACACTTTGCTGCTCCTGCGCCTGCGCCACGCAGAGGGGTAGCAACGCCAACCCCGACGCTGCCAATACCGAGGCGCCCAACCACTGTTTAACCAAACCGCCCGCCGTCGACTTCATGCTGTGAGAACCCGTGTAGAAAACGCTGTTAATGCGAATAGATCGCAGTTTCATGCACTACACGGATGGGACGGCAATTTACCTCACTCTTATTTGCAAATATTTTTACTTATTGCGCCTGAATGTGGAAACCGAAGCGTGGGAAATGCACATGCACGGTGCCCGCGCGTTCATCGGTACGCCTCAGGATCAGCTCTTCGCGGCCGGCAAATAGCAACTCGCCCGCAACCGGGTCGACGCCGTAATCGATCGCCGAAACGGTGACGTGCTGGCCTGCCTTGAAACCATTCAGATCCTCGAACACCTCGTCCGGCAAAGCAGCGGGCGTGGAATCACGCGCGATGTCCAACGCCTGCTCGGCACTCATCTGGCTGGCCGTGCCGTGGCCAAAACCGAGTACCCGGCCCAACCAGGCCAACACGCCCGGATAAGCATCCACCAACGGCGCAGTCACCGGGGTGGCTTTGAGGAACCACAACGAATGCGCCAAGGCAAAGTCGGCAATCGACGGTTCGCCAAACAGAAAATCCCCGATTTCGCGCTGTAGCTGTTGCTCCAGGCGCGCCATTATCGCCGGCCATTGATGCTTGGCCAGTTCGGCCGGGAGCTTGCTCGCGGTGCCACCGCTGAACAGCGCGGCGCGGTCGGCAAGAAACGCCTTAATTGCCTCTGGCGGCAGTTTGCCAAAGCGTACCGCCACCGATTCAGGCTCAAACACCAGGCTCACGGCATGCGCGAACACCACGCTGTCAGCCCAGGTGGCGAAGGTTTGAGTGATCATTTCCTGGCCCAGCGGGAACAGCGCCGGCACGGCCTTCTCCTGCTCCAACCGGCGCGCGATCAAGGCAGTGTCGCAGTAAATATCGGCGCCGACCTGCAACACTGGGGTCTTGCGATAGCCGCCGGTGAGGGCTGTCAGGCCCGGCTTGGGCATCACTGGAGAGATGTGCACCGAGTGCCAGGACAAGCCTTTGAAGCCCAGCAGCAGCCGAGCTTTTTCCGCAAACGGAGAGGTGGGGTAATGGTGCAGGATCAGCTCAGACATGCTTGGGTCCACTTAACAAAGGAACCCGCAGCTTAGCGTGCAAAACCATTGGGTGGCGTGATGGCAATCCATCAGTCAAATCAATGAGCCACTCGCCGCCAGGCATTCCTTGGCGCTCTTCTTCAACCTTTTGATCAGCCGCTCCTGACGCAACGCCTCGCCCTTGCTCGCGCACTGCTCGGTGTACACCAGCGCCACCGCCGGGCTGGACAGGAAAAACCGCGCGCCCCTGCCGCTCTGGTGAGCGGCAAAGCGGCGCACCGGGTCATTGCTGATGCCGCAGTACAGCGAGCCATTGGCGGCGCGCACCAGGTAGACAAACCAGGGTTTGGGTTCAGGCGTGGTCACGGGTGCATTCGGTAAGACCAAGGGATGCCAAGCTTATCAACGACTGGCCTGGAATGCCTTCAAGCCTTTGAGCGCCTGGGCGCGCACGGCGTTTTTCAGCGCCGGCGACCAGCCCAGCAACAGCCCCTTGACGCCCAGGGCCTGACGCGACCAGCGCCACAAGTCGAAGTGGTCGTGGTGCGCACAGATCTTGCCATCACGAAATACAAATCGCGCGCCGATATCGTTGACCACCGTATTGCCGGTAGCGCTGAACAGATACGTCGCGACCCAGTGAGCACTGCCGGTGGTTTCATCGCTGCGCACATTGTCGAAGGTCAGGGAGAAATCCTTGGCGCGGGTGGTGAGCATGCGCCACATGTCGCCGACATCACGGCCGTGCAACTCGCCGAAGGCCGGGTCGCTGAACACCACATCGTCGGTGTAGCAGGCCGCCATGGCTTGCGCGTCGAGGCGTTGAAACGCCTGGTAGAATCGGGTGATCAAGGCGTCGTGGGCATCACTCATGGGCAGGCTCCGCAGTTCGTTGTTATCAGGGCTGCACGATAGTCTGCACGTGAGAGGAAGGCTATGCCCATTTGCCACATAGATGAGGGCGGTGCGGTTAGAGGTAGACGATGTCCAGGGTAGCGCTGCCGTGGATGGGTATTTCTTGATCCTTGGGCAGCGGCGTCCGTAACAGGGTCGTAGTGGATGAACTACTCGCCGCTTATCGCTATTTTTATCGCGCCCCATGCAACAACAACCGCCACTGAGATCGGTAATTCATTCATTAACACCCTGATCACCAGCTTGCATCTTTATCGACAAACATAAGGCATATTTGTCCGCCAGACGGCTAAACAGTACGCCTCTGCAATTAAACGAGTGACTGAGGCGCCTACACTCTTTGCGCGAGAGCCTGCAATACTTTACAACGCCGCTATTGCACACCCAATACAACAATTACGAACCCTTCAACATTCGCCAAACTAAGGCACCATGCCGGTATCTCGTGCATACGCAAACAAGTCGACATCAGTCGAAATACACAACCGCTGCATCGCCGTACTCTTCTGTTTACTGATTGTCGAGATACTCCGATTAACCCGCGCAGCAATCTGGCTGACGGTCATGCCGCTGGCCAGCATGCGCACCACCTCCTGCTCCTTGCCGGAAAGCGTAGGCGCAGTGGTTGGCTGGGCCGAACATGCCTGGTCCAACTGAACGCGCAAACACTCACTGACAAAGGTGCGCCCCTGAGCCACGGTGTTAAGGGCCTGGGGCAATTCCCTGGCAGATGCGCTCTTGGCAACCACACCGCGCGCGCCATGGCCGAAGGCCGCCCGCAGCGTTGCGACATTGGCAAACATCGTCACCACGATCACCGGCAGATCCGGATAGGTGCGATTCAATAATCCCAACAGCCCATACCCGTCAGCCTGCTGGTTCCCGGGCATCGCGAAATCGGTGACGATCAGATCACACGGCACACGACTCACCAACTCCAACAGTTGATCCGGACCCTCGGCCTCACCCACTACTTTGTACTTGCCACTCGCCTCGATCACGACGCGTTGTCCAACACGAACTATAGGGTGATCGTCAGCAATAATAATGCGGATCATCGACTGCTCCATGATGGCAATTTGAGACCGGCAAAATACCGCGATAGTCTTTTTGCAACAATAGGTAATAAATCTCCAACTTTCGATTTAGTCCTGCATTTAAAGCCCCAACAAAAGCACCTACACAAATAAGAGAAAAGTAATACAGAAAAGTACTACGTAACAAAAGGATGTATTCCTTCAGAGATGACTTAGATAATCCAAATAACGCGCCACTTCATGGCGTAACGCATCCAAGGCCGTTCGGTTCAACGCCATGCCTGTTGAATGCACGCTGTTGATCAACGCCACCGTAGGTCCTTCCAATCCGGTTTCCCCGAGGAACGCCACACTGCCCACCAAGCGGTGCAAACATTGTGCGGCCATCCTGGCGTCCAGCGTCGCTTGCGCATGGATCAGCATTGCCAAGTCGGCATGAGCTTCCTGAATCAGACTGAACAGCATCGGCTCCACCACATCCCAGGAACCAAATGTCTCGATCAGGCTGGCGCGGCTAGGGAAAGTGCTGTTGTGCGCCACCGTCGAACCTGTTCGCGTCCCGGCGAAAGCCGCACATTGCGGCGGCGGTAGCCAACAACGCAAGGCATCACGCAACTGCGCAAAACCGATGGGTTTGGGCAGCCATCCATCCATGCCGCATGCCACACAGAGGCGGGTTTCTTCCGGGCCCAGGCTGGCGGTCATCCCCAGCACCGTAATGGGCAGGCGACCTTCGGCGTGCTCGCGCTGGCGCAGTTCGCGGGTCATGGTGTAACCGTCCATGACTGGCATGCGGCAATCGCTGATCACGAGGTCGAAACGCTTGATCGCCAGCGCCTGTAATGCTTGCTCGCCATTACAGCAGCACTGATGGGCCACGCCGAGTTTTCCCAGTAGTGAGCCCAGCAGCAGGCGATAGGTGCAGTGGTCGTCCACCACCAACACCCGCACACGGGACCAAGGGTTCGCCAGGGCGTCTTCGGGCGCACCTAGGTCTGGAAAGTTGCCCGGCATAGAGCCCTCATCGAGAGCGATCAGTCCAACCGCCCAACCTGCGCGAGCAACACGTGGATCACAGCCGACTTGCTCGCAGCGAGACGATTACGCGAGTCCAAATGAAGGCGTTCAGGTAATCAAAGAGCGCGCAAAAGTATCCGAATGTATGGAAAACGGCGATACAACAAGTACGACAACCGACGCTCAAGCGCGAACTTTCAAGAAACAAGCCCTTTTGAAAGTGCCGACCTGTCATTCGTAATAGTTGCATTTCCTGTGTGGGGTCCCGGCGATACATTCTCTCCCGCTTTTCGCTGAAGCTGCGCATGCCCGAAAAAACCATAAACCCTTGGGCAACTTCACCGCGCGAATCTGTCCCCATGGCCCTTGCACAGGAAGACCAGCCGACATGAAAGACTCTCTCGCAGCCCTGACCGGCGCCCTGCTCATTGCCCACGCCAGTGTGTCAATGGCCGCCAGCACGGTGGACCTATCGGTCAAAGGGTCAATTACGCCGAGCGCCTGTACCCCCAGCATCAGCAATAACGGGCTGGTGGATCACGGCAAGATCTCGTTACAGGACCTCGAACCCACAGGGCCAACCGAACTGCCTAAAGCCGTCCTGAAACTGGGGGTTGATTGCGAGGGCGCAAGTTTGTTCGCACTGGCGTCCGTAGACAATCGTGCTTCAACACCTGGCCCTTCTTCTAGTTGGGTCATGGGGCGTCTGACGCCAACAACGTGGATCGGTTCTTATTTCTTGACGATGCAAAACATCCTGACCGATGACCCTGCCGCCTATGCGATCTACTCCTTCGATAACGGCTCGACCTGGCTGTTCAATTCTGAACAGGACTTGCCGTCCAGCACGCTTATAGCGTTTGGCAACCAGACCTCAGGCATCAGAGCACCGGTCCACCTCACTAACGTTTCTCTAGACCTGTTAGTCGAGTCCTTCATCCACTCGAAAACGGATATTCCGACCGGCACAACGATAGCGCTGGACGGCTCAGCCACATTTGAACTGCGCTACCTGTGACCCCTCTCGATTGGAAATTTCCGCTGGGCGACCACCCCACGTTAGGCGCGCTTGCCTGCAGACCGACTGCGCGCCCTCACAAGGACATGTGCTTATGAACAAAAACGCTCTTGCCTTCCTGCTGGCGGCGTTTACGCCAGGCGCTTTCGCCGCCAGCAATACCGACCTGAATGTAACCGGGGCCATCACCCCCAGTTCATGCACGCCCCTGCTGTCGAATGGCGGCGTGATCGATCACGGCAAAATGACCGCCCGAGACCTGCAACCGACCAAGCCGACCCAGCTTGATCCGGCAGAAATGCGCCTGGAAGTGCAGTGCGAGGGAGAGACTTTTTTCACCCTGAGCACGGTGGATAACCGTGCGGGCAGCTCGGCGATCAACCCGGCGCACCATGGCTTGGGTACCACCCCTGAAGACCAGAAACTGGGCAGTGTGGCGTTCTCACTGTTTGACCCCGTGGCGGATGAAAACGCGGTAAACGTGATCATCTCGCGCAATGGCGGTGCCAGCTGGAGCCTCTCGCCCTATCTGGGCCACAAGGCGCTGACGTCGTTTGCCGCCGTGGGCGCGCCCCCCCACACGCCTATCGCGCTGAAAAAACTGAGCGCCAGGTTGCGCGCCTTCACCATCATCGTTCAATCCACCGACCTGACCCTGCTCGATGAAGTGCCCATCGACGGCCAGGCCACGCTGCAACTGAAGTACCTGTGAGCAGCCGTTTTTCAACTTTTCCCGCTAAGGAGCAATACCATGAACAAAAGCCTGAACCCCCTGCTTGCCGCTGTGCTGATCGCGAGCGCCGGTAATGCGCTCGCGGCCTCCAGCGTTGATTTAACCGTGAAGGGCCTGATCACGCCGAGCGCCTGTGAGCCGAGCTTGCCCAATGGTGGAAATGTCGATGTCGGCAAAATCTCCGCCAAGGATCTCAAGCTCGATGACATCACCAACTTGGGCGAATACCGCCTCCAACTGACCGTGACGTGCGACGCTGCAACCTTGATGGCGATTGAACCTCAGGACAACCGCGCAGGCTCCAGCTCTGACAACGTCCCGTCGCGCTTCGGCCTGGGCCTGATCAACGGTGCCGAGAAGCTCGGGTTCCTCGAGATGTGGCTCGAAGCTCCGCTCGCCGACGGCGTAGCCGGACGCATCATTGGCTCAACGGACGGCGGCACGACCTGGGTCCGGCAACCGACCCTGGCAACCGGCAACATTACATCGGTTGCCGACAACACGACCATGGCGCCGATTCCGGTCCAGGTGCTCACCACTGATTTGGCTGTCACGCCGTCCATCGCCCCCGCCAGCAGCCTGACCCTGCTCGACGAAGTGGCCATTGATGGCTCAGTCACCCTGACCGTCAAATACCTGTAATGGCACGCGGGCGCAACGCAATGCCTTGCGCCCATCGCCGTTTTCACAGATGGCCCCTTGACCAAGGCTCCAACACCCGACCATGAACATGCTCTCACGCCGTTTGATGCCGACTTTTCTTTGCCTGTGCGCTACCCCTGCCCTGTGCGCCTCATCGGTGGAGGTGACGTTGTCCGGCAGCATCATTCCCAGTGCCTGCACGCCGACGCTATCGCCCAGTGGCATTGTCGATCATGGGCGGGTTCCGGCCCGTTCCCTCAATGAACACGTGTTCACCCGATTGCCCAGCAAGCAACTGGACCTGCATGTGAGCTGCAACGAGCCGGTGCTGTTTGTGCTGGTAGGCGTGGACAACCGTGCTGATTCGTCAGTGGGGCCCGGCTTTTATTACGGCCTGGGCAACAACATTCATGCGCCCGATGAGCGCCTCGGCTCGGTATCTCTGGCCATCCATGAAGTGATGGCTGACGACCAGCCCGCGCTGGTGCTGGCCTCTAGTAATCAGGGCGAGACCTGGTTTCCGGAACCCAACGCCTACCCCGACAACTACATGGGCTTTGCGCCACCCGGCACCCTGATCCCGGAACCCCACCGCCTGGTCACTGCCACCTTGCAAATCGACACATCGATCAACGCCGCCGCCTACCTGACCCTCGACCAAGAGGTGCCGCTGGACGGCTCCATCGTGCTAGACCTGAGGTACCTGTAGTCATGTTCCCTCTTCCTTGTTTTGCAGTTTTCTCACGGGCCTTCAACGTCGTGCGTTATGCCTGCCTGTACCTCGGCGCGGTAGCGTTGTCCCTGTGGGGCCCAACGCTGGTGCTCGCCGACGGGATGGTGCCGGATACCTCAGTGGTGATCGTCAACGAAGCCGACGGCGAAGCCTCGGTGTCGGTGACCAACACCGATTCGAAGCTGGCGCTATTGCACGTGACCCTGGAGAACATTCCTGAAGACACCGCTTCGCGAGTGTTTGTTACCCCACCCTTGTCTCGGGTCGAACCCTCCAAGAGTCAGTTGATCCGCTTCATCCTGCAAACCCCCGAACCGTTGCAAACCCAACACCTGATGCGCGTCATTTTCGAGGGCATGCCCCAAGGCAAGACCGCAGGCCAGGCCGGGCATGCGCGGGTCGGCGTGACCGTGCGCCAGAACCTGCCAGTGATCTTGCATCCCAAAGGCCTGGCACCCAACCGCACGCCCTGGACCGGGCTGACCTGGAGCCTGCAAAACAGTCAACTGAGCGTGCATAACCCGACGCCCTACGTGGTGCGTCTGGCCCAGGAATTGAAGCTGCTGCCGGGCGATGGTTCGGCGCTGCTGCCACGCACTTACGTACTGCCGGGAGAGACCTTGAGCGTTGCTGCCAGCCAACCGACGGCCAGCACTGTGCAGCTGCAACCGGCCACCGTTTATGGCTTTGCCGTGGAACCCTACCAAGCACCGATCACCCTCTGATCGCAGCGCCGGGAGGACTGGTTCCCGGCGCCCTGATAACGAAGTGGCCTCACCGTGAAGGCCACCAGGAGCCTGCCCGCGCCAGGGAGTGGAACGGGAACGCCTCCATTATTTGAGTACGACTTGTGAGCACAGTAATGACTGATCGCGACGGCGAAGCCGAGCCTGGCGTTTCACTGCGCCGGGCGCGCCGTAGGTGGCTGGCGGGCCTGGCGCTGGCCCTCGGGACCACCCTGCCAGCGGCCAAACCATTGGCGGACGAGGTCGCCGGTTCGTTCGATCCGCAAACCTTGTCCCAGCGTGGCATCGACCCGACGCTGGCCAACCTGCTGCTGCAAGCACCGCGCTTCGCCGCCGGGCGCCATGCCCTCAATCTGAACGTCAACGGCCAGCGGCGCGGCCGGATCGACGTAGTGTTCAACGACCAGGGCGGGTTGTGTTTCAACCAGGCGCTGCTGGACGCAGGCAGCTTGAAAATGCCGGCTGACAATGCCGAATGCCATGACTTCCTCAGCACGTACCCGCAGACCGTGATCGAGCAAGACCCGGCCAGCCTCAGCCTGTCCCTGATCGTGCCGACCGAGGCCTTGCGCCCCGCCGTGCAAGATATCTCCGGCTACCAGACTGGCGGGTATGCCGGCGTGCTCAACTACGATGTCACCGGCCTGCAAAACGAGTACGGCGACGACAACAGCCGCTTCGCGTCGGCCAATACCGAGGTTGGCTTCAATGCCGGCGACTGGATCGTGCGCAGCCGCCAGGTGCGCACCTGGCAAGACAAAGTCTCGCGCACGACCCATCTGGACGCCTACGCCCAGCGCACCTTTGCCAAACAGCAGGCAGTGTTCCAGGCAGGACAGATCAACCTCTACAACCCGGTGCTGGCCGGTGCGCAAATCACCGGCGCCCAGGTGCTGACCGAAACCGCGCTGAAGGACCAGAACCAGGGCGCGACCATCACCGGCATCGCCAACAGCCCGGCGCAGGTGGAGATCCGCCAGAACGGTACGTTGATTCATTCCACCGTTGTGCCCGCCGGGCCGTTTTCCCTGACCGATGTGCGACGCCTTAACAGCCGCTCCGACGTGGAGGTGACGGTCAAGGAAACCACGGGTGAAGAACGCCGCTTCACGGTACCAGCCGCCATGCTAGGTCTGGGTTTGCCGGCGCCTGGTTACTCGGTGGCCGCCGGTCGCCTACGTAAAATCGGTGACGGCGAAGGTGCTGAACCCTGGGTGGTCAGTGGCGGCTGGAGCGGTGCGCTGCACCCGCAAGTCAGCGTCGGCGCCGGGGTGCTGGCGGCCGAAGACTATCGCGCAACCGGGCTGAACCTGGGGTGGTTGCCGTGGCAAGACGGCCAGTTTCAAGTCTCTACACAACTCGCCCAGGCCAGTCGCCCAGGCAATGAACGCGGCGTGCAAACCGACCTGTCGTGGTCGCAGCGCCTCACCGAGAGCTGGGCGATTACCACCGCCGGCTCTTGGCGCACGATGGGTTATCGCGACCTTGAGGACTCGACTTACGCCACTGACACCCGCGAACAACAACGCTCGCGCTACCGCGACCAACAAAGTGCCACGGCATCCTGGTCGCATCCTATGCTGGGGGCATTCAGTGCAGGGATCTCGCGCTCGTCGACCTTTACCGGCGACAACAGCAGCCGCGCGCTGGCGTCATGGGGTACCAGCTTTGGTCAGGTATCGGTATCGGCCAGCGCCGAATGGCAAGTCGGCGGCCGCCAGCAAAGCGATGACAGTGTCTACCTGAACATCAGCGTGCCCCTCGGTGAAAACCGCCGTGGCCGCGCATGGGCACGTCATGCCGGCGGCGAGCATCGCCTCGGCGTGGGCATCAACGAACAACTCAACGACCAACTGAGCTACCGCGTCGGCGTGGAACGCGACAGCCGCGACCGTGCGGTGGAGTCGTCCGTGGGTGTTTCGGCCTTGCCTTATTACAGCCAGTTGGACTTCAACTACACCCGCAACGACGCCGAGCGCTCCAGCTATCAAGGCGGCGCGCGCGGTGGGGTGGTGCTGCATGGCGATGGCCTGACGTTCTCGCCGTACCCGGTACGCGAAACATTTGCGGTGATGTCGGTGGGCGACATGGCCGGGATCAAGGTCAGCACCCCAAGCGGCCCCGTGTGGACCGACTGGCAAGGCCAGGCCGTGGTGCCGCAACTCAGCGCCTATGGCCGCAGCCCGGTGGAGGTGCACACCCGCTCGCTGCCGCGCAACGCTGATATCAGCAATGGCCTGGCCGTGCTTTCCGTCGGGCGTGGCGCGGTAGACAAGGTCGAATTTGGCGTAGCCCTGACCCGTCGTGCACTGCTCAACGTCACCACGAAGGATGGCCAACCACTGCCCCGTGGCGCCACCGTGACTACCGAGGACGGCGAGTTCGTGACGCTGGTGCAGGAAGGCAGCCAAGTGTTCCTGCCCGATGTGCTTGACGGTCGCCCGCTATGGATCAGTGCCCCCGGCCAACCCCGCTGTCGCCTGAGCTTTGAACTGCCCGAGAAAGGCGACCCCCAGGTGTACTACGAAACCGCGCCGGCGCGGTGCCAATCATGAGGACTTCTACCATGGGCCTGAAACCCGTCTTGCTCTCGCTTGGCTTGCTACTGGGCGCCAATGCCTGGGGCGATGAGTGCCAGCTGAGCCTAAGCGAAACCGTGTTGGATTTCGGACTGATGAACCGCGCTATCGCGTTGGTTCCAGCAGACGAACGCCTGCTTGGGGAACGGCGTTTAAGCCTGACCCTGAACTGCCCGACCCCCACTGACATGAGCCTGTTCTATCGCGGTATTGCAGCCGGTACCGAGCGTTTTCAGTTTACCTCGCGCGGCAGTTACAGCCTGCGGGCAAGCGATGCGTTACTCGACGGCCAGGCCGTCGAACTGGGCTTGCTTGCAGGCAGCGGCCAGCCTGCTCTCAGCACGGGCGCCACCCTGCGCTGGCGCCCGGAGCACGGCATCGTGCCGATGCGCGCCGGGGTGCCGGTCAGTGGGCGCAGCTTGTCGCTGCAGCTTGAGGCGAGTGCCTGGGCCAGTGAAGAGGCCTCGCGGGTCAGCGATGCCGTCACCTGGGAAACCAGCGGAGTGTTTGACGCGATCAGCACCGGACGCTCACGGGAACTGCGCCTGCAAGCGCGCTTCGCTCCGGCGGCTTGCACGCCGAGCCTGTCCAACGGCGGCACGGTGGATTTCGGCAAATTGTCGGTGATGGATTTGCACATGGACAAGGAAACCGCCCTGCCCGACCGACCGTTGGTGGTCAGCGTCGCGTGCGATGCCCCCACGGCCTTCACCTTGCGTTTGCAGGACAACCGCCAGGGCTCAGCGACCGGTCACAACGACGAAACCACCTACGGCCTGGGGCTCGATGCCAAGGGGCAAAAAATCGGACGCTACGCGGTGATCTTCGATCCCGCGCGCGCCACCGCCGATAGTTTTGCCCAGCTCTACCGTACCGATTCCCCGACCGTAAACGCTCCGTGGAGCAGTGCCAGCGCCAGCCCTTTGGCCATCGGCGCCAGCCGACACCTGGGGTTCAACGCGAGCGCCGGGACCACCAGTGGCCCCGCCGCCATTCAACAACTCAGCGCCACGGCGAGCCTGGAGGCGGTGCTTGCACCGTTGGGTTCACTGGACCTGGGCAGCGAGGTGCGCCTCGACGGCGCTGCCACGCTCGAACTCAACTATCTCTAAGAGGCGCTCCATGAAAAACCTTCTGATTCCACTGGCCGTTTTGTCGCTGTTTGCAGGCAGCTCACTCGCCCAGGCCGGGTCCTCCGTCGACCTGAAAGTCAACGGCAAGATCACCCCCAGCGCCTGTGAACCTGGCCTGTCCAATGGCGGCGTATACGAACTGGGCAAGATCCCCGCCAAGGGCTTGAATGTCGATCAACCGACGCCCCTTACGGCCAAGAGCCTGCAAATGACACTCACGTGCCAGGCATTGACGCTGGTGGCGATAAGGTCCGTGGACAATCGTCCAGGCTCTCATTACGAAAGCGACAACTTGCTCAGGTTCGGCCTGGGGCTGGTCAATGGCAACGAAAAGGTCGGAGGCATGGGGTTGAGCTTGGAGTCGATCGTGGCCGATGGTGCCCCGATGTATGGCATCGGCTCCGTGGGAACGACCGGTTGGGGGCCAACGCAAGTCCTGTCACCGGCATTCCTCACCTCATTCACCCACGACATAAGCACGCCGGGTATGGCACCGGCGCCGATCCAGCGACTGACCGCAGACGTGCTGATCGAACCCAAAATCGCCCCCGCAAACACCCTGACCCTGACCGGGGAAGTCCCCATCGACGGGTCGGCCACCCTCGACATCACCTACCTCTAGGTACCCTCCCATGAAAACTATTCTGATTGCTTTGCTCCTTCTATCCGGCACTGCACACGCCGCCTCCACCGTCGAACTGACCGTCAAGGGCCTGATCACGCCGATGGCCTGCACGCCGCTGCTATCCAGCGGCGGGCTGGTGGACTTCGGCAAGATTTCGCGCAATGACCTCAACCTCACCAACGGCACCCGCTTGCCGCACAAGTATCTGACGCTGACGGTCAACTGCAACGCCGCCGGGCTCTTCGCCCTGCGCATGCGCGACAACCGCGACGGCACCGCCCACGTTAACAGCGAGATTTTTTACGGGCTGGGGCTGGACAGCAGCGGCAACAAAATCGGCGTGTATTCGGTGAGTTTTGATCCGAAGCAAACCGTGGTCGACGACCTCGCCGTGGTGTACGGCACCGAGTCCACTACGGGTGGCCTGGCCTGGCGCACCGCCAACCTCAACCCCATCGATATCGGCTCGCGCAGCCTGCTCGGTTTCACCGATGCAGTGGGCAGCACCTCCGGCCCATCGGCGATCCAGACACTCACCAGCACCCTGAAGCTGGAAGCCACGATCAACGCGCGGCAGAACCTGGACCTGAGTACGGAAACGCCAATGGACGGCTCCGCGACCCTGGAAGTTGTGTACCTGTAAATCCCTGAGACCTTCTACTTTCCCTAGTGAGGAGTAACACCATGAACAAGTCCCTTCACACCCTGATCGCCGCCCTGCTGCTGAGCGCCGCCAGCCAGGCCGTCGCCGCCTCCAGTGTCGATCTGAGCGTGCGCGGCCTTATTACGCCAAGCGCTTGCGAGCCCACGCTGTCAAATGGCGGGGTGTATGACCTGGGCAAAATTGCCGCCAAGGACCTCAACCCTGACCAGCCGAGCTTTTTCCCCTATCACGCCCTTCAAATGACCGTCACCTGCGACGCGCCGACCTTGATGGGGTTGCAATCCCAAGACAATCGAGCCGGCTCCCATTTCCAAAACGACGAGACGTATGAATTTGGCCTGGGCCTGATCAACGGCGACGAGAAGCTCGGCGCCTTGTCTCTGCGGCTCATCAGGCCGCTGGCGGACGGTGTGGAAGCCCGCACTGTCGGCTCAGAGGACGGCGGTGCAACGTGGTACAACGAGCGCTACCTGTATCGCAACAATATAGTTTCAGTAGCCGCGTTGGGGACGTTGGTGCCCATTGCAGTCCAAGTGTTCAGCGCGGAACTGGCGATCTATCCCACCATCGCCCCCACCAACAGCCTGACCCTCAACAACGAGGTGGCCATCGACGGTTCGGTGACGCTGACGGTCCGTTATCTCTGAGGCAACACGACTCAAACCCGCTCGCTACTGACTCCAACGTAGAGCGCACGACCCGCACCACAACCGGCAATGATCGCGCCTAGGCCGATCACGCCGAACACCCAGCCGGTGGCTCCCCAGCCACCGGTCCAGTCATGCAAGACGCCCACCGCCAACGGCCCCATGGATGCCAGCGTATAGCCGATGCCCTGGGCCATGCTCGACAGGTTGGCCGCCACGTGGGAATCGCGCGAGCGCAGCACAATCAAGCTCAGCGCCAGGCTGAAGGTGCCGCCCTGGCCCAGCCCGAGCAAAATCGCCCAGCCCCATAAGCCGTCGAGCGGCGCATACAGACAGCCGAACAGGCCACCCAAGGTCAGCAGCATCACCAATACAATCGCCAGGCGCTGGTCTTTGCCGCGCGTGGCCAACCAGGGCGCAGCCAGGGAGCTTGCCAGTTGCACGATCACCGAGCCGGAGAGCACCAGCCCGGCCTGGGTCGCGCTCAGGCCGCGGTCAATGAGGATCGACGGCAACCAGCCAAACACGATATAGGCCAGGGACGATTGCAAACCCATGTACAAGGTCACTTGCCAGGCCAGCGGATCGCGCAGCAATCCGCGCACGCGATAAGCCACGCGGTGTGCGCCGTGTTGGGTGCGCACTTGCGGTAACCAGAACAGGGCCGCCAACAGCGCCGGGAGCATCCAGAAACCCAGGCCAAGGCTCCAACTGTCGCCAAAGTACTGACTCAACGGCACCGTGGCGCCGGCCGCCAGCGCCGCCCCCAGGCACAAAGCCATGGTGTAGACGCCGGTCATGGCCCCTGCCCGCTTTGCGAAATCACGCTTGACGATGCCGGGCAACAATACGCCGATGATGCCGATGCTCGCGCCAGCCACCAGGCTGCCGGCGAACAGCCCGGCTTGACCGAATGAACTGCGCAAAATAATCCCACCGGCCAACGTCAGTAAAATCCCCAACACCACCCGTTCGGCGGTAAAACGTCGCGCTAGAATCGGCGCCAATGGCGCAAACAGGCCCAGGCACAACACTGGCAAGGTGGTCAGCAGGCCGGCGCTGGCCGCCGACAAGCCCAGGCTTGCAGAGACGTCACTGAGCAACGGCGACAGGCTCGACAACGCCGGGCGCAGGTTCAACGCCACCAGAATCAGGCCCAGCAGCAGTAACCACGGGCGCCCCACAACCGGTTGAGCGTGCTGCACCTGGGCATCATCGGCTTCGGCGTCGATCAGCCATTGTTCAAGCTCGGCCTTGGCCGAGGCGTGCTCTGAAGGGGACATTGGGTTCTCGGGTTCAAGGTTCATTGATCAACTGCCAGCAAAGAGCGCTGCATATTGGCCGAAAACACACAAAAAAACCCGGCGCCAGGCCGGGTTTTTTGTTCAGCTTGCGCCGCGCATCAATGCAGGATCTGGCTCAGGAACAGCTTGGTCCGGTCATTTTGCGGGTTATCGAAGAAGTCGTTCGGTGGCGCTTGTTCGACGATTTCACCTTTGTCCATGAAGATCACGCGGTTGGCCACGGTACGAGCGAAGCTCATTTCGTGGGTCACGCAGAGCATGGTCATGCCGTCTTCGGCGAGGCCGATCATGGTGTCCAGCACTTCTTTGACCATCTCCGGATCGAGGGCCGAAGTGGGTTCATCGAACAACATGATTTTTGGCTTCATGCACAACGCCCGGGCAATCGCCACGCGCTGTTGCTGGCCGCCGGACAGTTGCCCCGGAAACTTGTGGGCCTGCTCCGGAATACGCACGCGCTCAAGATAGTGCATGGCGATTTCTTCGGCCTTGCGCTTGGGCATCTTGCGCACCCACATCGGCGCCAGCGTGCAGTTCTGCAGGATGGTCAGGTGCGGGAAGAGGTTGAAATGCTGGAACACCATGCCGACTTCGCGGCGGATCGTTTCGATCTGCTTGAGGTCGTTGGTCAGCTCTACGCCATCGACCACAATACGGCCCTGCTGGTGCTCTTCCAAGCGGTTGAGGCAACGGATGGTGGTGGACTTGCCCGAACCCGACGGGCCGCACAGCACGATACGCTCGCCCTGCTTGACGTCGAGGTTGATGTCTTTCAACACGTGGAACTGGCCGTACCACTTGTTGACGCCCTGCATCTGGATAATGCCTTCAGGGCTCACAGGCTGTTTGATCGCTTCGCTCATAACAACAACTCCTAACGCTTGTGGCCAGTGTCGAGCTTGTGTTCCAAATGAATGGAATAGCGCGACATACCAAAACAGAAAATCCAGAACACCAGGGCCGCGAACACGTAGCCTTCGGTGGCCATGCCCAACCATTTCGGGTCAGCGGCGGCTTGCTTGACGCTGTTGAGCAGGTCGAACAGGCCGATGATGATCACCAGGCTGGTGTCCTTGAACAACGCGATGAAGGTGTTAACGATGCCGGGGATGACCAGCTTCAGGGCTTGCGGCAGAATCACCAGGCCCATGCTGCGCCAGTAACCCAGGCCCATCGCTGCGGCCGCTTCGTACTGACCTTTGGGAATCGCCTGCAGGCCGCCGCGCACCACTTCCGCCACGTACGCCGACTGGAACAGGATCACGCCGATCAGCGCCCTCAGCAGTTTGTCGAAGTTCATGCCTTCAGGCAGGAACAGCGGCAGCATCACCGAGGCCATGAACAGCACGGTGATCAACGGTATGCCGCGCCAGAACTCGATGAAGGTTACGCAGAGCACACGAATCGCTGGCATGTTCGAACGTCGCCCCAGCGCCAATACGATGCCCAGCGGCAATGCGCCGGCGATGCCGACGGTGGCGATGACCAAGGTCAGCATCAAGCCGCCCCATTTATTGGCAGGCACGTTAGTCAGGCCGAAGATACCGCCGTGCAGCAGGTAGTACGCGATGATCGGGTACAGCACCAAGAAGCTCAGGCCGTAGACAGCCTTACGCTGGAACCGCGAAATGAACAACGGTGCTGCGCCGACAATCGCCAGCCAAACGGTGAGGTCCACACGCCAACGCAGGTCGACGGGGTAGTAGCCGTACATGAACTGCCCGAAGCGTTGTTGGACAAACACCCAACAGGCGCCCTCTTTGGTGCAATCGGCTTGGGTAGTGCCGATCCAGTTCGCATCTAAAATTGACCACTGCAAAAGCGGCGGTACCACTAGATAGACCAGGTAGATCGCCAGCAATGTCAGGAGGGTGTTGAGCCAACTGGAAAACAGGTTGGCGCGCATCCATGCCATCGGGCCGAATACCTTGCCCGGCGGCGGCATGTCAGGTTTGAACGTATGCGTACTCATGGATGTTTCCTCACCGCTCAATCAGCGCAATGCGCTTGTTGTACCCGTTCATCAGCAGGGAAATGCTGATGCTGATCGCCAGGTACACGCTCATGGTGATGGCCATGACTTCAATCGCCTGGCCGGTCTGGTTGAGCACCGTGCCGGCAAACAACGAAACCATTTCCGGGTAACCGATACCGGCGGCCAACGATGAGTTTTTTGCCAGATTGAGGTATTGGCTGGTCAGTGGCGGAATGATCACCCGCAGGGCCTGCGGGATGATGACCTTGCGCAGCGTCGGCCCAGGGCGTAGGCCCAGGGAACGCGCGGCTTCGGTCTGGCCGTGGCTTACAGACTGAATACCCGAGCGCACGATCTCGGCGATAAACGCGGCCGTATAAACTGTAAGCGCCAGGGTCAGCGCCAGCAGTTCGGGGATCAATACCCAGCCACCGACAAAGTTGAAGCCTTGTAATTTAGGCATCTCCCAGTGCAGCGGTGAGCCAAAAACCAAGGTGCACAACGCGGGAATTGCGATGAACAACGCCAGGCCCGCCCAGAATTTATGGAACGGTACGCCGGTGGCCTCAAAGCGCTTGTTGGCCCAACGCGCCATCAGCACGATCGCCACGATAGCGACGACGACGCTGACCACAAACGGCCAAAAACCTTCAGCTGCCAGCGCGGCCGGCATATTCAAACCCCGGGCGCTCATAAAGAACATATCGGCAAAGTTATGGCTGTTACGCGGCAACGGCATGGTCAAAAATACTGCGAAATACCAAAAAAGGATCTGCAGTAGCGGCGGGATGTTGCGGAACACTTCCACATACACGGTCGCCAGTTTGTTGATCATCCAGTTCGGCGACAGTCGCGCCACACCGATAATAAACCCGAGCAGCGTTGCCAGGATCACGCCGATAAAAGTCACCAGCAAAGTGTTGAGCAAACCGATCACAAAGACCCGGGCGTAGCTGTCCGATTCGGTGTAGTCGATCAAATGCTGCGCGATGCCGAAGCCGGCACTGCGTTCAAGAAAGTCGAAACCCGAGGTGATGCCCCGGTGCTGCATGTTGGTCTGGGTATTGTCGAAGAGGTACCAGCCGAGCCAGACCACCGCCACAATCGTGATGATCTGGAAGAGCCACGCACGCACTTTGGGATCGCTGAAGCTGAGCTTCTGCTTGGGTGCGCCGATTTTATTTTGCATGAAGTGCCCCGAAAATAATGGAACAGAACATCACCCGGCAGTTGGCCCACCGGGTGACAGAACCATCAGCGATCAGCGCACAGGGGGTGCGTATTGAATGCCGCCGGCGTTCCACAGTGCGTTCAGGCCGCGGTCGATTTCCAGCGGGGTGTCCTTGCCGAGGTTGCGCTCGAACACTTCGCCGTAGTTACCGACTTGCTTGACGATCTGTACGACCCAGTCTTTCTTCACTTTCAGGTCTTTGCCGTATTCGCCGTCAGCACCGAGCAGACGAGCGACGTCCGGGTTCTTGGTGGACTTGGCTTCAGCTTCAACGTTTTTGGACGTGATACCGGCCTCTTCAGCGTTGAGCATGGCGTAGCCAACCCAGCGCACGATGGCCAGCCACTCGTCGTCGCCGTTACGCACGACCGGGCCCAGCGGCTCCTTGGAAATAGTTTCCGGCAGAACCACGTAGTCTTTCGGTGCCGCCAGCTTGCTGCGCTGGGCGAACAGTTGGGACTTGTCGGAGGTCAGTACGTCGCAACGACCGGATTCCAGCGCCTTGGCGCTTTCATCGGAGGTGTCGAAGGTGATCGGGGTGTATTTGAGGTTGTTGCCGCGGAAGTAGTCGGAAACGTTCAGCTCGGTTGTGGTACCGGCCTGGATGCAGATGGTTGCACCGTCCAGTTCCTTGGCACTTTTAACGCCCAGCTTTTTGTTTACCAGGAAGCCGATGCCGTCGTAGTAAGTGATGAAGCCTGGGAATTTCAGGCCCATGCCGGCGTCGCGGGAGCTGGTCATGGTGGTGTTACGGGACAGAATGTCGACTTCGCCCGATTGAAGTGCGGTGAAACGCTCCTTGGCGTTCAACTGGCTGAATTTGACCTTGGTCGCGTCCCCGAAAACGGCAGCGGCCACAGCGCGGCACACGTCAGCGTCGATCCCCAGGATCTTGCCGCTGGCATCCGGTACCGAGAAACCCGGCAGACCGTCACTCACGCCACATTGCACAAAGCCTTTCTTCTGCACGGCGTCCAGCGTGGCGCCAGCTTGGGCAAAACCGCTGACACCCAGTACAGCCGCCGCGGAAACGATGGCCAGGGTGGATTTCAATACCTTCATTCAAACCTCCAGTTGCTCTTGTTGTGTCGGAGCTCGAACCTCAGCGCACCCTTATGAGGCGATATCGACCCGTGTTGGCTTTTTTTAGGGTCAAGCGGCATGAGGTTGTTGCAGTCAATCCAGTTGCTATCCCACAAGCGGCAGTCACTGATAGTGTTACCGTCCTGAGATAGCGCTGACATCGTCGAATACTTAGCAAGGCCCGTACCAGAGTGCAGGCTGAGTCGATTCAGCCCACGGTCAATAGCAAAAGATTCAACCGTGCGACATCTTCTTAACAGATCAACCCGTCGCGCACCGTTCCGTTGCACTTAATCGGAGCGCGCGCACATTAATGGAGCAGACATGACCGAACCCTTGATTCTTCAGCCCTCCAAGCCCGCAGACGCCTGCGTAATCTGGTTGCATGGCCTGGGTGCCGATCGCTACGACTTCCTGCCGGTGGCCGAGGCGTTACAGGAAAGCTTGCTGACGACCCGCTTCGTTTTGCCCCAGGCACCTACTCGTCCGGTAACGATCAATGGCGGCTATGAGATGCCCAGTTGGTACGACATCAAGGCCATGAGCCCGGCCCGCTCGATCAGCCTGGAAGAGCTGGAGGTGTCGGCCAAAATGGTCGCGGATTTGATCGAAGCGCAGAAGAGAACCGGAATAGACGCGTCGCGGATTTTCCTCGCCGGGTTTTCCCAGGGCGGCGCCGTGGTATTTCATACCGCATTCCTGAATTGGGAAGGCCCACTGGGCGGCGTTATTGCCCTCTCAACCTACGCACCGACATTCGGCGATGAGCTGGCGTTATCCGCCAGCCAGCAGCGCATTCCAACGCTGTGCCTGCACGGCCAGTACGATGAAGTGGTGCAGAACGCCATGGGCCGCAGCGCCTACGAGCATTTAAAGAGCCGTGGTGTCACCGTGACATGGCAGGAATACCCAATGGGCCACGAAGTGTTACCGGAGGAGATCCGTGATATCGGTGCCTGGTTGACTGCTCGCCTGGGCTGAAAACCACCGTTTGTGTAGCCGTATGACAGACGCACTACGCCGCGCCCGATTCTTGCATTACACTGGCCGGCGTACATTCCTTAACCAATTAATGAGATCACCGTGCTCAAAGCACTCAAGAAGATGTTCGGCAAAAGCGAGGCTGAGCCGCTCGCGCCTGATTCCAGTGCTCCTGTCTCTATTACCGGCAGCCGCAACGACGGTGCACAACCCGGCCGGACAGCACCCATTGCCCAGCCGAAGGTAACACCGCCTGAACAGGCAACACCGGCTGCAGCCGCGCCCGCGCCAGTGGCTCCCAAGCCTCGCCGCGAACGCGCACCAAAGCCGGTCGTGATCCCCTGGAAACTCGAAGACTTCGCCGTCGAGCCCCAGGAAGGCAAGACCCGCTTCCACGATTTCAAACTGGCCCCGGAACTGATGCACGCCATCCAGGACCTGGGGTTCCCGTACTGCACGCCGATCCAGGCGCAGGTGTTGGGCTTTACCCTGGCGGGCAAAGACGCCATCGGCCGCGCCCAGACCGGTACCGGCAAGACCGCCGCGTTCCTGATTTCGATCATCACCCAACTGCTGCAGACGCCGCCGCCGAAAGAACGCTACATGGGTGAACCGCGCGCGCTGATCATCGCCCCAACCCGGGAGCTGGTGGTACAGATCGCCAAGGACGCCGCCGACCTGACCAAGTACACCGGCCTCAACGTCATGACGTTCGTCGGTGGCATGGACTTCGACAAGCAGCTCAAGCAGCTCGAAGCCCGTCACTGCGACATCCTGGTAGCCACGCCGGGCCGCCTGCTCGACTTCAACCAGCGCGGCGACGTGCACTTGGACATGGTCGAAGTGATGGTGCTGGACGAAGCCGACCGCATGCTCGACATGGGCTTTATCCCGCAAGTGCGTCAGATCATCCGCCAGACCCCGCCCAAAGCCGAGCGCCAAACCCTGCTGTTCTCCGCGACCTTCACCGAAGACGTGATGAACCTCGCCAAACAATGGACCACTGACCCGTCCATCGTCGAGATCGAGGCGCTTAACGTCGCCAGCGAAAACGTCGAGCAGCACATCTACGCCGTGGCCGGTGCCGACAAGTACAAGCTGCTCTACAACCTGGTCAACGACAACGGTTGGGAGCGCGTGATGGTATTCGCCAACCGCAAGGACGAAGTACGCCGCATCGAAGAGCGCTTGGTGCGCGATGGTGTGAACGCCGCGCAACTGTCGGGCGACGTGCCGCAGCACAAACGCATCAAGACGCTGGAAGGCTTCCGCGAAGGCAAGATCCGCGTATTGGTCGCCACCGACGTGGCGGGTCGCGGGATTCACATTGATGGCATCAGCCACGTGATCAACTTCACCTTGCCGGAAGTGCCCGACGACTACGTGCACCGCATTGGTCGTACCGGCCGTGCCGGGGCGGCGGGTGTGTCGATCAGTTTTGCGGGTGAGGATGACTCGTACCAGTTGCCGTCAATCGAGGCGCTGTTGGGGCGCAAGATCAGTTGCGAGACGCCGCCGACGCATTTGCTGCGAGCCGTTGAGCGTAAACGCCCCCAGGCTGAAACGCAGTAAAAAATGTGGGAGCGGGCTTGCTCGCTCCCACATTTTGTTCTGCGTTCGGCGTGCTATTTCCAGCGATCAGCGGCTGCATGGTCGCTACTGCGCCCTTCTACCCAGCGCGGCCCCTCACGGGTGTTTTCCTTCTTCCAGAACGGCGCCCGCGTCTTCAGGTAGTCCATCACAAACGCACAGGCATCAAACGCCGCCTGGCGATGGGCACTGGCGGCTGCAACAAACACAATCGGCTCACCCGGCTCCAGCGCGCCAATGCGGTGCAGCACTTCCAGCTTGAGCAACGGCCAGCGCTGTTCAGCTTCCACGGCGATCTTGGCCAGGGCCTTTTCGGTCATGCCGGGGTAGTGCTCCAGGAACATGCCCGACACGTCGCGGCCGTCATTGAAGTCGCGCACGTAGCCGACAAAACTCACCACCGCGCCCACGCCGACATTGGCCGCGTGCATCGCATTCACCTCGACGCCCGAATCAAACGCTTGGGCCTGCACACGAATGGCCATGCTTAGCCTCCCGTCACGGGCGGGAAGAACGCCACTTCGTCGCCCGCTTGCAATGGCTCGTCGAGACCACACAACTCCTGGTTGCGCGCGCACATCAGGCTGGTTTCGTTGAGCACTTCGAAACCCGGATCACCGGCCAACGCCTGGCGCACCGCATCGACGGTGGCGAAGTCGCCTTCCATTTCCAAGGAGTCCAGGCCAACCGCTTCGCTGTAACGCGCAAAAAACAGTACGTTGATGCTCATGGCTGGTCCGCCTTGAAGTGCCCACTTTTACCGCCAAGCTTTTCCAGCAGGCGAATGCTTTCGATGGTCATGCCGCGATCCGCGGCCTTGCACATGTCGTAGATGGTCAATGCCGCGACGCTGGCGGCGGTCAACGCTTCCATCTCCACGCCGGTCTGGCCGGAGAGTTTGCAGCGCGCCAAGATATGCACCGCGTCTGCGCCGTCGGCGCTCAATTCAACCTTGACGCCCGTCAACATCAACGGGTGGCACAGAGGGATCAGGTCACTGGTTTTTTTCGCGGCCTGGATTCCGGCAATGCGGGCCACGGCAAACACGTCGCCCTTGGGATGGGCGCCGTCGACAATCATTTTCAGGGTCTCGGGCAACATGCGCACGCGCGCTTCGGCCACCGCCTCACGGAACGTCACGGACTTGTCGGTGACGTCGACCATATGGGCGCGACCTTGGGAATCGAGATGAGTTAGCACGAGGCCTCCTTGAGGCAGCAAAAAAGCTACAAGCGGCAAGCGGCAAGTGAAAAGCTCACTGGACCAACTTGCAGCTTGTAGCTTAAAGCTTGCTACTCAGAGATGCGACTCTGCGTATTCAGCCAGGATCGAACGTGGAACACCCTGCAGCGCAATGTGCACGCCGTTCGGGAAGTCTTTGAAGCGTTCCGTCAGGTACGTCAGCCCGGAGCTGGTCGCAGACAGGTAAGGGGTGTCGATCTGCGCCAGGTTGCCCAGGCACACCACTTTGGAACCGGCGCCGGCACGGGTGATGATGGTTTTCATCTGGTGTGGGGTCAGGTTCTGGCATTCATCGATCAAAATCAGGCTCTGCTGGAAGCTGCGACCTCGGATGTAGTTGAGGGATTTGAACTGCAACGGCACTTTGCTGAGGATGTAGTCGACGCTGCCATGGGTGTTTTCGTCATCCATGTGCAAGGCTTCGAGGTTGTCGGTGATCGCCCCTAGCCACGGTTCCATTTTTTCCGCCTCGGTGCCGGGCAGGAAACCGATTTCCTGGTCCAGGCCCTGCACGCTGCGGGTGGCGATGATGCGGCGATAGCGCTTGGTCACCATGGTCTGCTCGATGGCGGCAGCCAAGGCAAGGATGGTTTTACCGGAACCGGCAGCACCCGTCAGGTTGACCAGGTGGATGTCCGGGTCGAGCAGCGCGTACAGCGCCAGGCTCTGGTAGATATCGCGCGGTTTCAGGCCCCAGGCCTCCTGATGCAACAGGGGCTCCTGATGCAGGTCGAGAATCAGCAGCTTGTCGACCTGGATTTCTTTGATCCAGCCGACAAAGCCCTGTTCGTCGATGATGAATTCATTGATGTGTACCGCCGGCAGGTTGTCGATCAGTTGTACCTGATGCCAGGTGCGGCCATGGTCCTGTCGGGTTTCGACCTTGCTGACGAGGTCCCAGAAGGAGCCGGTCACCGTGTGATAGCCACGCGACAACATCGACACGTCGTCGACCAGTTGGTCAGTGCTGTAGTCCTCGGCAGCGATCCCACACGCGCGTGCCTTGAGGCGCATATTGATGTCTTTGGTCACCAGCACCACGCGCAGGTTCTTGTCGCGGGCGTGCAGGTCGATCAATTGGTTGATGATTTTATTGTCGTTCAGATTTTCCGGCAGCAGGCTGTTGGGCTCGCTGCGCTTGCTCATCAGAATCGACAGCAAGCCCTTGGGCCCGCTTTTGCCACGCTGGATTGGTACGCCGACTTCAACATCCTCCGGCGATGCTTCGCCCAGTGTCTTGTCGATCAGACGGATGGCCTGGCGGCATTCGGCGGCAACGCTGTGGGGCCCGCTTTTGAGTTTGTCGAGTTCCTCAAGCACGATCATCGGGATGGCGACGTGGTGTTCTTCGAAGTTAAGCAGTGCGTTCGGATCGTGGATCAGTACGTTGGTATCAAGCACATAAAGGATTGGCTGGTCGGAAGAAGGGTTACGTCCATGATCATCCATACTCGGTCACCTTTGTGGGAGCCAGTCGACGCAATACCTGGGCGGTGCTGCGCCTCGATTCGACCACCGACTGCACCTGAGTGACGTCAAGCGCAGTGCCCACATGAGGAGTCTTGTAAGACGCCACCTGTGTTGCAGGTTTCGGCGATCTGACTTCGTAATACCGCAAAACCCATGACAGGAAAAAGCACTTTGACGCTTTTTTGAAGTTTATTTTTCAGGATGACGAATAGCACTAGCCGAGCTCCAGGTACCCCGTTAAAGTCGGAAGTCGGCCTGCATCGAAATACCGTACAAAATCACCCCAAAAATGCCTCACACCCAACAGGGCCGGGCACTTCAGCGAAACGCCTCTCGGCAGTCCTGCCAACCCAGACCACTCTGTGCCGTTGCCTGTAGCAGGATGGGTAAAGCAACCCGCGCCTTGTCCTGGGTGTCGTGAAACACAATCACACCTTTGCGCCACAGCAGCATCAATGTCAGCACCCGTTGCGCCGACTCATCGGCCTTGAGCTTGCCAGGCTCGTCCTGGGAATCGATGTCCCACAATGCCACCTGCAAGCCTTGGGCTTGAAAGAAACCCTGGCTGTCGGCGCGACGCTGGCCGTAGGGCGGACGGAAGAGAGGCACGTAGTTTTCCGGCATCAGGTTTTGCGCCAGTGAGGCACTGCGGGTGATTGAGCTCTGCCAATCCACCCAATGACTGTGGGAACGGTACTGCCAACCCTGGGTGCCCACGCACTGGCCCTGGTACAGCGCCTGCACATCAGCAACGGAACTGCGCTCCACCCGGGTTTGCAGGCTGCTGCCGAGGACAAAGAACGTGGCGTTCATCTTTTGCTTGCGCAGGTAGTCGGTGAGCCAGTCGGTATTGCCGCTGACCGGGGCCGGGCCGCCGTCGAAGGTCAGCAGGAACAGCCGGTCGTTGAATTCATCGCCATTACGCTCATGGTCACCAAACCGCGCGATTTCGCTGCTTATCTGTGGAAACAGCGCAGCCTTGCGCAGCAGCTCATCCAGGTACCGTTCATGGAAGCTATGACTGGGGCCGGCCCAGCCTATATAGAAGGAATCGCTGCTGACCTCGAACTTGCCGGCCTGCTCGCGCAGGTCGTCCATGCTTTCCACCAGGTAGCAGAACGAGGCATCTTCCTCGCAACTCTGCTGGGCGAAGGTGTAGTTTTCGAACAGGCGCTGCCAGAGCTGACGACGCAGGTCATCGATGGCGGACAGGTTGATGATTTTCAGGCCCAGCCGCTGTTTGAGCGTGCTTTCATCATGATTCTCGCTGGCCAACAGGCTATGGGCGAACATCAGGATTTCCGCGCGCGAGGCGACGTCGAACAGCGCCGGGCTGCCGAGTTTTTCGGGCCAGGTGCCACGGTCCAGGCTGGCCACATCCACGGGCGCCGCCTGGGCATTCAGGCACAGCAGGCATACCGACAATAAAAGCGCTATTCGCACACAGGGTCTCCCTCTCCAGAGTCGTCGGCCATCATAGCGGATCGCGCCTATCGCCATCATAGGTGGAGTCAAAACGCTCAAGCCCCTAGAATCCCTCCCACGATTCCAGGAGCCAACTTCATGCTGATGGTGATTTCCCCCGCCAAGACCCTCGATTTCGAGACCGCGCCCGTGACCCAGCGCTTCACCCAGCCGCAGTACCTGGACCACTCCCAGGCACTGATCGAGCAATTGCGCACCCTCAGCCCGGCGCAAATCAGCGAATTGATGCATGTATCCGACAAGATCGGCGGCCTCAACGCTGCCCGTTTCGGCAGCTGGACCCCAGCGTTCACCCACGCCAACGCCAAACAGGCACTGCTAGCGTTCAAGGGTGATGTCTACACCGGCCTGAATGCCGACACCTTCAGCGATGCCGATTTCACCTACGCCCAGGACCACCTGCGCATGCTCTCGGGCCTCTATGGCCTGTTGCGCCCGTTGGACCTGATGATGCCGTACCGCCTGGAAATGGGCACCAAACTGCCCAACGCCCGTGGCAAGGACCTGTACGCCTTCTGGGGCACGCGCATCAGCGAATGGCTCAATCAAGCGCTGGCCGAACAAGGTGATGACGTGCTGCTCAACCTGGCCTCGAACGAGTACTTCTCGGCGGTCAAGCGCACGGCCCTGAACGCGCGGATCATCAACACCGAGTTCAAGGACCTGAAGAACGGCCAGTACAAGATCATCAGCTTCTACGCCAAGAAGGCACGGGGCATGATGAGCCGCTTTGTGATCGAAGAACGCATCAACGACCCGGAAAAGCTCAAAGCGTTTGATGTGCAGGGGTATCGCTTCAATGCAGAGCAGTCGAAGCCGGACAACCTGGTGTTCTTGCGCGATCATGCACCGGAATAAAGCCCTCCCCCCCCCTCAAACGCGCTGATCTCCAAATGTGGGAGCTGCGGTGCGACGATTCGACTTGCCTGCGATAGCGGTGGATCAGTCGGTACATCTGTTACTGATAGACCGCTATCGCAGGCAAGCCAGCTCCCACCTTTGCGTGCGCACTCCAACGCCAGATCGTCATATTTTTGGCGTCAAAAAACATCCTGAAGCATGTCTAACAATTCTTTCACTCGACATCCGTCTTTTTTTTTCGTAGTGGCACCACTTTTTTAAAAGCGTGATGGCACAAAACTATCTCTGCGCGCCAACTCCCCACAACTACTGGCCCAAATAGCAAGTGCTATCAATATAGTACTAGTGCCATCCTGCCTAACATTTCAAGAAATTTCGGGAAACAGGATGAGCGGCCCGGAACTTCGTCAACACGCACGGCTCATACCACCGGTAACGAAATTCTCTGTTTCTGTAGGAGATGACTTACATGGCGACCAATGGAGAGTATCGAAGTTGTCACATTAAACTTTGACTGAGTGGTCACTTTATAAATGCTTAGTTAGGAGCGGCGACAAGGATGATTTGCCACGAACTATGAGGCCAAGGCTGTGCTTACCCTAATGGGTCAGTGACACAACCCAAGATATTGATATTTAAGGTTAAAAAACCCATATCAAAATCTTGTGGCACTGGCGCCACGCCCTTCTCCCAGGAAGGCTGGCTGCATTTCAGGGCAGGCCCCAACAATAAGGCCACGTTGCGCACAACTTGAGTGCAATAGTTAGTCACTCACTATTTAACATGCCTGTACGCGATAAGTCGGCGTCTATTCGCCCAACTTTCGCGGCATCAGTGACGCTTGCAAACATGAACTCCGGCCAATTATTGGCATGATTAACACCGTCTTCAATGACACATGAGGTAAATGCGATGCGCATCAGCATATTTGGTTTGGGTTACGTTGGCGCAGTCTGTGCCGGTTGCCTGTCTGCACGTGGCCACGAAGTGGTCGGCGTAGATATCTCCAAGGATAAGATCGACCTGATCAACGCTGGCAAATCGCCGATTGTTGAGCCAGGCCTGGGCGAACTGTTGAGCCAGGGTATTGAAACCGGCCGGCTGCGCGGCACGACCAACTTCGCCGAAGCCATCCGCGATACCGACCTGTCGATGATTTGCGTCGGCACGCCGAGCAAGAAGAACGGCGACCTGGAACTCGACTACATCGAAGCGGTATGCCGCGAGATCGGCCTGGTCCTGCGTGACAAAGCCACCCGCCACACTGTGGTCGTGCGTAGCACCGTCTTGCCAGGCACCGTAGCCAACGTGGTGATCCCGATCCTCGAAGACTGCTCTGGCAAAAAAGCCGGTGTGGACTTCGGCGTTGCGGTTAACCCGGAATTCCTGCGTGAATCCACCGCCATCGCTGACTACGACCTGCCACCGATGACCGTGATCGGCGAATTCGACAAAGCCTCCGGCGATGTCCTGCAGTCGCTGTACGAAGAACTCGACGCGCCGATCATCCGCAAGGACATCGCCGTTGCCGAGATGATCAAGTACACCTGCAACGTGTGGCACGCTGCCAAAGTGACCTTCGCCAACGAGATCGGCAACATTGCCAAGGCTGTTGGCGTCGACGGTCGCGAAGTGATGGAAGTGGTGTGCCAGGACAAGACCCTCAACCTGTCCCAGTACTACATGCGCCCAGGCTTCGCCTTCGGCGGTTCGTGCCTGCCAAAAGACGTGCGCGCCCTCACCTACCGCGCCAGCACCCTTGACGTGGAAGCGCCGCTGCTCAACTCGCTGATGCGCAGCAACGAGTCTCAGGTGCAGAACGCCTTCGACATCGTTTCCAGCCACGACAAACGCAAAGTCGCGCTGCTGGGCCTGAGCTTCAAGGCCGGCACCGATGACCTGCGCGAGAGCCCGCTGGTAGAGCTGGCCGAAATGCTGATCGGCAAGGGTTATGACCTGAGCATCTACGACAGCAACGTCGAGTACGCCCGTGTCCACGGCGCGAACAAAGACTACATCGAAGGCAAGATCCCGCACGTGTCGTCCCTGCTCAACTCGGACTTCGACGACGTGATCAACAACTCCGACGTGATCATCCTGGGCAACCGCGATGAGAAGTTCCGTGCCCTGGCGCAGAACGCCCCGCACGGCAAGCAAGTGGTTGACCTGGTGGGCTTCATGTCCAAAGCCACCAGCGTAACCGGCCGTACCGAAGGCATTTGCTGGTAACAGCAACGGCAAGTTCCGGGCTGCAAGCGTACCAATCCCCAGCGCTTGCAGCCTGGAGCCTTCTTCACCTTCGGATGACGCTCATGTCCAAGTTAAAACACGTACTGCTCCAATCCGCCGGCTGGCTGTTCTTCCTGAGCCTGCTGCTGGGACTCGCCCTGCTGCTGCCGGCGAGTACGTTCGACTCTGAGTCGAAGAATTTTATTTTCCTGATTGGCGCCGTTGGTATCTGGCGCTACTCGATGGGTGCTACGCATTTCTTTCGCGGCATGCTGTTCCTGTACGTGGTCTACCCACACCTGCGCCGTAAAGTGCGCAAGCTGGGCAAGGCCGCCGACCCCTCCCATGTGTTCCTGATGGTCACCAGCTTCCGTATCGATGCGCTGACCACTGCCCAGGTCTACAGCTCGGTGATTCGCGAAGCCATCGAATGCGGCTTCCCTACGACCGTGGTCTGCTCACTGGTGGAAATGTCCGACGAGTTGCTGGTGAAGAGTTTGTGGGAACGCATGAACCCACCGGAGCACGTCAAGCTCGACTTCGTGCGGATCGCCGGTACCGGCAAACGCGACGGCCTGGCCTTTGGTTTCCGCGCCATCTCCCGCCACCTGCCGGATGACCGTGCAGTGGTTGCGGTGATCGATGGCGACACCGTGCTCGCCGAAGGCGTCGTGCGCAAGACCGTGCCGTGGTTCCAGCTGTTCGGCAATGTCGGCGGCCTGACCACCAACGAGTTCTGCGAAGTGCGCGGCGGCTACATCATGAGCGAGTGGCACAAACTGCGCTTCGCCCAACGCCACATCAACATGTGCTCCATGGCCCTGTCCAAGCGCGTACTGACCATGACCGGTCGTATGTCGGTGTTCCGTGCCAGCGTAGTGACCGACCCGGGCTTTATCGCCGATGTGGAAAGCGACTCGCTGCAACACTGGCGCCTGGGCCGCTTCAAGTTCCTGACCGGCGACGACAAGTCCAGCTGGTTCAGCCTGATGCGCCTGGGTTACGACACGTTCTACGTGCCGGACGCCGCGATCAATACCGTGGAACATCCGCCGGAAAAAAGCTTCATCAAGGCCAGCCGCAAGCTGATGTTCCGCTGGTACGGCAACAACCTGCGCCAGAACTCCCGTGCCCTGGGCCTGGGTGTGCGTCGGCTGGGCTTGTTCACCAGCGTGGTGCTGTTCGACCAGCGCGTGTCGATGTGGACGTCCCTGCTCGGCCTGACCGTGGCGATCATCGCCACCTTCAAATACGGCGGCGCGTTCATCCTTGCGTACCTGCTGTGGATCGGCATCACCCGCCTGATCCTGACCCTGCTGCTGTCGTGCTCCGGCCACAAGATCGGCCCGGCCTACCCGGTGATTCTCTATTACAACCAGATCATGGGCGCACTGGTGAAGATCTACGTGTTCTTCCGCCTTGATCAACAGTCCTGGACCCGCCAGGACACCAAACTGACCCGCGATTTGGCCAGCTTTCAACGTTGGTTCAACACCTGGTCGTCTCGGACCATGACCTTCTCCGCCGGCAGCATCTTCGTTGCCGTGTTGCTGATGATGGTCTGACCCTGCCAAGCCTGAATTAACTCTAGGAAATGCCCTGATGAACAGTCCAGTAAACGCCAACGTAGTCCACGAATCCGAAGCCCAGCGCCAGCACGCCCGTGTCAAAATCCCGGCCAAGCTGCGCTTTTTCAACACCGACCGCACGCCGACCGAAGCACGCGTGCACGACCTGTCCGCCGGCGGCCTCTCGTTCACAGCGACGCAGCCGCTGACCATCGGTGAAGTGCACAAGGGGCGCCTGCAATTCGTCATCGACAACCTCGGCCTGGCCATGGACGTGGAGCTGCAGATTCGCTCCTACGACCGCCAGACCGGCCGCACCGGTTGCCAGTTCCAGAACCTCGATGCCCAGGATATTTCCACCCTGCGCCACCTGATCACCTCGCACTTGTCCGGTGACATCGTGACCATGGGCGACGTGCTCGCGACCCTGCAGCGTGACAACTTCACCAAGGCGCGCAAGGTCAAGGACAGTGGCAGCAACATGAGCGCCTTCGGTCGCTTGCGCGCCGTGACGTTCAGCCTGGCAATCTTCCTGGTGGGTCTGGCCGCGTTCGGCTTTGTGTTCAAGTCGGTCTACGGCATGTACTTCGTCAGCCACGCCCAGGCCGGCATTGTCAGCGTGCCTGGCATGAACGTGACCATGCCACGCGACGGCACCGTGCAAAGCCTGCTCAAGGGTGATGCGATCGCGGCCAAAGGTGCACCACTGGCCACCTTCAGCACCAGCATGCTGGATGTGCTCAAGGGCCATCTGGATGAAGACCAACTGCAACCGGCCAAGGTTGAGGAGCTGTTCGGCAAGCAAATGACCGGCACCCTGACTTCGCCATGCGACTGCATCGTTGCCCAGCAAATGGTCGCCGACGGTCAGTACGCCAGCAAAGGCGATGTGATCTTCCAACTGGTACCGCGCGGCGCCCAAGCCAACGTTGAAGCGCGCTTCACCTATCGCCAGTTTGGTGACGTTCGCCCAGGTACACCGGTGAGCTTCCAGGTGGCCGACGAAGAACAACTGCGCACTGGCACCATCGTCAGCAGCACCAGCCTGAACAGTGCCGACCTGTCCTCCGACATCCGCGTGCAGATCAAGCCTGACGCGCCGCTGGACAGCACTTACGCCGGCCGCCCGGTCGAAGTGACCAGCGACCGTGGCCCATCACTGAACTGGCTGATCGATAAAGCCATGGCTCACGGTCTGTAAGCGAGGACATGCCTGTGAAGCCAATTTCAAGAACAGCACAGCCCCCTGTGGGAGCCGGGTTTGCCCGCGATTGCATCGACTCGGTACACCTGCAACACCGAGGTGCCCGCATCGCAGGCAAGCCAGCTCCCACACAGAGCAGATCTCATTCGGCCGCTGTGTATTGCGCTCTGGCTCTGGCCGTCAGCCTCGCCGGTTGCGCCGGCCTGCCCGACCAACGCCTGGCCAATGAAGCGCTCAAGCGTGGCGACACCGTCACCGCGCAGCAGAATTACCAGCAACTGGCAGACCTGGGTTACAGCGAGGCCCAAGTGGGCCTGGCCGATATCCAGGTAGGCACTCGCGATCCGGCGCAAATCAAACAGGCTGAAGCCACTTACCGTGCGGCGGCGGGCACCTCGTCCCGTGCCCAGGCTCGTCTCGGTCGCCTGCTGGTGGCCAAGCCCGGCTCCACCGAAGCCGAGCACCATGAAGCCGAAGGCCTGCTGAAAAAAGCCTTCGCCAATGGCGAAGGCAACACGTTAATCCCGCTGGCGATGCTGTACCTGCAATACCCGCACAGCTTTGCGAACGTGAACGCCCAGCAGCAGATCAGCAAGTGGCAAGCAGCGGGGT
The DNA here is from genome assembly GCF_963970695.1 of Pseudomonas sp. EL_65y_Pfl1_R83. Lineage (NCBI taxonomy): Bacteria > Pseudomonadati > Pseudomonadota > Gammaproteobacteria > Pseudomonadales > Pseudomonadaceae > Pseudomonas > Pseudomonas sp. EL_65y_Pfl1_R83. The sequence continues at coordinate 309,662 of NZ_CAXAQI010000003.1, read as the reverse complement.
ATCCGGAAGCCGGCTTGGCCCAGGTGCTGCTGTATCGCACCCAGGATACCTACGACCAGCATCTGGATGATGTGGAGCGCATTTGTAAAGCCGCGCTCAACACCACCGACATCTGCTACGTCGAGCTGGCCACGGTTTACCAGAAAAAAGCCGAGCCCGAAAAACAGGCCGAGCTCCTCAAGCAAATGGAAGCGGGCTACAGCCGTGGCACCGTCACCGCACAACGCATCGACAGTGTTGCTCGCGTATTGGGTGATGCTTCGCTGGGCAAGACCGACGAGAAAACTGCCCAGGCGCTGCTGGAAAAAATCGCGCCTGGCTACCCGGCTTCCTGGGTCAGCCTGGCGCAACTGCTCTACGACTTCCCGGAACTCGGCGACGTCGACCAGATGATGAAGTACCTGGACAACGGCCGCGCCGCCGATCAGCCGCGCGCCGAGCTGTTGCTGGGCAAGCTCTACTACGAAGGCAAGTGGGTGCCGGCAGACGCCAAGGCGGCCGAAGCACACTTTCAGAACGCCTTAGGCCGCGAAGTGGCTGCCGATTACTACCTCGGCCAGATCTACCGCCGTGGCTACCTGGGCAAGGTCTACTCGCAAAAAGCGCTGGACCACTTGCTGACGGCAGCGCGCAACGGCCAGAAGAGTGCCGACTACGCCATCGCCCAATTGTTTTCTCAAGGCAAGGGCACCAAGCCCGACCCACTGAATGCCTATGTCTTCAGCCAATTGGCTAAAGCCCAGGGCACACCAGAGGCCAATGACTTGGCCACGCAGCTGGAAGCGCCGCTGACGCCTGAGCAACGCGCTCAAGGCCAACGCCTGGTGCAACAGGAACTGGCCGCACGCGGCACCCTGGCCCAGAGCACGCTGCAACTGCACGCCCTGCAAGAAGAAGACGGCGAGGAATCCCTATGAAGCTCAACCCATTCGTCAAAGCCGGCATCGGCCTGACCTTCGCCCTGCTGTGGTCGTGCCCGACCCTGGCCGCGCTGACCGAAGCCAAGAACTTCGGCCTGGAAGTCAAAGCCACCGCGCAGTCCGAAGATGACCGCGATCTCGGCACCCAGAAAGGCGGCGACGTCAACGGCGTCGGCCTCGACCTGCGTCCTTGGATCTACGGCGAAAGCGGTGCGTGGAGCGCCTACGCCATGGGCCAGGCTGTGGTGTCCAGCGACATCATCGAGACTGATACGCTGCAACAGTCGGCCGATGACCAGAACCAGCAAACCACCAACAACGACCGTAAGGCCAAGAAAAACTACCTGGCCATGCGCGAGTTCTGGGTCGGCTACAGCGGCTTCACGCCTTACCCCGGCGAGATCCTCAAGCTGGGTCGTCAACGCCTGCGCAATGACGACGGCCAATGGCGTGACACCAACATCGAAGCGCTGAACTGGACCTTCGACACCACCCTGCTCAAGGCCAATGTCGGCGTTGCCGAACGCTTCAGCGAATACCGCACCGACCTCAAGGAACTGTCGCCGAAGGACAAGGACCGTCAGCACTTGTACGCCGACGCGTCCTACCAGTGGACGCCGGGCCAATGGATCGGCCTGCGCGGCCACCACACCCATGACAACGGTAAGCTCGATTACCCGGAACCGGGCCAACCGACCGACTCGCTGGACAAGCGCGAGAACGGCGACCTGACCTGGCTCGGCATCGAAGCCAACAGCGACGCGTACAACTGGCGCAACACCAACACCGTCAACTATTGGGCGAGCATTACCGGCATGCAGGGCGACCGTGACACGGTCAACGCTTTGAAGGCCGACGGCACCCGTCCCGACCAGGCCAAGCGCAGCGACGACGTGAATGGTTGGGCCACCGACTTGGGTATCCGCCTGCGCCTCGACCCGCAGTGGCAAGTGGGTGCTGCCTACGCCCGCGCCAGCGCCGAATACGAACAGAACGGCCTGCAAAGCAACCGTTCGAACTGGACCGGCACCCAGTCCCGCGTGCACCGCTTCGGCGAAGCCTTCCGTGGCGAAATGAACAACATGCAGTCCATGAGTCTCTTCGGTTCCTGGCAGTTGCGCGAGGACTACGACGCCAGTTTGGTGTACCACAAATTCTGGCGTGTCGACGGCAACAAGCCGGTGGGCAGCAACGGCATCGATGCCGTGCAGAACAACACCGACGACGTGACCGGCGCGATCCTGTCCAGCACTTCCCTGCCGCTTGAAGACGGCAAGAAAGACCTGGGCCAGGAGATGGACCTGGTCGTTACCAAGTACTTCAAGACCGGCTTGCTGCCGGCCGCGCTCAGCCAGTCGATTGATGAGCCGTCTGCGCTGGTGCGTTTGCGTGCTGGTGTGTTCAAGCCCGGTGACGCCTACGGCAGCCAGGTTGACTCGTACATGCATCGCGCCTTTGTCGACGTGATTTGGAAGTTCTGATGGGAGCCTGCGCAATGATTCCTAAACGCTTGCTGGTGACCGCGATGCTGATGGCCAGCGCCACAGCCTTCGCCGATACCGCGCAGCAGGTCAAGGCGCCGACCATCGCCAAAGAACTGCAACAGGCCAAGACTTACACTATTTCCAGCCCGCCGACCGCGCCGCTGGAAATGGCCAAGCCGGCGCTGCCGGACCTGTCGGGATACACCGCTGCTGCGATGCAAAAGAAGATCGTGCGTGGCAAAGCGGGCAAGATCAGCATCCGTCGCATGATGCAGGAAGACGCCCTCAAGGACTTCATTGGCGGTGACAACAAGATGGCCGAATGGGTGGTGCGCCAGCACGGCATTCCCCAGGCGATCTTTGTCGATGACGGCTACATGAACCTCAAGGACCTGCTGGGCAAGGTGCCCAAGCAGTACCTGAGCGAAACTTCGCCGGGCGTGTTCCTGGCCAAGTTGCCGATCGTGGTCGGGCGCAAAGGCATCCTGGAAATCGACAAGAAAACCCAGGAATTGCGTTTGTCCCAGGACGCCGGTTCGTTCCTGATCAACGATGGCCAGCTGTTTGTGAGTGACACTAAAGTCACCGGCTGGAGCGAAAAAGCAAACGGCCCGGCGCTGTTCAGGTCGGCCAAGGAATTTCGCCCGTTCCTGCTGGCTTGGGGCGGCACCGAGACGTACATCTCCAATACCAAGATGGCCAGCTTCGGCTACGCCAACAGTAAGTCGTACGGGGTGAGTATTTCCCAGTACACGCCTAACATGGCCAAGGTGCTCAAGCGTCCTGAGCCGACCGGTTGGATCATTGATTCCGAGTTCTCGGACATGTGGTACGGCTTCTACTGCTACGAGACCACGGGCTTCGTGATCAAGGGCAATACCTACAAAGACAACATCGTCTACGGCATTGACCCCCACGACCGTTCCCATGGCCTGATCATCGCGGACAACACCGTCTACGGCACCAAGAAGAAACACGGCATCATCATTTCCCGTGAAGTGAACGACAGCTTCATCTTCAACAACCGCAGCTACGACAACAAACTTTCAGGCTTGGTGATCGACCGTAACAGCGTGAACAACCTGATCGCCGACAACGAGATCTACCGTAACCACACCGACGGCATCACCCTCTATGAGAGCGGCGACAACCTGTTGTGGGGCAACAAAGTGATTGCCAACCGTCGCCACGGTATCCGCGTGCGTAACAGCGTGAACATCAAGCTGTACGAAAACACTGCCATGGCCAACGGCCTGACCGGCGTCTACGGCCACATCAAGGATTTGACCGACACCGACCGCGACATCGCCCTCGACCCGTTCGACGCCAAGGTCTCGCTGATCGTGGTCGGCGGTGAACTGGCGGGTAACGGCAGCGGGCCGCTGTCCATCGACTCGCCGTTGAGCATCGAGCTGTACCGCGTGTCGATGCTGGCGCCGACCAAATCCAGCGGCATCAGCTTTTCCGGTGTGCTTGGCGATCGCCAGGAAGAGATTCTCGACCTGCTGGTACGCCAGCAGAAAGCCGTGCTGATCGACCCTGTCGAACGCCAGACCGAAATGCAGGACTGAGGATGACCCTTATGCACCCACACATGATCAAACTGCTGAGCCTCTCGGGTCTGACCCTCGGCCTGCTCGCGGCCAGCCAGGGCGTGCGCGCCGACGAAATCAAGGCGCCGACCTTCACCGCCGAGCCGTGCTGCAGCCTGTGCCCGGCCGCCCATGATGCGCGCAACTACACCACACGTTATCAGCAGAACTTCACCACCCTGGTACAAGCCCAGGGCGACTGGCTGTTCCGTACTCAGGAAGATCTGCGTACCGAGTTCGACACCACCCCGTCCGGCTACAAGCGCATGCAACAACTGCATGACGCGTTCAAGTCCAAGGGTGTGGAACTGGTGGTGGTCTACCAGCCGACCCGTGGCCTGGTAAACCGCAACAAGCTCAACCCCGAGGAAAAAGCCAAGTTCGATTTCGACAAGGCATTGGCCAACTACAAGACCATGCTTGGCCGTTTCGCCAAGATGGGCTACGTGGTGCCGGACCTGTCGCCGTTGACCAACGAGCAACTGCCGGATGAGCTGCCGGCCCACGATTTCTACTTCCGTGGCGACCAGCACTGGACCCCGTACGGCGCCCAGCGCACCGCGAAAATCGTCGGCGCCAAAGTGCGTGCCATGCCTGAATTCGCCGATATTCCCAAGCGCGAATTCGAAACCAAGCGCTCCGGGCGCATGGGCAAGACCGGCACCCTGCATAACATGGCCGGGCAACTGTGCGGCACCAGCTACGCGATCCAGTACATGGACCAGTTCACCACCGAGCCGAAGGGCGAAGCCGGTGACGGCGACCTGTTCGGCGATTCGAGCAACCCGCAGATCACCCTGGTGGGCACCAGTCACAGCGGCAAGAACTACAACTTCGCCGGTTTCCTGCAACAGGAAATCGGCGCCGATATCCTCAACGTCGCCTTCCCCGGTGGTGGTCTTGAAGGCTCGATGCTCCAGTACCTGGGCAGCGACGAATTCCAGAAGTCGCCGCCAAAGATTCTGATCTGGGAGTTCTCGCCGCTGTATCGCCTCGACCAGGAGACCATCTATCGCCAGATGATGTCCCTGCTCGATAACGGCTGCGAAGGCAAGACCGCGCAGATGGCCGCGAGCACCACCTTGAAACCCGGCAAGAACGAATTGCTGGTGAACAGTTCGAACAAAGACCTGCGCAACGCCAACCATCAGGTTGATATCCGCTTTGCCGACCCGTCGGTGAAAACCTTGCAAGCCACCCTCTGGTACATGAACGGTCGCCACGAGGACATCAAGATCGAGAAACCCGAAACATCCGATACAGACGGGCGTTTCGCCTTTGAACTGCGCACCGATGAAGACTGGGCCTCTCAGAACTTGCTGGCCGTGGAAGTGCAGGGCCCCGAAGCAGGCGCTGCCGCGCAGAAAGTCGAAGCGAAAATTTGCACACGCAACGTATTCCCAAGCGGCGGTCAAAAAACCGCATCAACGCATTGAAATAAGCGTGCAATGAGGTTACCTATGCAGAAGTTATTGATCCCTACGTTACTGGGCCTGGCGATGTTCGCAGGCTCCGTCAACGCCGCGGCACCCCTGCGTCCACCACAAGGCTATTTCGCACCGATTGAAGCGTTCAAGACTGGCGATTTCAAGAAAAACTGCGACACCATGCCGACGCCGTACACCGGGCCGTTGCAGTTTCGCAGCAAGTACGAAGGCTCCGACAAGGCGCGTTCCACGCTGAATGTGCAATCCGAAAAAGCCTTCCGCGACAGCACTGCCGACATCACCAAGCTGGAAAAAGACACCAGCAAACGCGTGATGCAGTTCATGCGCGACGGTCGCCCCGAGCAACTCGAATGCACCCTGAACTGGCTGGTATCGTGGGCCAAGGCCGATGCATTGATGTCCAAGGACTTCAACCACACCGGCAAATCCATGCGCAAGTGGGCGCTGGGCAGCATGGCCTCGGCCTATGTGCGCCTGAAGTTCTCCGACTCGCACCCGCTGGCCAACCACCAGCAGGAATCGCAACTGATCGAAGCCTGGTTCAACAAACTGGCCGATCAGGTAGTCAGCGACTGGGACAACCTGCCCCTGGAAAAAACCAACAACCACTCCTACTGGGCCGCCTGGTCGGTGATGGCAACGTCGGTCGCCACCAACCGCCGCGACCTGTTTGATTGGGCTGTCAAGGAATACAAGGTCGGCGTCAACCAGGTCGATGACCAAGGCTTCTTGCCGAACGAATTGAAACGCCAGCAACGCGCCTTGTCGTACCACAACTACGCCCTGCCGCCGCTGTCAATGATCGCCAGTTTTGCCCTGGTCAACGGTGTTGATCTGCGCCAGGAAAACAACAGCGCGCTCAAGCGCCTGGGCGACAAAGTGCTGGCCGGGGTGAAAGACCCGGAAATCTTCGAGCAGAAGAATGGCCAAGAGCAAGACATGAAGGACCTCAAGGAAGACATGAAATATGCCTGGCTTGAGCCGTTCTGCACCCTCTACACCTGCGCGCCGGATGTGATCGCGCGCAAACACGGGATGCAGCCGTTCAAGACGTTCCGCCTCGGGGGCGACCTGACCAAGGTGTACGACCCGGCGCATGAGAAAGGCGACAAAGGTTCCTGACCGGACTCGGTCCCCTGTGGGAACGGGCTTGCCCGCGATAGCTATATGACATGCAACATTGATGTCGTCTGACACACCGCTATCGCAGGCAAGCCAGCTCCCACACTGACCCAGTTCCGACAGTGAGATTGTTGTACCGCCCTCCCCCGAATTTCGTGGGGGGGTTTGGGGGGGCTCTGGCCCTTGACTGTCTGTTAAACATGGAGAGATCGGGATGGTTTTCTCGTCCAATGTGTTCCTGTTTCTGTTCTTGCCGATCTTTCTCGGTTTGTATTACTTGAGCGGGCAACGCTATCGCAACCTGCTGCTGCTACTGGCCAGCTACGTGTTCTACGCCTGGTGGCGAGTGGACTTCCTGGCGCTGTTCGCAGCGGTGACGCTGTGGAACTACTGGATCGGCCTCAAGGTCGGTGCGGCAGGCGTGCGCACCAAGCCGGCCCAGCGCTGGCTGCTGCTGGGCGTGGTGGTCGACCTGTGCATCCTCGGCTACTTCAAGTACGCCAACTTCGGCGTCGACAGCATCAATGTGATGATGAAGTCGGCGGGCCTGGAGCCGTTTATCCTGACCCACGTGTTGTTGCCGATCGGTATCTCGTTCTACATCTTCGAGTCCATCAGCTACATCATCGACGTGTATCGCGGCGACACCCCGGCCACGCGCAACCTCATCGACTTTGCAGCGTTCGTGGCGATCTTCCCGCACTTGATTGCCGGCCCTGTGTTGCGCTTTCGCGACCTGGCCGACCAGTTCAACAACCGCACCCACACCCTCGACAAGTTCTCCGAGGGCTGCACGCGGTTCATGCAGGGTTTCATCAAGAAGGTCTTCATCGCCGACACCCTGGCGGTGGTGGCCGATCATTGCTTCGCCCTGCAAAACCCGACAACGGGCGATGCCTGGCTCGGCGCGCTGGCCTACACCGCACAGCTGTACTTCGACTTCTCCGGCTACAGCGACATGGCGATTGGTTTGGGCTTGATGATGGGTTTCCGCTTCATGGAAAACTTCAAGCAGCCGTACATCAGCCAGTCGATCACCGAGTTCTGGCGTCGCTGGCACATCAGCCTCTCCACCTGGCTGCGTGACTACCTGTACATCACCCTGGGCGGCAACCGTAAAGGCACGCTGACCACCTACCGCAACCTGTTCCTGACCATGTTGCTCGGTGGCCTGTGGCACGGTGCGAACATCACCTACATCGTGTGGGGCGCCTGGCACGGCATGTGGCTGGCGATTGAAAAAGCCATCGGCCTCAACACCTCGCCGCGCAGCTTCAACCCCGTGCGGTGGGCCTTTACCTTCCTGCTGGTGGTAATGGGCTGGGTGATCTTCCGCGCCGAGAACCTGCACGTCGCCGGCCGCATGTACGGTGCGATGTTCAGCTTTGGCGAGTGGTCGCTGTCGGAACTCAACCGCGCCAACCTCACCGGCCTGCAAGTGGCAACTCTGGTGGTGGCCTATGCAACCCTGGCGTTTTTTGGCCTGCGCGACTTCTACACAAATCGCCCTGCCGAGAAGACCAAGCCAGCCGACCCGAGCCTGATCAAGGCCGTACCGGGCGACAACCCTGGCAGCATCCACGAGCCCGGTTTCACCGTGGGCCAAGATGCCGCCGTGCAACCGGCCTACTGGACCGCTGACTGGCCACGCTACGCCATGCGCGCTGCGGTGCTGCTGTTGTTCGTGGCGTCGATTCTCAAATTGTCGGCGCAGAGTTTCTCGCCGTTCCTTTACTTCCAATTCTGAGGGAGCCGACCATGACCCGTTCATTACGCGTCCTCTATATCGGCCTGTTCCTGGTGCTGCTGCTGGCCCTGGGTGCCTGGTCGCTGCGCAGTTTCTTCGGATTCAGCACCAATGCCGACGCGACCGTGCTCAACGGCCGTTGGACCAAGGCTGTCGAGACGCACTACGACGAAGAGTTCCCGATCAAACGCCTGGGCACCAACCTGTGGGCAGCGCTGGACTATAAGCTGTTCAATGAAGGTCGCCCTGGCGTGGTACTGGGTCGCGATCACTGGTTGTACAGCGACGAGGAGTTCAACCCCACCGTCAACGAAGACCAGAACCTTGAAGGCAACTACGCGCTGGTCGAAGGCGTACGCCAGAAGCTTAAGGCGCAGGGCATTCAACTGGTGATGGCGATCGTGCCGGCCAAGGTGCGCCTGTACCCGGAACACCTGGGTGAGGTGAAACCCGCCAGCATCCACGCCAATCTGTACCAGGACTTCCACGCCCGTGTCGCCGCCGACAAGATCATCGCGCCCGACCTGCTTGGCCCACTGCAACAGGCCAAGCTCGCTGGCAAGCAAGTGTTCCTGCGCACCGACACTCACTGGACGCCGGACGGTGCTGAAATTGCCGCCAAGCAGTTGGCCAAGACGATTACCGAAAAGACCCCGCTGAGCGGCGAGCCACAACGCTTTGTCACCGAAGCTGAGAAAACCGAGCCGCACAAAGGCGACCTGCGCCTGTTCCTGCCCCTGGACCCGCTGTTCGAAAACCTGATGCCACCTAAAGAGCCGCTGGAAAAACGCGTCACGCACCTGGCCGAAACCAAAGGTGACGACGCGCTGTTCAGCGACAGCGAAACCCCGGTGGCACTGGTAGGCACCAGCTACAGCGCCAACCCCAACTGGAACTTCGTCGGTGCCCTTAAGCAAGCCCTGGGCAGCGACGTAGTCAGCTACGCCGAAGACGGCCATGGCCCGATCCTGCCGATGCTCAGCTACCTCAAAAGCGATGACTTCAAGAACAGCCCGCCACAGGTGCTGATCTGGGAGTTTCCTGAACGTTATCTGCCCGTGAACAACGAAATCGGCGATGCCGACCCCAAGTGGGTTGCGCAACTTAAACAAGCCGGTACGCGCCAACAAGACATGGCACAGAACACCCCAGTTAAACATCAAAAATCCGAGACGCCCGACCGGGCGCAAAACTGAAAGAGAGGTAACTCACATGACTTTCACTACAACTCCTCGTCGTCTCGCCAAAACCTTGGCCCTCGCCGCTGGCATGAGCATCGCTTCGATGTCGGCCTTCGCCGGTGATGCCGCCTTGTACGGCCCCGTCGCACCGAAAGGTTCAAGCTTCGTGCGCGTCTACAACGCCTCCAATCAAGAAGTCAGCGCCACCGTTGGCAGCACCAACCTGAGCGACGTCGCGCCACTGGCGAGCAGCGATTTCAGCTTCATGCCGGGCGGTGACTACAGCGCCAAGGTGGGCAGCCAGACCGTACCGGTCAAACTCGCCGCCGATCACTACTACACCCTGGTCAACAACGGCAGCGGCCAGCCACAGCTGATCGAAGAACCACCGTTCAAGAATAAGCAGAAGTCCCTGGTGCGCGTGCAGAACCTCAGCGACAAGGCCCTGGCCCTGAAAACCGCTGACGGCAAGACCGACGTGGTCAAGACCGTGGCTGCCAAAGGCCGCGGCGAGCGCGAAATCAACCCGGTGAAAGTGAGCCTGGCCTTGTATGACGGCGACAAGAAAGTCAGCGACCTGAAGCCAGTTACGCTGGAGCGCGGTGAAGCCGCCGTGCTGTACGTTACGGGTTCCGGTTCGAGCCTGTCGCCAGTCTGGGTGAAACGCCCAGTGTCGACCCGCTGATCAATTTTTCGACCTGACTCCGTTCCCCTGTGGGAGCTGGCTTGCCTGCGATGGCATCACCTCGGTGTAACTGACAAACCGAGTCGTTCGCACCGCGGGCAAGCCCGGCGCCCACAGGCACCGAGGAGTCTGGTCGGACCGAGACAAAAACAAGAGTGAAACGACAAACCTTCGTAGCTCTGACCCAAATTGATTCAAGGAGAAACACATGATCCCAGTAATCCTTTCCGGTGGTAGCGGCTCACGTCTTTGGCCGCTTTCCCGTAAACAGTTCCCTAAACAATTCCTGGCGCTGACCGGCGAACACACGCTGTTCCAGCAAACCCTGGAACGCCTGGTGTTTGAAGGCATGGACGCCCCGATCGTGGTCTGCAACAAGGACCACCGCTTTATCGTCAACGAACAACTGGCGACCCGTAAGCTGGAATGCCAGCGCATCCTGATGGAACCGTTCGGTCGCAACACTGCGCCGGCCGTGGCTCTCACCGCGATGATGCTGGTCAACGAAGGCCGCGACGAGCTGATGCTGGTGCTGCCGGCCGACCACGTGATCGACGACCAGAAAGCCCTGCAACGTGCGCTGGCCCTGGCCACCGTAGCCGCCGAGCGTGGTGAGATGGTGTTGTTCGGCGTGCCGGCGACCCGTCCGGAAACCGGTTATGGCTACATCAAGTCCACCGCTGATTCGCTGCTGCCCGAAGGCGTGAGCCGCGTGCAACAGTTCGTGGAAAAACCCGATGAAAAACGTGCCGTCGAGTTCGTCAAAAGCGGCGGTTACTTCTGGAACAGCGGCATGTTCCTGTTCCGCGCCAGCCGCTTCCTTGAAGAGCTGAAAAAGCACGATCCGGACATCTACGACACCTGCGTGCTGACCCTGGAACGCAGCGAGCAAGATGCCGACACCGTGTCCTTAGACGAAGCCACTTTCGCCTGCTGCCCGGACAACTCCATCGACTACGCCGTGATGGAAAAAACCCAGCGCGCCTGCGTGGTGCCGCTGAGCGCCGGCTGGAGCGACGTGGGTTGCTGGGCGTCGCTGTGGGCTGTCAACGACAAAGACATCCACGGCAACGTCAGCAAAGGCGACGTGGTGATCCAGGACAGCCGCAACTGCATGATCCACGGCAACGGCAAACTGGTGTCGGTGATTGGTCTGGACAACATCGTGGTCGTTGAAACCAAGGACGCGATGATGATTGCCCACAAGGACAAGGTCCAGGGCGTCAAGCAGATGGTCAACACCCTGAACGACCAGGGCCGCACTGAAACCCAGAACCACTGTGAAGTCTATCGCCCGTGGGGCTCCTACGACTCGGTGGACATGGGCGGCCGCTTCCAGGTCAAACACATTTCGGTCAAGCCGGGCGCGTGCCTCTCGCTGCAAATGCACCACCACCGCGCCGAACACTGGATCGTGGTCAGCGGCACGGCCGAAGTCACCTGTGACGAGAACGTGTTCCTGCTCACCGAAAACCAGTCCACCTACATCCCGATCGCCTCGGTGCATCGCCTGCGCAACCCAGGCAAGATCCCGTTGGAGATCATCGAAGTGCAATCGGGCAGCTATTTGGGCGAAGACGATATCGAGCGGTTTGAAGATATCTACGGCCGCTCGACGCCAGTTGAGCGTGGCGTGTCGGTGAAAACTATCGCGCAGTAAAACAGTCGTACAAGAAGCCCCCGTCCAGCCGACTGCGTCCCCTATCCGCAGCCGGTTGGGCGGGGGCTTTTTAGTTCACAGGCCGTTCAAGCCTATGCGCGACCGCCCCAGTTATTCGGGCTATAGGCATTGTAATTGCCCGTATTGTTAGTGCTGGCGCCCGCCACTTCATATTTGTTCTTGCCATATTCCTCCATAGTCCTACCGCCCCAGACCATAGCCCCTCCGAAAACTTTCGCACCTGCGCCACCACTGGTCGCAATTCTCGCGCCAGCCCCCTGCATCGCCGCACCTGCCACCGTTATGGCGGCCCCTGCGGCCTTGCCGTTATTCGAATCATCTTTAACGTGAAGCGCCGTTGAAAAATGCGAATTGACGCGATTGCTGATGCCTTGCATAAGCGTCTGGCGCAGATTCGTAAGCCCCAGGTTTTGCATACGGGGTAACCCGTTCGAGCTGACCTCCTGCTTGACCACTTGATTGGGTGTTCCCAGCACCGCAGGCGCTGGCGTGGATGCCAGCGAAACAAAAGGCGTCAGTACAGGGGCAAGGGTATTTAATACGGTCATAGAACATCTCACTTCGTAAGTCTACGGTTGAGTTCCTTCATGGCTAAGCGCGCAACTCCGTGCTCAAACTCTGTGGGAAAAAGCTCGAAACCGGTTCCCGTATCAAAGGAAATGCGTACACACCCGGGTCGTGCTTTGCGGCTGCTAAACAGACGCAATCCGGGGTTTTGATTGCCGTTACCTGCGACTGGCGTGATCGAATGTGTCGGCATCATACTCCTGGACAACCTTGCCCCCCACGCTCATCGCGGCGCCGAGGACTTTGGACAACGTCCCACCGCTGGTGGCCAGTTTTTGCCCAGCCTCCTGGGTGGCCATGCCGCCCATGTCAATACCAAACCCCTTGGCGTGCCGGGCGTTCATACCGCTGTTGCGCAGATCTGCTGAAGGCGCTTGCAGCAAGGTTTGCCCCAAGTTTGTAAGCTTCTGATTCTGCATACGACCAGACGGGCGTGAACCCGGCTCTTCGTTCGTTTGCCTGGACGCTCCAGCCGTATTCGGCGCTGGTGCTCGCTGAGCCGTGATGAGAGAGGTCACCGCCGACGCCAGGGCGGTGCTGACGGCCGGCACAAGAAGGGCTGCTGCAATCATAGTTTTTCTCACTAAATCAGACTGCGGTTGATAACCCTCCTGGGTAGTCGGTATTTCCCTATGCTGGCTCTGTGGAGAAAATGAGTCATCAGGTTCCCTGTAAACGAAAACCGATACCCGCGATAGGCACCGAGGCCACCCCGCAGGTAGGATGTTTTATCTGCTTATGAGGTTGTCATCATGTTCTTCGGCGTCCTGCTCATCGTCACTTGGTTGATTCTGCTGCTGCGCTACCCGGCCAAGGCCTTGCCGGTGTCGTTGGCTGCCGCCGTCGGCCTGGGTTTGGTCGCCGTTTGGGTGGTATGGCTGGACAATCGAGAAGCGTCGCAATTGGCCCGCCTGGAATTACGTATTGCCTACGCCGCCGAAGAATGCCCGGCAGACCGGCCGCTCAAACTGACCCTGAACAACGGCAACGACGTGCCCCTCACCGAACTGCGCTGGCGCGTCGCCGCTTATGCGCCGGGCGACACGGTCAACCTCGCCGACAATGTCTACGCCGCCCCGCGCTATCGCGGCCCTGGTGAGTTGCAGGCCGGCGCCACCTGGGACGATTGCCTGCCCACACCGCCTTTGCGCCCCGGCTACCGCCCGCAAACCCTGGCATTTCGTGCCGAGCACCTGCAAGGCAGTTTCTCGGACTGACAAAGGACTGACCCATGCCCAACGTACTCATCACCGGATGTTCAAGCGGCATTGGCCGTGCTCTGGCAGATACTTTCAAAGCGGCTGGCTACACCGTGTGGGCCAGCGCCCGCCGCCCGGAAGATGTCACCGCTCTCGCCGCCGCTGGCTTCAATGCCGTCGAACTGGACGTCAACGATCGGGTCGCCTTGATGCACCTGGCCGAGCAATTGGGAGAGCTGGACGTTCTGATCAACAACGCTGGCTATGGCGCCATGGGACCGCTGCTTGACGGCGGCACCGAGGCAATGCAGCGCCAATTCGAGACCAACGTGTTCTCCATCGTCGGCGTGACCCAGGCGTTGTTCCCAACCCTACGGCGCAGTAAGGGCCTGGTGGTGAATATCGGCAGCGTTTCCGGGGTACTGGTAACGCCTTTCGCAGGCGCCTACTGCGCGTCGAAAGCGGCCGTGCATGCATTGAGCGATGCGCTGCGTATGGAGTTGGCACCGTTTGGTGTGCGCGTGATGGAGGTCCAGCCTGGCGCAATCAACACCCACTTCGCAAAAAATGCCGGGGCCCAGGCCGAACTGTTGATCAATGAACAGTCGCCGTGGTGGCCGTTGCGCGACAACATCCGTGCGCGCAGCCAGGCCTCCCAGGACAAGCCGACGCCGGCCGGCGAGTTCGCGGCCGAGGTGCTCAAGGCCGTGCAGCAACCTCAGCCTCCACGCCTGTTGCGTTCGGGCAATGGCAGCCGAGCGCTGCCGTTGATGGCGGCACTGCTGCCCAAAGGTTTATTAGAGAGCGTCTTGAAAAAGCGCTTTGGATTGGAGCGGAGTTTGTAATGATCGACTACAGCGACTTTTTTGATGAAGTGATCCAGACCCATGTCGAGATCGAGCAATGGTTTGCCGGCGTTGCGCCGGAGGGCACTTTGCAGAGTTTGCTCGCGCGTTTCTCGCCGGCGTTCAGCATGGTTGCACCGGCGACCGGTACCCGGGTCAATACGGCCGGGGTCAATGCGCTATTCACCCGTTTGGGCGGCATGCGTCCAGGGTTGAAGATCACGTTGAGCGAGATGACCGGGATTGACCGGCATGCACGTGGCGCCACGGTGACTTATCGTGAACATCAGATCGACGACAGCGGCACCCAGACCGATCGCCGCGCCACGGTGGTGTTCGAGAAGCAAGCCAGCGGCGCGCTGTTGTGGCGGCATTTGCATGAGACCTTTATCAAGGCCTGACAAGGTCAACAAACGTAGGAGCGGGCTTGCTCGCGAAGGCGTTGGGTCAGTCGATGAATTAGGTGACTGTCACACCGCATTCGCGAGCAAGCCCGCACACAGTTTAGTTTTGTGTTTGGTTCACGATTACGGTGCAGGTAATGCCTGCCGCCAACAACACCCCTTCCGGCACTTCATCAATGTGAATCCGCACCGGCACGCGCTGCGCCAAACGCACCCAATTGAAGGTCGGGTTCACATCGGCAATCAGCTCGCGACTTTCGGGGTTGTCACGGTCGTAGATGCCGCGTGAAATGCTCTCCACGTGCCCCTTCAGCGTCTCGCCGCTCATCAGTTGCATGTCGGCCTTATCACCGACTTTAACGTGAGGCAGTTTGGTTTCTTCGAAGAACCCGTAGACCCAGAACGAGTTCATATCCACCACCGCCATCTTGGCTTCGCCGATGCGGGCGTAGTCGCCGCGATGCACATTCAGGTTGGTGACATAACCATCGACCGCCGCCACGACTTGAGTGCGTTTCAGGTTGAGTTCGGCCGCTTCCAATTGCGCCAACGCGTGCTGGTAATCCGCCAGTGCCGAGTCAGCGATGTTGCTGGCGTCTTCGCGGTTTTCCTTGGAAATCACCAGCGCATCCAGGTCAGCTCGGCGATGGGCGTTGACCTTGCGCATCTCCCAGGTGGCCTTGCGCGACGCCACCAGCGATTGCGCCTGCTTGACCGCAATGCGGTAGTGCTCGGGGTCGATCTGCATCAGCAGGTCACCCTTTTTTACCCGTTGGTTATCACGTACAGGCACATCGACCACTTCACCCGTTACGTCAGCCGCCACGTTGATGATGTCCGCACGCACGCGGCCGTCGCGGGTCCACGGGGTCTCCATGTAATGCACCCACAGCGTGCGGCCAATCCAGATCGCCAAGGCCAGTACCAGCAAGGTCGCAAGCAGGCTGAAAAACTTTTTCATCGGGCATTCTCAACGGTAGACGGTCAGCGCCAGGGCGCCAAACAGGCAAACGAACAGGCTCAGGCGCAGCAACGCCGGGTGCCAGAAAAAACGGTACAGGTCGAACCCGGCCAGGAAGCGATCCAGCGCCCAGGCCAGCACGGCCGCGATCAAAAACATCAGGGTCATGGTCGGCATGTACACGCCGTGGAAGGCGATTTCACGGGGCATGCGGAGATCCTTGCGTGGCGCCTTCGAGGGCTGCCAGTGGTGATTGCGGGTTCAAAAGCGAGGTGCGGATAAAGTGCAGATAGCTCTTCACCCGGCGCAGGGCCGAGGTGTCAAAGTGCGGGGCGAAGGGTTCGTCGGTGGCCTGCACGCGGCTGATCGCGTGGTCCACAGCGATCAGGCCACGCTCCAGGTTGCTCGCGCTGGGTTGCAGGAACAGGCGTACCAGCGAGCGGCCCATCACGCGGATCGCCTGGCGCCAGGGCTGGGATTCGGCGTACGCCGGGTGCACTGGCAAAATCGCCTGTTCCTTGCGCAACTCGATGATCGCGTGGCCGACTTCCAGCACCACGAACATCCAGCGCAACAGGTCGCGCTGCACGTGTGGCTGGCCGACGGCCAGGCCATAGGCCTGGTGCAGCAGGTCGCGGGTGCGGCTTTCGAAACTCGAGGCCAGGCCCTTGAGCTTGCCGCTGATCGCGTATACCACTTGCTCACGCAGGTCCTGCTCCAGGCGGCGCCACAACCAGCGACTGTTGGGCGGCAGGATGATCGCCCCCGCCGCCGCGCACACCAGCATGCCGATGACCATGGCGATGTAGTCGTTGATAAAGGTGTAGGGGTTGTAGACCGTGAGGTTGTCCGGCACCGAGCCGGTGCTGAAGAAGATCAGCAGGCCCACGCCTACGCCAGCGTATTGCGGGCGTGAAGCGAGGAAGGCGCCAAAGATGATCACCGGGGCGAGCATCACGCAGAGCAGCGGGAAGCCGTCGATCAAGGGAAATACGAAGAACATTTCGACAAAACCCACCAGTGCACCGATCAAGGTGCCGCACGCCATCTGGAATGCCATGCGCTTGGGGTTGGGTGTGGCGGCGGACAAGCCGACGGTGGCCGCCGCGATTAAGGTCATGGTTGCGCCGCTGGGCCAGGCGGTGGCGACCCAATAGCTGCCGAGCACGATCAAGATGAATGACGCACGAATCCCCGAGGCGGCGCAGGCCAGCCAATTGGTTTTCGGTATGAAGGTTTCGTCCCACTGCTCGCGCGCATGGCTGTGATCCGCGAGGGAGGCGTGGGTTTGCGCGTAGTTGTGCAGGTCATCGACAAAGCGGTAAAGCAGCTCGTAGGCGGTATGAAAATCCAGCTGTTCGGCTTCGCTGGGGCTCTGTTCCTGGAAGGTCGCGCGCAGGCTGCGGACCTTGGCGGGCAGGCCGTCCTTGTAGGCGCTCAATTGGTTAACCAGGCGCGCCGCGTCAGGGCTGGTGAGTGCGCGACCGGAGAAACCGTCGAGCACTTCGGCAAGATCCTGCAGGCCGGGTTTGATTGCCGCTACCACGTGGTCCGCCTCGTCGGTGCGTAGGCGTTCAAGCAACTGGTGCAAGGCGTTGAACCGCGTGGTGATACTCATGAATTCGCTGTTGAGGCGGCTCAGCCGACCATTGCGCCGGCGCATGTGCGGGTCTTCAAACACGGTGAGACTGCGCAGCCCTTCCAGGCCGATCGCTTCGGCGATAAAGCGTACATTGCTGGCCTCGAAACCGTCGCGTTCACTGCGCCCGCGCAGGCCATCGGTGACAAACAGCGCGAACACGCCAAAACGTTGGTACAAGGCGTTGCGCATGGCGGCGCTGCTTGTTTGCGGCAGGATCGCCGCGCTGACCAGCGCGGAACACAAAATCCCCAAGGAGATTTCCAGCACGCGCCACACCGCCGCCATAAAGGCGCCGTCCGGGTGGGCCAGGGCTGGCAAGCCGACCATCGCCGCCGTGTAGCCGGCCAGTACAAACCCGTAGGCGCGAAAGTTACGGTTGCGCGTCGCACCCGCGGTGCAGACGCCGACCCAGATCGCCAGCGCGCCGAGAAACAACTCGGTGTTCTGCGCAAACAGGGCAATCAACAACACCATCACCGCCGACCCTGCCAGGGTGCCAAGGAAGCGGTAGAAACTCTTGGCAAACACCTGGCCGCTCTGCGGTTGCATCACGATAAACACGGTAATCATTGCCGTGCGCGGTTGCGGCAGCTCCAGGCGCATGGCCAACCACAGCGTGAGGAACGCGGCGATCAGCACCTTGAAGATATACACCCAGGTCACGCCGTCGCTGCGTGCCCAGTCGAAAAAACCACGGCGCCACTCAAGGGAATGCAGCCAGCGCAGCGGTGCAGGCAAGAGGGTCATCTAATCCTACTCAGTGATCAAACACGGCGAGCGCCGCCGGGGTCTTGCTCGGGAGGGTCTTGGTATCTGGCGGTACGTCGTCGCCGGCCTTGATACCGCCGCCCAGGGCGGTCACCAGTTCGGCATGGGTGGTCAGGCGTGCGGCCAGTACTTGTTGCTCAATCTGCTGCTGGCGGAACAGCAAAGTCTGGGCATTGAGCACATTGAGATAATCGGTGAGGCCGCGCTGGTAGGCGATCATCGCGATGTCGTAGGTCTTTTGCGCCGACGCCACCGATTGCGCGGCGAAAGAGGATTGCTTATCCATCGATTCACGGCGGATCAATTGATCGCTGATGGCTTTGAGCGCATTCACCAGGGTTTGGTTATAGCGCGCCACCGCGATGTCATAACCGGCACTGGCCTCACCCAGTTGCGCACGCAAGCGACCGCCGTCGAAGATCGGCAAGGTGATCGCCGGGCCAACGGTGTAGTTGAATTTCTTGCCCGCCAGGAACGCTAGCATGCCGCCGCCGGTGGCCACGTAGCCGAGGCTGCCGAGCAGGTCCACGTTGGGATAAAAGCCGGCGCGGGCCACATCGATACCACGCGCCTGGGCCGCAACCTGCCAGCGGCTGGCGACCACATCCGGGCGTTGGCCGAGCAATTGCGCGGGCAGGCTTGAGGGTAATGTCAGCGGTGCGGCCAGGGACAGTGTCGGGCGTTGCAATTGCGCGCCCTCCCCCGGGCCTTTGCCCGCCAACGCCGCCAGCTGGTTACGGCTCAGGGCAATTTCTTCGTCCAAGGCGTCAAGTTGGCGGTGGGTTTCCGGCAGCGGGGTTTCAGCCTGGCTGACGTCGAAGTGCGTGCCGATCCCGGCGTTCAGGCGTTTGTTGGCCAGGTCGAGAATCTGCTGCTGTTGCGCCAGGGTGGCCGCGAAGATATCGCGATTGGCGTAGTGCAATGACAGCTGGATATAGGCGCGCACCACGTTATTTTGCAGTTCGAGCTGGGCCTGGCGTGCTTCGGCGGCGCTCACATGCGCCAGGTCGACGGCACGCTCGGTGGTATTGCTTTCGCGGCCCCAGAGATCGAGGGCATAGCTCAGGCCGAGGGACGAATTATTGTCCCAGGTGTTGGCGCCACTCAATTCACCTGGGCCATAGAACTGATCCTTCGGCCAGTTGTGGCGCTTGAGGGTGGTGTCACTGTTGACCTGCAACGACTCGGCTGACTCGGCAATCCCGGCCATCGCCCTTGCTTCACGTACGCGTGCGGCGGCCATGGCCATGCTCGGGTTGTTTTGAGTGGCGAGGCCGACCCAGCGGTTGAGTTGAGGGTCGCCGTAGGCCTGCCACCATTGCGCGGTGGGAAAATGAGCATCCTTGGCGGCACTCTGGATCGCTTCGTCGGTGGCCAGGTTGTTGACGTTGAGGGACTGGCCTTGGGGGGCGATTCCTCCGGTTCCGATGCAGCCGCTGATTGCTAACGATAAAGCGCAAACACTGAGAGCCTTCAGCCCTCTGTTAATGAGAGTCTTCAGCTCTCTGCTGATGCGACGCGGCACGGCAAGCGAATTCCTGAGGTGGTGATGCGAGGGAGGTGGCGCAATTCTAGGCGGCGCCATGAGAGACGATAAGCTGGTATTCCTGTGAATCTTTGTTACCGTTCCAGCGATAATCCGTTGGTAGGGATCACTGGACGGCGTAACTTTCTGTCACAATTTGTTATCTCCCTTGAGAACACTCCATGGACACTTTGCAAAACATGCGCGCCTTCAGTTGCGTGGCCGAAGCTGGCAGCTTCACCGCCGCCGCCGTGCAACTGGATACCACCACAGCCAACGTGTCGCGCGCGGTCTCCAATCTTGAGGCCCATCTGCAAACCCGCTTGCTCAACCGCACCACCCGCCGCATTGCGCTGACCGAAGCCGGAAAGCGTTATTTGTTGCGCTGCGAGCAGATCCTGGCCTACGTCGAAGAAGCCGAGGCCGAAGCCAGCGACGCCCACGCGCGCCCTTCCGGGCAGCTGAAAGTGCACACCATGACCGGCATCGGCCAGCATTTCGTGATTGACGCCATCGCCCGCTACCGCCGTACCCACCCGGACGTGACCTTCGACCTGACCCTGGCCAACCGCGTGCCGGACTTGCTCGACGAGGGCTATGACGTGTCGATCGTGCTCGCCAGCGAGCTGCCGGACTCGGGTTTCGTGTCGCAGCGCCTGGGCATCACCTACAGCATCGCCTGCGCCTCGCCGGATTACGTCAAGGCCAAGGGCTGCGCGCATCGCCCCCATGACCTGCTCAACCATGCCTGCCTGCGCCTGGTCAGCCCGGTGATCCAGCTGGACAAGTGGACCTTCAACGGCCCCGAAGGCCAGGAAAGCGTGGCGATCAACACCTCACCGTTTCTGGTGAACTCGGCCGATGCGATGAAAACCGCGATCACCAGCGGCATGGGCATCGGCTTGCTGCCGGTGTATGCGGCCATCGAGGGCTTGCGCAACGGCACCCTGGTGCGGGTGATGCCCAATTACCGCTCCCAGGAGTTGAACCTGTACGCCATCTACCCGTCGCGCCAGTACCTCGATGCGAAGATCAAAACCTGGGTGGAATACCTGCGCGGCTCGCTGCCGGAGATTCTGGCGGCGCACCAGGCGGAGTTGGTGGCGTATGAGTTGAGTGGCAGCCTCAGCGGCGCTCGGTTGGCGAACTGAGTCCTCTCACGCAACACCGATTCAATGTGGGAGCTTGCCTGCCCACTTTAGGTCGGCGGTGCCCTGACAATTGTTGGCAGGAATGTTAGCGTGCTTGGCATTCTTCCGTAGTCGATGAGCCCGCCTGCAATGAAAAAGACTGTCCTCGCCTTCAGCCGTGTCACCCCGGAAATGATCGAACGCCTGCAACAGGATTTCGAGGTGATTGCGCCCAACCCCAAGCTGGGCGATATCAACGCTCAATTCAATGAAGCCCTGCCCCACGCCCACGGCCTGATCGGCGTGGGACGCAAGCTGGGCCGCGAGCAGTTGCAAGGCGCGGGCAAACTGGAAGTGGTGTCCAGCGTGTCGGTGGGTTACGACAACTATGACGTGTCGTACTTCAACGAGCGCGGGATCATGCTCACCAACACCCCCGACGTCCTCACCGAAAGCACCGCCGACCTGGCCTTCGCTTTGCTGATGAGCAGCGCCCGCCGTGTGGCCGAGTTGGACGCGTGGACCAAAGCCGGCCAGTGGAAAGCCAGCGTGGGCGCGCCGTTGTTCGGTTGCGATGTGCATGGCAAGACGCTGGGCATCGTCGGCATGGGCAATATCGGCGCGGCCGTGGCACGGCGTGGACGCTTGGGTTTCAACATGCCGGTCCTGTACAGCGGCAACAGCCGCAAGCCGGCGCTGGAGCAGGAACTGGGCGCGCAATTTCGCAGCCTGGATGAACTGCTGGCCGAGGCGGACTTCGTCTGCCTGGTGGTGCCGTTGAGCGACAAGACCCGTCACCTGATCAGCACCCGCGAGCTGGGGTTGATGAAGTCCAGCGCGATCCTGATCAACATTTCCCGAGGCCCGGTGGTCGACGAGCCGGCGCTGATCGTAGCACTGCAAACCCAGCGCATCCGTGGCGCCGGGCTGGATGTGTATGAACAAGAGCCGTTGGCCGAGTCGCCGCTGTTCCAACTGAGCAATGCCGTGACCCTGCCGCACATTGGCTCGGCCACGAATGAAACTCGTGAAGCCATGGCCAACCGTGCGGTGGACAACCTGCGCAGCGCCCTGCTGGGTCAACGTCCGCAGGACCTGGTGAACCCGCAGGTGTGGAAGGGTTGACACAAATCCCCTGTGGGAGCGGGCCATGTACCACACAAAATACGGTTAAAGCCTGGCGCGCCCAAGTCGATAACCTTCCATAG
The DNA here is from genome assembly GCF_963970695.1 of Pseudomonas sp. EL_65y_Pfl1_R83. Lineage (NCBI taxonomy): Bacteria > Pseudomonadati > Pseudomonadota > Gammaproteobacteria > Pseudomonadales > Pseudomonadaceae > Pseudomonas > Pseudomonas sp. EL_65y_Pfl1_R83. The sequence continues at coordinate 287,553 of NZ_CAXAQI010000003.1, read as the reverse complement.
ATCGTCCTCCCTGATCCACAGAAGGTTTTTATGTCCACCACCAAAGCCCGCGCAGACTCACTTTCGCTTCTGCTCTTTACCTTGCGCAGCGGCAAACTGATGGCCATCAACCTGCTGAAAGTCAGCGAAATCATTCCGTGCCCGCCGCTGACCAAGCTGCCGGAGTCTCACCCGCACGTCAAAGGCATTGCCACCCTGCGCGGTGCCTCGCTGGCAGTGATCGACCTGAGCCGTGCCCTAGGCGAAATGCCCCTTGAAGACCCCAACGGCGGCTGCCTGATCGTCACGGATGTGAGCCGTTCCAAGCAGGGCCTGCATGTGCAGGCGGTGAGCAAGATCGTGCATTGCCTGACCACCGACATCCGCCCGCCGCCCTATGGCTCCGGCGGTAACCGTGCGTTCATCACCGGGGTCACCCAGGTGGAAGGCGGCCTGGTGCAGGTACTGGATATCGAAAAAGTCATCCACGGTATCGCGCCGGCACCGGTCGAAGTGGCGCCTACCGACCTGACCATGGAAGAAGCCGAAGTACTCGGCCATGCGCGGATCCTGGTGGTCGACGACAGTCAGGTCGCCCTGCAGCAATCGGTGCACACCCTGCGCAACCTCGGCCTCACCTGCCACACCGCGCGCAGCGCCAAGGAAGCTATTGATGTGCTGCTGGAGCTGCAAGGCACGGCCGAGCAGATCAATGTGGTGGTGTCGGACATCGAGATGTCCGAAATGGACGGCTACGCCCTCACCCGCACCCTGCGTGAAACCCCGGACTTCCAGCACCTGTATGTGTTGCTGCACACCTCCCTGGACAGCGCGATGAACAGCGAAAAAGCCCGCCTGGCCGGGGCCAACTCGGTGCTGACCAAGTTTTCCTCGCCCGAGCTGACCAAGTGCCTGGTAGTGGCCGCCCAAACCGTGGCGCAACAGGGTCTGTGACCGAGTATTTCCAACTACTGCGCCGCGACCTGAGGGGCAGCCTGCCCGCCCCGCAGTGGCCGGCCAATACACAGTTGGATCATTACCGCGCAGACCTCGGCCCGGCGATTCACGCGGTGTTGCGCATGACCCAAGACCAGGGCGGTGGCCGCGTTCCCAACCTGGAAACCTGGCAGCGCCAATTCACCACCGATGCCGAGTTCGACCCCACGCTGTGCCTGGTGGCCAGCAACGGCGAGGGCATTCTCGGCGTGGCGCAGTGCTGGACCAGCGCCTTTATCAAGAACCTTTGCGTACACCCTTGCGCCCAGGGCCAGGGAGTGGGCCGTGCGTTGTTGCTGCACAGCTTCCAGGTATTCAAGCAGCGCGGCGAACCCTACGTGGACCTCAAGGTGCTGGAGAGCAACCTGCGTGCCCGGCAACTGTATGAAAGCGCGGGCATGGTATTTGTCCTACGGGATGTGGTCGCAGACGACTGACAGTCGCTGGCGCATAACTTGCTTCCAGAGTCCCTTAACGGTGAACAGAGGTAAAAACCCGTCACCGTTCCTGCGTGCCTTCTGACCTAGCCTGGTGACAGATCTGCCATGAACACTCACTTTTCCTGCGTCGGTTGCGGTAAATGCTGCACCGACCATCACGTGCCCCTGACACTCGACGAGGCCCGCCTGTGGGCGGCGGACGGCGGTAACGTCATCGTCCTGGTGGAAGGGTTCCTGGGTAATGGCCTGGGCCTGCCCCAGCAGCAACGCGAACATGCCGAGCGCCGTTCGGTGTTGGTACCCAGCGGTAACACCGAGGCGTTTGTGGCGATCACCTTTGCCGCCTACAACGCCGGACGCTGCCGGAATCTTGACGAAGACAACCTGTGCCGCATCTATGAACGCCGGCCATTGGTGTGCCGCATCTACCCGATGGAGATCAACCCGCACATCCCGCTGAACCCTGCCGCCAAGGACTGCCCACCGGAATCCTGGGAACAGGGCCCTGCGCTGATCGTGGGCGGTGAGTTGATGGACCTGGAGCTGGCTGAGTTGATCCGCCGTTCACGTCAGGCCGATCGCGATGACGTGCAGACCAAGGAAACGGTGTGCGCCTTGCTGGGCATACGGACCACGGCGCTCAAGGGGGATGGGTTTACCGCGTACCTGCCGGACATGGGCGCATTTGGCCAGGCGCTTGAGTCCGCAGCGAATCAGCCACCCGTGGCCAGCGAGTGGGTGTTCCATGTGTCGGGCCTGGACATCGCCGAACAGGTGCTGGACGCCGGCGCGCGGGTTGCGACTGAGGTGCCGGCCAACTATGCGTTTATTTCGTTGCGGGCGGCTTAGACTGTTCCGGCCTCATCGCGGGCAAGCCCGACTCCCACAGCAGACTGCGTGCCCCTGTGGGAGACGGGCTTGCCCGCGATAGCGATGGCGCTTTCAACACGAGACCGTTGATTTGCGTGACGCACTGGCTGGGGCTGGCACCGTCCAGTGCGACGCCAGCATGCTGGGCCTGTTGGACGCTCACGGTGCATTCAGCCGATAAGGCGCAAGAATCCGCTGATACTCGCCGTTGTGCATAAGGTGTTCGAGGGCGCGATTAAGCTCAGTACGCAACGCTGTATCGGTATTGCGCAGTGCAATCGCCACGCCCTCGCCCAGCAGTTCGGCAGACACGGCAGGGCCCAGGAAGTCGAAATCCGCACCAGCGACCGTGTCGAGCAAGGCGTTGCGGATTTCCACAGTGCCCTGCAGAGTGGCATCAATATCGCCTGCCACCAGGCTGCGCACCAATTCGTCGTTGAGCCAGAAGCTCTTGATGATCACCCCGTTGCGCGCCCATTGCGACCGGGCAAAGGCTTCGCGATTGCTGCCCAACAATACGCCAACGCGCTTGCCCTTGAGCGACGCTGTCGTTGGCATCAGGCCTGAGGTTCGATGCGCGACCAGGCGCGTGGTGAAGGGGTAGAGGATATCGCTGAAGCTCACCCAGCGCCGCCGCTTGGGGGTGGGCGCGATCCCCATGATTGCATCGAATTGGCGGGCATCAAGGTCTTCGAAGTTCTCGACCAACACCTGGTCGACCCAGGTGCAGCGCGCATTCAACTCCTGGCACAAAGCATTGCCCAGCTCGATATTCAGACCGACCAACTGCCCTTTCGGGTTACGGCTCTGGAAGGGGGGGAATTGCGCGGCAACGGCGAAGCGGATTTCGCGTCGCGGTTGATCAATGCCAGCAACGGCATCCACCGCGAGCAACAGGGCAAGCGCTACACAGAGCTGTATCAGGGCCACAGGAAACATCCTTTTCCGGAAAGAGCGCCGTCTGTTCAGCCTCGGTAAAAAGTCGAGGCAGAACAGAAGCGGTGCAAGCTTTCAAGAAACGATCGCGGGCCTACAAGCGGAAATTTCAGCGGGCGCTGTAGGTAGCATCCTGCAATGCGTGTTGCAGATTATTCCTAACGTTTACCCATCGAACGACGAGTACCCGGCGGCGCCATGCCAGGGGTCTTGGTGTGGCCGTTCTTGGCACCGTTTTTGTACCAGGGCTGGGCGTCACTTTTGCTGCCGCCCAGTTCACCCGGTTTGAAGGGAAACTTGAACGCCGGGATCTCGGCTTTTTCAACGCCGTCGGCGTTGGCCGAATCGACGAGTTCGGCCGCTTCAACAGAGGGGGGTGTCGGGGATTTCATGAAAGCTCCGGGGCATGCAGAAAATGATGTAGCCCCAGGTGAAGGGCCACATAGATAGGAAGTATACCTGTGCGACTCAGATCTTTGACCAACGTCGTACGAATGGTCAGGAGTTAACTGACGCAGCTGTCAGATAGCGGTCACTTTACTGACTGGGTCAGCAGGCTATAAATACTCCCACCTACCTCAACCCCTGCCTTGGCGCCTTACAGCATGCACATTAAAAGAAAAACTGTATTGACCGTGGGAGTCCTCGCAATTCTGGCTGTCGCGGCCTGGGCGCTGACCCGACCTGGCAAGCCCAAACTGGTTGCCTCCACCGCCGTGCCGGTAAGGGTCGTGAAGGTGGTGGAGCAGGACTTGCCGCGCTACGTGACCGGAATCGGCTCGGTGCTGTCGTTGCACAGCGTGATCATTCGCCCGCAAATCGACGGCATCCTCACTCGATTGCTGGTCAAGGAGGGGCAACTGGTCAAGGCTGGTGATCTGCTGGCGAGCATCGATGACCGCTCGATCCGTGCCAGCCTCGACCAGGCCAAGGCACAACGGGGCGAAAGCCAGGCACAACTGCACGTGGCGCAGGTCAACCTCAAGCGCTACAAGGAGCTGAGCATTGATGATGGTATCTCCAAGCAGACCTACGACCAGCAACAAGCGCTTGTCAACCAGCTGAAAGCCACGTTACAGGGTAATCAGGCCGCCATCGACGCGGCCCAGGTGCAACTGTCTTACACACAGATTCGCTCGCCCGTCACCGGCCGCGTCGGTATCCGTAGTGTGGATGAAGGCAACTTCCTGCGCATGAGCGATGCCCAAGGGCTGTTCTCGGTCACACAGATCGACCCGATTGGCATCGAATTCTCCCTGCCACAGCAGATGTTACCGACGTTGCAGGGCCTGATCGCAGCCGCTTATCCCGCCCGCGTGGATGCCTACCTGGGTGCCGATACCGAAGGCGACAACGCCGACCTGCTGGGCCAGGGCCGCCTGAGCCTGATCGACAACCAGATCAGCAGTACCACCGGCACCCTCCGCGCCAAGGCCGAATTCAGCAACAGCACACAGAAACTCTGGCCGGGCCAACTGGTGACGATCAAGCTCCAGACCGCCCTCGACCGCAACGCCCTGGCGGTTCCGCCAAGCGTGGTGCAGCGCGGCCTGGACTCGCACTTTGTGTACCGCGTCAACGGTGACAAGGTTGAAATCGTGCCGGTGCAAGTGGTGTATCAGGACAGTGAACGCAACATTCTCAAGGGCATCCAGGCGGGCGATGTGCTGGTCAGCGATGGTCAGTCGCGGCTCAAGGCGGGCGCCAAGATAGAGGTTCTCAAAGAACCACCCCAAGTGATCCAGACCGCTGACGTCAAGGTGCAGCCATGACGACATCCCGGGGCTCGATTTCCGCCTGGTGCATCGACCGCCCGGTCGCCACCCTGCTGCTCACCTTCGCCCTGGTGCTGCTCGGGCTGATTGCCTTTCCAAAATTACCCATCGCCCCACTGCCACAGGCTGAGTTTCCCACCATTCAGGTGACCGCACAGTTACCAGGCGCCAGCCCCGACACCATGGCATCGTCGATTGCGACCCCGCTGGAAGTGCAGTTCAGCGCAATCCCTGGCATGACTCAGATGACCTCCAGCAGTGCCTTGGGCTCCACTCTGCTGACCCTGCAATTCACCCTCGATAAAAGCATCGATACGGCTGCGCAGGAAGTGCAGGCAGCTATCAATACCGCTGCCGGCAAACTGCCGAGCGATATGCCGAGTCTGCCGACCTGGCGCAAGGTAAACCCGGCGGACAGTCCGATTCTGATCGTCAGTGTCAGCTCCCACGACATGCCCGGCACTGAACTGAGTGATTTGGTCGAAACCTTGTTGGCACGCCAGATCAGCCAGCTCGACGGCGTAGGCCAGATCAACATCACCGGCCAGCAGCGCCCGGCGATTCGCGTGCAGGCTTCTCCCGATAAGCTCGCCGCCATCGGCCTGACCTTGGCCGACATCCGCCTGGCGATCCAGCGATCCAGCCTCAACCTGGCCAAAGGGGCGCTATACGGCAAAAACAGCGTCTCGACCCTGGCAACCAACGATCAGCTATTTCACCCAGATGAATACGGCGACTTGATCGTCTCCTACAAGGATGGCGCCCCTGTTCAACTGCGCGACGTCGCCAAAGTCGTCAGCGGATCGGAAAACGCCTACGTTCAGGCGTGGGCCGTCGACACGCCTGGCGTTAACCTGGTAATTACCCGCCAGCCCGGCGCCAACATCGTCGAGACCGTGGAGCGCATCCAGGCCGAATTACCACGGCTGGAGGCCATGCTGCCGGCATCGGTGCAGGTCAGCGTGCTGATGGACCGTACCACCACCATCCGTGCCTCGCTGCACGAAGTGGAAATGACCTTGTTGATCGCCGTATTGCTGGTGGTCGGGGTGATGGCGATTTTCCTGCGCCAATGGTCGGCAACCATGATTGTCTCCAGCGTGCTGGGCGTATCGTTGATCGCGAGTTTTGCACTGATGTACGTGCTGGGCTTCAGCCTGAACAACCTGACCCTCGTAGCCATCGTGGTGGCCGTAGGCTTTGTGGTGGACGATGCGATTGTGGTGGTGGAGAACATCCATCGCCATCTTGAGACCGGTATGGACAAGCGCGAGGCGGCGATCAAGGGGGCCAGTGAAATTGGCTTTACCGTGGTGTCTATCAGTGTGTCCCTGGTGGCCGCCTTTATTCCGCTGCTGTTCATGGGCGGCGTAGTCGGCAGGCTGTTCAAGGAGTTTGCCTTGACTGCCACGTCGACCGTCCTGATTTCCGTCGTGGTGTCCCTGACGCTGGCGCCGACCCTGGCGGCATTGTTCATGAATGCACCGAACCACCGCGCGCATGACAAACCCGGCTTTGGTGAAAGACTGCTGGCAGCCTACGAAAGAACCTTGCGCCGCGCCCTGGCCCACCAGCGCACCATGGCTGGCATCTTCATGCTGACCCTGGCGCTGGCCGTGGCCGGGTATGTGTTTATCCCCAAGGGTTTCTTTCCGGTGCAGGACACCGGTTTTATCCTCGGCACCAGCGAGGCGGCGGCGGAGGTGTCTTACCCGGACATAGTCGCCAAGCACAAGGCGCTGGCGCAAATCATGAAGAATGATCCGGCTGTGCGAGCGTTCTCCCACTCCGTCGGTGTAACCGGTAGCAACCAGACCATCGCCAACGGGCGCTTCTGGATTTCCCTCGTACCCCGAGGTGATCGGGATGTGTCCGCCAGCCAATTCATCGACCGCATCCGACCCAAGCTGGCCAAGGTGCCTGGCATCGTGTTGTACCTGCGCGCGGGCCAGGACATCAACCTCAGCTCCGGCCCAAGTCGTAGTCAATATCAGTACGTGCTCAAAAGTAGCGACGGCGCGACGCTGAATACCTGGACCCAACGCCTGACCGAAAAACTGCGTTCCATTCCGGCGTTCCGCGACATATCCAATGACCTGCAACTGGGCGGCAGCATCACCCACATCACGATCGATCGCCGCGCTGCCGCACGGTTCGGGCTCACCGCCACCGACGTCGATCAGGCGCTGTATGACGCCTTCGGCCAACGCCAGGTCAATGAGTTCCAGACCGAAATCAACCAATACCAAGTGGTACTGGAATTGGACACCCAACAGCGCGGCAAGGCCGAAAGCCTGAATTACTTCTACCTGCGTTCGCCGCTGACCAATGAAATGGTGCCGCTGTCGGCATTGGCGCGCGTCGAAGCGCCCACTGTTGGGCCGCTTTCCATCAGCCACCACGGCATGTTCCCGGCCGCCAACCTGTCGTTCAACCTGGCGCCCGGTATTGCGTTGGGTGATGCGGTGATTCTGCTCAACCAGGCTAAAAACGAGATCGGCATGCCGGCTTCGATCATCGGCAATTTCCAGGGTGCGGCGCAGGCCTTTCAGAGTTCGCTGGCCAGCCAGCCGTGGCTGATCCTTGCGGCATTGGTGGCGGTCTATATCATTCTCGGCGTGCTGTATGAGAGCTTCGTGCACCCGCTGACGATCATCTCGACGTTGCCCTCGGCAGGCCTGGGTGCGCTGGTCATGCTGTGGCTGTTGGGCCAGGATTTCTCGATCATGGCGCTGATCGGCCTGGTGCTGTTGATCGGCATCGTCAAGAAGAACGGTATCCTGCTGATCGACTTCGCGCTGGACGCCCAGCGCACGCGTGGGTTGTCACCGCAGGATGCGATCTTCGAAGCCTGCATCACACGGTTCCGACCGATCATCATGACGTCCTTGGCCGCGCTGCTCGGCGCCCTGCCGCTGATGCTCGGCTATGGCGCCGGTGCGGAGCTGCGCCAGCCGCTGGGCATCTCGGTGGTCGGCGGGCTGCTGGTCAGCCAGGCGCTGACGCTGTTCACCACGCCGGTCATATACTTGTACCTTGCGAAGTTTTTTCACAGGCCCAAACCAACACCTGCGTTGGCGACCACACATTGAGGCTGGGGCCCCGCCCTAGAGCAAAAGGCTCATGCGCGTCCTGATTATTGAAGAAGAAGAAAAAACCGCGGACTACCTGCACCGCGGCCTGACAGAACAGCGCTACACCGTCGATGCCGCGAGCTGCGTTCGCCACTGACCAATCTTATCGGCCAGACCCAGGTGGCGCTGACCCGAGGGCGTTCGGCCGAGCATTATTTCGAGGTACTGCAATCCAACCTCGAAGAGCTGGAGCGCCTGCGCTCGATCATCAATGACATGCTCTTCCTCGCCAGCGCAGACCAGAGCAGCAAGGCCACCAAGCTGATCGAAAGCTTTTATCGGGTGGATGCGTCACGCAGCAACAGCGGCGCGAATCATGGACTGGGCCTGGCCATCGTCAAGGCGATTGCGCTGATGCACGGCGGCGATGTGTTTGTGCGCAGCAAGCACGGTGGCAATACCTTCGGCATCACCCTTCCCGTGTAGCCCGCTCCCACAGTTTGTTCGATGTACATCAGAGAGAGAGATCAGGCAGCCCGACTGTTGCAGTTTGGGCAACAGTCATTATCTTGTTACACTCTGTATCGTACCGCTCACCTGCGTTAATTTGACGCATCGATGAGCGCGACGGCAAAGGCAGCTTGCGCTTACCCGAATTTCCCTCGACTTATTTCCAGGGCTCTATACTGGGAATCTGTCTTAAAGCCGCTGACTTCAGCGGCTTTTTTTTGCCGTAAAAAAGGCCAGGCACACCCCCACGACATTGGCCGTTCCAGATTGACCAAAGGAGCTCCACCGGTGAAGAACTCGCTGACGTTCACCCCGTTATTCCTCGCGATTTCAGCAACGATTACCCCTCTCGCCCATGCGGCAGACACTCCCCCTGCCGATGGCTTTGTCGAAGGTTCCAGCCTCACGCTAAACGCCCGCAATTACTACATGAACCGCGACCGGCGCGACATCCACACCGATGACAGCAAAGAATGGGGCCAGGGTTTCATTGGCACTTTTGAATCCGGCTACACCCAGGGCACTGTCGGCTTAGGCCTGGACGCTCAGGCCATGCTTGGCCTCAAGCTCGACGGCGGTGGCGGCACTGATGGCTCCAGCATCCTTCCCTACGGCAGCGGCAACGGCAAGGCACCCGGCTCGTTTTCCACAGCCGGTGGCACCTTGAAAATGCGTGCGTTCGATACCGAGCTGAAAGCCGGCGACCTGTTTCTGAATAACCCGGTGATCGCCGGCGGCATGACGCGCATGCTGCCACAGACCTTCCGCGGTGTGAGCCTGGCCAACCACAGCCTGGATGGCTGGATGTTCGAAGGTGGCCAGGCCAGCTTCACCAAGCTTTATAACCAGAGCGGCCACCGGCGCATCGGCACCAGCTACGGCGCTCTGCCGAACAACGCGGACAGCCAGCACATGAACTGGGCAGGCATGTCGTTCAGCGGCATCGATGAGCTGACCAGCAACCTCTACGCCTCAGAACTCAAGGACGTGTGGAACCAGTACTACTACGACCTGGATTACACCTACGTGGTGAACGAGATGATCAGTCTCAACCCCGGCCTGCACTACTATCACACTCAGGACACCGGGCAGTCGCTGCTGGGAGATATTGATAACAATACTTACAGCCTGCATTTCACCGTGAACGCGGGTCATCACAGCGTCACCGCCGCCTACCAGCGAGTCAATGGCAACATGCCGTTCGACTACATTGCCCAGGGCGATAGTGTGTACCTGGACAACTCCCAGCAATACTCCGACTTCAACGGCCCCAACGAACGCTCGTGGAAGCTCAAGTACGCCTATGACTTCGGCGGCCTGGGCCTACCCGGCCTGAGCACGGCCGTGTCCTATATCAGCGGCAAGACCGACCTGACCAAAGTCGATCCGCAAAGCCGTGGCTACAGCGCCTGGTACAGCGCTGACGGTAAGAACGCCAAGCATTGGGAACGGGATATCGATGTGAAATACGTGGTACAGGGCGGCAAGGCCAAGGACTTGGCATTGCGCCTGCAATGGGCGGTCAACCGGGGCAGCAACGGTTACTCAGCGGTGGATCGGGATGTGGATGAATATCGGGTGATCGTCGACTATCCGATCAACGTGTTCTGACACTCTCATTTCTTTCGCGGCGATTATTTGATTTTCATCGGGTAGAGCTAAACTGCCAGTATTTTCCCTGCTGAAGCCTGCGCGATGAGCCAACGCCGCACTCGTACCCTGCCTGCGCGCCCGGAGCTGTTACTGATTCTGGGCAGCGGTTTCACCGTGACCTTGATTGTGATCATTGTCGCGGCGCTGTTGATTCGTGAACACGCCAGCACCTTGCAGGCCGCTCAACGCTCGACGAGCAACATCACACAACTGATCAACGCCGACGTGTTGCGTAACGTCGAACTCTATGACTTTGCCTTGCAGGGATTGATCACTGCCAGGCAGCGTCAGGACTTGTCCCAGGCATCGGCGGTCATTCAGCACCTGGTGCAGTTTGATCAATCCATCGCCGCGCCTTTCAAAGGCGAGGTCCTGCTGTTGGATGCCAATGGTTCAGTGATCGCAGACTCATCGACACTCACGCCGACACCGCGTAATTTCGCCAACCGTGACTATTTCCTGGCACACAAAAACGCTGAGCAAACGGGGTTGTCCATCAGTCGTCCATTCCGCATCCACTGTCACTGCGATCAAGTGTGGCGCATTGCATTCAGCCGGCGCGTATCCGGCCCCAATGGCGAGTTTGCCGGCGTAGCGGTAGCGACCATGCGCCTGGCTTATTTCGACCAACTGTTCAGTCGCCTGACGATCGGCAACGGCAGCTCGGTCAACCTGCTCAACAACCGCGGCATTCTGTTAGCCCAGCAACCACTGCTGGAGCGCGACATGATTGACAAGGACCTGAGCGATCGTCCGAACTTCAAACGCATGCTCGATGAAGGCAGCGGGAGTTTTCAGGCCATCTCGACCATCAACGGCAAGGAGCGCCTGTATACGTTCACTAATGTCGGGGCATTGCCGCTGATCGTGGTGGTGGCGCTGTCCAGCCAAGACGTGCTCGCGCCATGGAAGCGCGCCGCGCTGCTCACCAGTGGGGCCACCGGCATCCTTTGTATTGGCGTGTTATGGCTGACCTGGATGCTGCGCCGGGAACTGCGGCGCCGTTATCGCGCTGAACGTGTACTGTCAGAACTGGCAGCCACCGATGCCCTGACCGGCCTGGCCAACCGCCGTATCCTCGACGAACGCCTGCGCCTGGAATGGGAGCGCGCCCAGCGCTCGGCCGAGCCACTGACGGTGCTGATGATTGACGTAGACCACTTCAAAGCCTTCAACGACCGCCACGGCCATCACGGTGGGGACGAAGCGTTGCGCACCGTGGCCCAAGTGATCGTCAGCAACATCCGTCGCCCTGGCGACCTGGCCGCGCGCTATGGTGGAGAAGAGTTTGCAGTGGTGCTGCCGCATACCGATGCCAAGGGCGCCAGGGTGATTGCCGAGCACATCCGCAGCAGCATCGAGCATTTGCCACGGGTGGCAGGGGATGAGCGGCCGATTACCGTGAGTATCGGCGTGAGCACTTGGGACAAGCGCAGTCACATGTCGCTGGAGGCGTTGTTGTTGAGTGCGGATCGGGCGCTGTATGAGGCCAAGCACAGTGGGCGCAATAGAATTGTGGATGCTGCATCCCTGCGGGATGTGTGAGCCCGGTCAATGTGGGAGCTGGCTCGCCTGGGATGCAGACGACTCATTACTGCAGGCACACTGAGGTGATCCCACCGCAGCCCCGCTGGGGCTCGACAGCCCCACATTCGAGTTGCTTTGCTCTCAGAAACAGCGCACATAAAAAAAGGCCACCCAAAGGCAGCCTTTCAAAACTAAAGAAAGAGAGTTGTTACTTACACCGCCGCGACGGGACGCATGTAAGAGATCGGTGCGGTGCTGGCATCTTCGAAGGTCACAACTTCCCAAGCATCTGTCTGCTCAATCAACTTGCGCAGCAGCTGGTTGTTAAGGGCATGGCCCGACTTGAAGCCTTTGAACTCGCCTATCAGGCTATTGCCCAGCAGGTAGAGGTCACCGATTGCATCGAGGATCTTGTGCTTCACAAATTCGTCTTCGTAGCGAAGGCCGTCTTCGTTCAGTACACCATCCGCGTCGACCACAATGGCGTTTTCAACGCTGCCGCCGAGTGCGAGGTTGTGCTTGCGCAGGTACTCGATGTCACTCATGAAACCAAAGGTACGGGCGCGGCTGACTTCTTTTACGAACGAAGTGCTGGAAAAATCCACGCTTGCACTTTGTGTGCGGTCACGGAATACCGGGTGATCGAAATCGATCTCAAAGCTCACTTTAAAGCCTTCGAACGGGACGAAGGTGGCGCGCTTGTCGCCGTCTTCTACTGTCACTTCCCGCAGAATGCGAATGAACTTCTTGGCTGCGTCCTGTTCTTCCAGGCCGGCAGATTGAATCAAGAATACGAAGGGTCCAGCGCTGCCATCCATGATCGGGACTTCGGACGCGGAGAGCTCGACGTAGGCGTTATCGATGCCCAGGCCAGCCATGGCCGAGAGCAAGTGCTCCACCGTGTCCACTTTGACGTCACCGTTGACCAATGTGGTCGACATCGTGGTTTCGCCAACGTTTTCCGCGCGAGCAGGAATCTGCACCACAGGGTCCAGGTCGGCACGAACAAACACGATGCCGGTGTCGACAGGTGCAGGTTTGAGGGTCAGGTATACCTTCTCCCCGGAGTGCAGACCTACACCTGTGGCACGGATAATATTCTTCAGGGTGCGTTGTTTAATCATGGCTTGGACCGCTTGAGCGCAAATTGCGAACTGGTATCAACAAAGGCTGGCGATAATAGCAGACCAGACCTTTGCTGAACACCAATCACCTTCATAGCCCTGATACATTCCATCAATCGGCCTGACGACGCAAAAATGCCGGGATGTCCAGATAGTCCAGATCATCTTGCGGATTCGGGCTACGGGACGCAGCAGCACCGGCCTGAGCCTGGTTGCGCATCACGGTCGGACGGTCCAGATCACGGTAGTTCACCGACGGCAGTTCCTGGCGCGAAGGCGCTGGAGCAGCAGCCGCTTGGCTGTTGTGGCTGGTATGAACGGTATTGTCGATCACCTTTACAGGCTTCTCGATTTTAGCGCCCAGGCCGGTCGCAACCACGGTCACGTGCAATTCATCACGCATGTCTGGATCGATAACGGTACCGACTTTGACCATCGCGTGCTCGGAAGCGAAGGCTTCGATGATGCTACCCACGTCGGAGTACTCACCCAGGGACAGGTCAGGACCGGCGGTGATGTTCACCAGAATGCCGCGTGCGCCTTGCAGGTTCACGTCTTCGAGCAACGGGTTGCGGATGGCCGCCTCAGTCGCTTCACGTGCACGGTTCGGACCGCTGGCGCAGCCAGTGCCCATCATCGCCATGCCCATTTCGCTCATGACAGTGCGTACGTCGGCAAAGTCGACGTTGATCATGCCTGGGCGCTTGATGATGTCGGAGATACCGCGAACGGCACCGGCCAGTACATCGTCAGCCTTGGCGAACGCGGACAGCAGGCTTGCGTCCTTGCCCAGGATGGTCAGCAGCTTCTCGTTGGGAATGGTGATCAACGAGTCGACGCTTTCAGACAGCAGACGGATGCCTTCGTCGGCGATCTGCATGCGCTTGCGACCTTCGAACGGGAACGGACGGGTGACGACAGCCACCGTCAGAATGCCCATTTCCTTGGCCACTTCGGCAATGATCGGCGCAGCACCGGTACCGGTACCGCCGCCCATGCCGGTGGTGATGAACACCATGTTGGTGCCTTGCAGCACTTCAGCAATACGCTCACGGTCTTCCAGCGCGGCTTGACGGCCGACTTCCGGATTGGCGCCAGCGCCGAGGCCTTTGGTCACGGCTGTGCCCAATTGCAGGATGGTCCGCGCGCCGATGCTTTTCAGCGCCTGGGCATCAGTGTTGGCGCAGATGAATTCAACGCCTTCAATGTTGCTCTTGACCATATGGTTCACAGCGTTACCGCCGCCACCGCCGACACCGATCACTTTGATGACCGGGCTAGCGGGGATGTTGTCTACGAGTTCGAACATGTTCCCTCTCCTTTCATTTTCTCTAGTTTTTTCGCCTACTGCTTTACATCAGCTACAAGTTGCAAGCTATTAGCTGCAAGCTTGAAGCGTGTTACTTGAAGCTTGTAACTTGCCGCTTGAAGCTACTTCTTTAGAAGTTGCCCTTGACCCATGCCTGCAAACGCTCGAACAACGGCGCTTTCGCCTCGTCGTCGCCGCGGTAACTGTCACGGTTGCTCGGGCCCGACAAGGAAATGCCGTCGGCCTGCTTTTGCAGCCCGTACAACAGCAAGCCCACACCGGTGGAATAAATCGGGTTGCGTACCACGTCGCCCAGGCCTTTGACGCCATGGGGCAAGCCCAGGCGGACGGGCATGTGGAAGATTTCCTCGGCCAGTTCGACCGCGCCTTCCATCTTCGAGGTACCACCGGTCAGCACGATGCCGGCCGGGATCAAATCTTCGTAGCCGCTGCGACGCAGTTCAGCCTGGATCAGGGTGAACAGCTCGTCGTAGCGCGGCTCGACCACTTCGGCCAGGGCCTGACGCGACAATTCGCGCGGTGGACGGTCGCCCACGCTTGGCACTTTGATGGTCTCGCCGGCACCGGCCAGCTTGGCCAGGGCGCAGGCGTAGCGGATCTTGATTTCTTCGGCGTACTGGGTCGGTGTACGCAGCGCCATGGCGATGTCGTTGGTCACCTGGTCGCCGGCAATCGGGATCACGGCGGTGTGACGGATCGCACCCTCGGTGAAGATCGCGATGTCGGTGGTGCCGCCGCCGATGTCGACCAGGCATACGCCCAGTTCTTTTTCATCGTCGGTCAGTACCGAGTAGGCCGAGGCCAGTTGCTCGAGAATGATGTCGTCGATTTCCAGGCCACAGCGGCGCACGCATTTCTCAATGTTTTGTGCAGCGTTGACGGCGCAGGTCACCACGTGGACCTTGGCTTCCAGGCGCACGCCCGACATGCCCAGAGGCTCACGAACGCCTTCCTGGTTATCGATCACGTAGTCCTGCGGCAGGGTGTGCAGCACACGCTGGTCAGCCGGAATCGCCACGGCCTGGGCAGCGTCGAGTACACGCTCAAGGTCAGCCGAGCTGACTTCGCGGTCGCGGATCGCCACGATGCCGTGGGAGTTCAGGCTGCGGATATGGTTGCCCGCCACGCCGACAAACGCCGAATGGATCCGGCAACCGGCCATCAGCTGCGCTTCTTCGATAGCGCGCTGGATCGATTGCACGGTGGACTCGATGTTCACCACCACGCCCTTCTTCAGGCCACGGGACGGATGCGTGCCAATACCGACGATTTCGATCGTGCCGTCTTCCCCGACCTCGCCCACCAGCGCCACCACTTTGGAGGTGCCGATATCGAGACCGACGATCATTTTGCCGCTTTGCACGTTTGCCATGGGTCCTGCCTCTTCTTAATTCTTCGCGACAGCGGGTTGCGCTGCCGTGGGCGCAGCCGGTTCACGCCAGCCGACGGCAAGGCCGTTGGCGTAACGCAGGTCGACGCTCGCAATGTTCGTAATCTGTTCTTTCAAGGTCTTGTCATAGATGGCAATGAAGCGGCGCATCTTTTCCACCAAGTGGTCGCGTCCCAGCAACAACTGGATGCCCGGGCCGGAACTGCCAGCCCCGGTCGTCAAAAACCAGCTGCCCCGTTCACGCAGTTCCAGGCGTGCAATGGAGAAGCCCAGTGGCCGCAGCATCTGGCTCAAGGCCTGGTACTGCTGCATCACTTGCTGCTGCGCCCGCTGCGGCCCGAACAACTGCGGCAGGTGCTCGTAGTTGGCCAGCTCTCGCGGGGTGAACGCCTGGCCCTGGTTGTTCAACAGTGCTTCATCACCCCAACGGGCCACGGGCAGTTGTTCTTCCAGGCGGATCGTTACCTGGTCCGGCCATACACGGCGGACTTCGGCGTGGGCGATCCACGGCATCTGTTCCAGCTCCGCGCGCATTCCGGCCAGGTCGATGGTAAAGAAGCTCGCCGCCAGGTACGGGCCAATACGCTGCTGTACCGCTTGCTGGCTGATGTAGCTCAAGTCGCCCTGCACACTGATCTTGGTGATCGGCCGGTCGGCGTACGGCAGTAGACGCTGTGCGCCCTCGTAAGTGCCAAAACCCAACACCACCAGCAGCACCGGCCAGAACAGCGCCTTGAGGAAACCAAAATTGGCTTTCGGCAGGCGCGCCGACATCGGCTCTTTAGCCACCATTCGGCTGGCACCCCGAGGCACCGGCTTGCGGTTCGGTGCTTGTGGGGGCTGATGACGAAGCGATGCGCCTTTCATGTCTTAGCCTCTGGGCTCAATGCTTGCCGCGAGGATCGCCAGCACCAACTGCTGAAAATCCAGACCGGCTGCGCGAGCGGCCATGGGCACCAGGCTGTGATCGGTCATGCCCGGAGCGGTGTTGACTTCAAGGAACCAGAAATTCCCTTGGTCATCCTGCATCACGTCTGCCCGCGCCCAACCGGCGATACCCAGTGCCTCACAGGCTCTCGCCGTGAGGTCCATCAATTCCTGTTCTTTGGTTGCATCAAGGCCGCACGGGATCCGGTACTGGGTATCGGAAGCCACGTACTTGGCGTCGTAGTCGTAAAAGGTGTGGGGCGTGCCCAATGCGATGGGCGGCAATACCTGGCCACGCAGGGTGGCGATGGTGTACTCGGGACCCTGGATCCACTGTTCAACCAATACTTGCGAATCGTAGGTGCTTGCCGCTTTCCATGCGTCGATCAATTCGGCGGCCGAGTTCACTTTGGCCATGCCGATACTGGAGCCTTCATGGGCTGGTTTGACGATCAAAGGCAGGCCCAGTTCCTTGGCTGCAGAAATACAATCGTCTTCGCTGCACAGCACGCTGTGACGCGGGGTCGGAATGCCCAGGCTGTGCCACACCTGCTTGGTGCGCAGCTTATCCATGGCCAATGCCGACGCGAGGATGCCGCTGCCGGTATAAGGAATGCCAGCGCACTCCAGCAGGCCTTGCATACTGCCGTCTTCACCGCCACGGCCGTGCAGGATGATGAAGGCGCGGTCAATTTTCTCGGCCTGCAGGCGGGCGAGGAAGTCGTCGCCTACGTCGATACCAAACGCGTTCACACCAGCGCTTTGCAGGGCTTCAAGCACGGCGTTGCCGGACTTGAGCGACACGTCGCGTTCAGCGCTTTTGCCGCCGAACAACACCGCCACGCGACCGAAGTCGGTAGGCGTGATAGTGGAGAACAGGGAGGCGTAGTCAGTGGTCATTTCGCCCCCCCCTTCGCGGCCGCAAACACTTCTTTTACAAACAATGGGCTCGCCAACAGTTTCGGGGCAAGGCCGCCAATGTCACCGGCCCCCTGGCACAGCAGAATGTCGCCGGCACGCAGCAGTGGCTTGACGATAGGGGCCAGGTCCACACCGCGCTCGATGTAGATCGGGTCCAACTGGCCACGCTGACGGATGCTGTTACACAGCTTGCGGCTGTCGGCACCCGGGATCGGTTCTTCACCGGCCGGGTAGACTTCCATCAACAACAGCACGTTGGCATCGGCCAATACATTGACGAAATCGTCGTACAAATCCCGGGTACGGCTGTAACGGTGCGGCTGGTAGACCATCACCAGGCGGCGCTCCGGCCAGCCACCACGCACGGCCTTGATCACGGCGGCCACTTCGGTGGGGTGGTGACCATAGTCGTCCACCAGCATCACGTCGCCGCCTTCTACCGGCAGTTGGCCGTAGACCTGGAAGCGACGGCCCACGCCGGCAAAGCGCGACAGACCTTCGACGATGGCTTCATCGCTGACGCCCTCGTCGCTCGCAATGCAGATAGTCGCGAGCGAGTTCAAGACGTTGTGGTTGCCCGGCATGTTCACCGAGACATCCAGCGGTTCACGGTCCGGGCGCAGCACGGTGAAATAGGTCTGCATGCCTTCCTGGCGCACATTGATCGCGCGCACGTCGGCGTCTTCGCTGAAGCCGTAGGTCACGGTTGGGCGCTTGACCGATGGGAGGATTTCACGCACCACCGGATCATCCAGGCACACCACCGCCAGACCGTAGAACGGCAGGTTGTGCAGGAACTCGACGAAGGTTTTCTTCAACTTGTTGAAGTCGCCGTCGTACGTCGCCATGTGGTCTTCGTCGATGTTGGTGACGACGGCGACCATCGGCTGCAGGTGCAGGAAGCTCGCATCACTTTCATCGGCTTCGGCGATCAAGTAACGGCTGGTGCCGAGCTGGGCATTGGTGCCGGCTGCATTCAGGCGGCCGCCGATCACGAACGTTGGGTCCAGGCCACCGGCCGCGAACACCGAGGCGATCAGGCTGGTCGTGGTGGTTTTGCCATGGGTACCCGCAACGGCAATGCCGTGGCGATAGCGCATCAGCTCGGCGAGCATCTCGGCGCGTGGCACCACGGGAATACGGCGCTCAAGGGCCGTGGCCACCTCCGGGTTGGAGGTGTTCACAGCGCTGGACACTACCAGCACGTCGGCTTCGGCGGCGTTCTCGGAACGGTGGCCGATGAAGATCTGCGCGCCAAAGGTTTTCAGGCGCTCGGTGACCGGCGACTCTTTCAAGTCAGAGCCGGACACCTGGTAGCCCAGGTTCAGCAGTACTTCGGCGATACCGCACATACCCACGCCGCCGATACCGACGAAGTGGATGCGACGGATGCGGCGCATTTCCGGTTGCGGCATGGCTTTCTGATTCTCAACCATGGGCCACCTCCAGGCAGATATCGACCACGGTGCGGGTTGCGTCAGGTTTGGCCAGGCGGCTTGCGGTGCTCGCCATGTTATTGAGTCGTTCCGGTTGCATCAAAACCTCGGTCAGGCGTGCGGCCAAATCGGCGGCGCCAGTCGTTCTTTGCGGCAGCAGGAAGGCAGCGCCCTCCCCGGCCAAATATTCGGCGTTGCGGGTCTGGTGATCGTCAATCGCGTGGGGCAGAGGCACCAGCAAGGACGGCAGACCGGCGGCGGCCAGTTCACTGACGGTCAGCGCACCAGCGCGACAAACCACCAGGTCGGCCCAGCCATAGGCTTGGGCCATGTCTTTGATGAAGGGCTGTACGTTCGCCTCTACACCGGCTTCGCGGTAGCGCGTCGCGGTGACTTCATCGTGATGCTTGCCGGCCTGATGGAAGACCTCCGGGCGCACTTCCACAGGGAGTTGCGCCACGGCTTCCGGCAGCAGTTTGTTCAGCGGCTCGGCGCCGAGGCTTCCACCCAGGATCAGCAGGTGCGCCTTGCGCCCGCCCAATGCTTCGCGAGCGATGTCCATAAACAGTTCAGTGCGCACCGGGTTGCCGGTGGTGCGACGCTTGTCCGATGCTGCAAACGTATTCGGGAACGCTTCACACACCCGTGCAGCCAAGGGCACCAGCAGGCGGTTGGCAGTACCGGCGACGGCGTTCTGTTCGTGCACGATCACCGGCACGCCGGCAAGCTTGGCGGCGACGCCACCCGGGCCGGTCACGTAACCGCCAAAGCCGAGCACGCACACCGGTTTCAATTCGCGAATGACCTTGCGCGCTTGCCATACCGCCTTGAGCAACACAAACGGCGCCTTGAGCAAGGACAATTTGCCTTTGCCACGCAGGCCGGTGACGTTGATCAGGTGCAGGGGCAAGCCGGCATTGGGTACCAATTCGTTTTCAATGCCACGCGGTGTTCCCAACCAGTGCACGGTGTAGCCACGGTTCTGGAATTCGCGCGCGCAGGCCAGGGCCGGGAACACGTGGCCCCCGGTGCCGCCCGCCATGATCAGCACGTTAGCGCCCATGGGTCGGCTCCTCGGCGAAGTCACTTTCGCTGAACTCCATCTCCTCACTGCCCAAGTGGGTTCGACTCTCCCACTCGATACGCAACAACAAGCCCAGACAGATGCAGCAAATCACCAACGAACTGCCGCCGTAGCTGAGGAACGGCAGGGTCAGGCCCTTGGTCGGCAGCCGCCCGATATTTACCCCGACGTTAATCAGGAATTGGCCGATCCATAGGAAAGCCAACCCATACGCAACGTAGGCGGCAAAGTACTGCTTGGCTTTCTCTGCCCACAGGCCTATGTACATGGCGCGCACACAGACAAATACAAACAGCGCAACAGTGCACAGCGAACCCACGACACCAAGCTCTTCCGCCAGTACCGAGAACACGAAGTCGGTGTGGGCTTCCGGCAGGTAAAACTGTTTCTGCACACTGTTCCCCAACCCCACGCCAAACCACCCGCCGCGGCCAAAGGCGATCAGCGCCTGGGTCAACTGGTAACCCGCGCCAAACTGATCGGACCATGGGTCGGTAAAGGTAATCAGGCGGGCCATCCGATAGGGTTGCGCCAGGACCAGAAGGTAGACCGCGACCACCGCCAGCACGACCATCAAGGCGAAGCGTACGAGCCCGACGCCACCGAGGAATAGCATCGCCGCCGCCGCGCCCATCATGACGACGGTGGCACCGAAGTCGGGCTCCATCAGCAACAGGCCGGCCATAGGCAGCAGCACGATGAATGGCTTGAAGAAACCCATCCAGCTTTCGCGCACCTCTTTCTGGCGCCGCACCAGATAGCCGGCGAGGTAGATCACCACGAATACCTTGGCGATTTCGGACGGCTGCACGTTGAACGCACCGAAACCGATCCAGCGCATCGAACCGTTCACCTCGCGGCCGATGCCGGGCAGGATCACCATGACCAGCAAGCCAAACGCTCCGATCAGCATCAGCCAACCCAGGCGTTGCCAGGTAGCGATCGGGATCATCATGGTTACGACGCAGGCACCGAGGCCGATCACCAGGTACACCAAGTGACGGATCATCATGTACAGGGTGTTGCCCGACTGCACGGCGGCCACCTCGGAGGACGCCGACGTGATCATCACCAGGCCCAGGCCAAGCAGGGCCAGGCAACCGGCGAGCATTGGGAAATCCAGGTCGATACCGCGCCCGGTAATAATCGGCGACGGGTACGGCTTGATGATGTTTCTGAAGTCGATACTCATGCCAAGGCCTCCACGGCGCGGGCGAACAGCTGGCCGCGCTCTTCGTAGTTCTTGAACATGTCGAAACTGGCGCATGCCGGCGACAGCAGCACCGCATCGCCCGGCTGGGCAAGGGCTTTGCACTGGGCGATGGCGTCGTCCAGGGACGTGGCGCGTATGTGTTGCACGCCTTCGCCCAACGCAGCAGCGATCAAGTCAGCATCGCGCCCCATCAGCACCACGGCACGGCAATGTGCAGCGACCGGACCTTTAAGGTCCTTGAAGTCGGCACCTTTGCCGTCACCGCCAGCGATCAGCACCAGCTTGCCTTCGATATCGGCACCAAGGCCCTCGATGGCAGCCAGCGCCGCACCGACGTTGGTGGCCTTGGAATCGTTGTAATAGCTCACGCCATCCAGGTCGCGGACCCACTGGCAGCGATGCTCAAGACCGCCGAAGGTGCGCAGGGCCGATAACATAGCGTCGAACGGCAGGCCCACGGCATGGCCGAGCGCCAAGGCCGCCAGGGCGTTGGACTGGTTATGTGCGCCACGGATTTTCAGCTCGCGCACCGGCATCAAGTTCTGGAATTCGAAGGCCAGGTATTTCTCGCCGTTCTCTTCGCGAATGCCGAAGGTTTTGAAATCCGGCTTGCCGAGGCCGAAGGTCCAGCACGGCAGGCCCTCGCCCATCAGCGGGCGGCTCAATGCATCTTGGCGATTGACCACCACTTGCCTGGCGCCACGGAAGATCCGGTGCTTGGCCAGATGGTACGCAGGCAGGCCGCTATAGCGGTCCATGTGATCTTCGCTGACGTTCAATACGGTGGCGACTTCAGCACCGAGGTCGTGAGTCGTTTCCAGCTGGAAGCTCGACAACTCCATCACGTAAAGCTCGACGTCGTCGCTCAGCAGGTCCAGCGCCGGCGTGCCGAGGTTGCCGCCCACGGCCACGCGCTTGCCGGCCGCCGCGGCCATCTCGCCAACCAGAGTGGTCACGGTGCTTTTCGCGTTCGAGCCGCTGATGGCGATGATCGGTGCCTTCGCGTTACGTGCGAACAGATCAATGTCGCCGGACAGCTTGACGCCCCGCGCTGCTGCGGCTTGCAGGGCCGGTGTCGCGATTGCCAGGCCGGGGCTCACGTAGAGCTCGTCGGCACGGCACAGAAACTCGACATCCAACTCGCCACAACGCACTTCCACGTGCGGGTAGTCACGGCGCAGCGTGACCAGCTCCGGTGGATTTTCCCGCGTGTCCGCCACGGCAAACGACGTGCCCCGGTTCGCCAGGAAGCGAACCAGGGACATGCCGCTCTTGCCGAGGCCGACAACGATGCGGAAGTGGTCTGAAGCGATCAGGGACACTCGTTTCTACCTCAGTTTCAGGGTGGCAAGGCCGACCAGGACCAGAATCACGGTGATGATCCAGAAACGGACAATCACGCGCGGCTCGGGCCAGCCCTTGAGTTCAAAGTGGTGGTGAATCGGCGCCATGCGGAACACACGACGCCCGGTCAATTTGAAGGAGGCCACCTGGATGACCACCGACAGGGTTTCCATCACGAACACACCGCCCATGATGAACAACACGATTTCCTGGCGAACGATCACCGCGATGGTGCCCAGGGCCGCGCCCAGTGCCAGTGCGCCGACGTCGCCCATGAAGACTTGTGCCGGGTAGGTGTTGAACCACAGGAACCCCAGGCCAGCACCGATCAGCGCGCCGCAGAACACGATCAACTCACCCGCGCCTGGTACGTAAGGGATCAGCAGGTATTCAGCGAATTTCACGTTACCCGACAGGTAGCAGAAGATGCCGAGCGCACCGCCGACCATCACCGTCGGCATGATCGCCAGGCCGTCGAGGCCGTCAGTCAGGTTGACCGCGTTGCTTGAGCCAACGATCACGAAATAGGTCAGCACCACAAAGCCGATGCCCAGTGGAATGCTGGCGTCCTTGAGCATTGGGATGATCAAAGTGGTCTCGACTGCGCTCG
This sequence comes from Pseudomonas sp. EL_65y_Pfl1_R83, assembly GCF_963970695.1. NCBI lineage: Bacteria > Pseudomonadati > Pseudomonadota > Gammaproteobacteria > Pseudomonadales > Pseudomonadaceae > Pseudomonas > Pseudomonas sp. EL_65y_Pfl1_R83. Next base: position 264,414 of record NZ_CAXAQI010000003.1, on the reverse strand, counting down.
GCGCCGTCATGAACAGGAAAATCGCTGCGCCCAGGCCGAACACCGATTGCCAGAAATACTTCCAGCGGCTTGGCAGCCCCTTGGAGTTTTTCTCGATCACCTTGCGGTAGTCATCCACCCAGCCGATGGCGCCGAACAACAAGGTCACCAGCAGCACCGTCCAGACATAACGGTTGTGCAGGTCAGCCCACAGCAAGGTGCTGATGCCGATGGACGAGAGGATCAGCGCGCCGCCCATGGTCGGCGTGCCGGATTTGGACAGGTGCGACTGCGGGCCGTCATTGCGAACCGATTGACCAATTTGCAGGTTCTGCAGGGTGCGGATCATCCACGGCCCCAAAAACAGCGACAGAGACAGCGCGGTCAGCACACCCAGGATCCCGCGCAGGGTCAGGTACTGAAAGACCGCGAAGCCTTTGTGGAACTGTTGCAGATACTCAGCCAGCAGCAGCAGCATTAATGTTTCTCCGTACTTGAGCCACACAAGGCCGCGACGACGTTTTCCATCACCGCGCTGCGCGATCCCTTGATCAAAATGGTTGTGTGTTTGTCTTGTTCAGCCGCCGTCAGCGCCTGGATCAGCTCGGCCTGGGTCGCGAAATGCCGCGCGCCGGAACCAAAGCTGTTTACCGCGTGAGCCATGTTCGGGCCGACGGCGTAGAGCGCGTCAACGTTGCCTGCGGCATACGCACCGACTTCTCGGTGCGACTGTTCGGCCCACTCGCCTAGTTCGGCGATATCACCCAGCACCAGTACCTTGCGACCGTCAAAGCCTTTGAGCAGGTCAATGGCGGCGCAGACCGACGACTGGTTGGCGTTGTACGTGTCATCAATCACGCGCATGCCGTTGGTGGCCAACTGCGCCACAGTGCGGCCCTTGACCGGCTGCACCGCGCCCAACCCGGTGGCGATACCGAACAACGATACGCCCAAGGCGTAAGCAGCAGCGGCGGCGGCCAAGGCGTTGGCGACGTTGTGGTTGCCCAGCAGGTTCAACTGCACGTGCTCACTGCCTTGCGGAGTGTGCAAGGTAAAGGACGGGCATCCACGCGCATCGACCGTGATGTTGGAGGCATGGAAATCGGCCGCTGCATTCAGCACGGCAAACGTCAGGACCTTGCGCCCGGCAGCGCGTACCCGCCAGGTTTCGAAAGCCTTGTCGTCAAGATTCAGAACAGCAGTGCCCGACGCATCCAGGCCCTCAAGGATTTCACCTTTGGCTTGGACGATTTTTTCCGGGCCACCGAACTCGCCGACATGGGCGGTACCGGCATTGTTGATGATTGCCACGTGAGGCTTGGTCAAGGTCACGGTGTAGGCAATTTCACCGACGCGCGAAGCGCCCAGTTCGATCACAGCCGCGGTGTGTTCCGGGGCGAGTTCAAGCAGGGTCAGCGGAGCGCCGAAGTCATTGTTCAGGTTGCCACGTGTGGCAAGGACCGGCCCGCGCGTGCGCAGCACACCGGCAAGCAGTTCCTTGACCGTGGTCTTACCGCTGGAGCCGGTGATGGCTGCAACCGGCTTATCAACAAAGGCGGCGCGGTTCAACGCGCCCAGCTGGCCCAAGGCCAGACGGGTATCGGCGACCAGCAATTGCGGCAAGGTGGAATCGGCGACTTCGTACTGCACCAACGCGCCGACGGCGCCTTTGGCGGCGACGTCATTCAGGTAGTCATGACCGTCGAAACGCGGACCGGTCAGGGCAACAAACAGTTGCCCCGGCGTGATGGCGCGGCTGTCGATACTGACGCCGTCGAAACTGCAATCGCCCGACAACACACGGGCCGACAGCGCCTGGGCAAGTTCGCTGAACGTCATCGCTTTAAGCATGAGCGACCTCCCAGGCCGTCAAGGCATGCTCAGCCTCGAGCAGATCGGAGAAGGCATGCCGCTCGCCGTTGATTTCCTGGTAGTCCTCGTGACCTTTGCCGGCCAGCACGACCACGTCGTCAGCGCTGGCGCTGGCGATCAGTTGGGCGATAGCGGCGCCGCGACCGGCAACGAACGTGGCCTTGGACGCCTCTTTGAAGCCAACACGAATGTCGTCAAAAATCTGGCTCGGGTCTTCGCTGCGTGGGTTGTCGTCGGTGACGAGCACGCCATCAGCCAGGCGTTCGACAATGTCGGCCATCAGCGGGCGTTTGCCGCGATCGCGATCGCCGCCGCAACCAAACAGGCATAGCAATTTGCCCTTGGCGTGCGGACGCAGGGCCATCAGTACTTTTTCCAAAGCGTCTGGCGTGTGGGCGTAATCGACCACCACCAACGGCTGCGTGCCGCCACCCAGGCGCTGCATGCGACCGGCCGGCCCCTCCAGCTTGGGCAGTACGCGCAGGATTTCGTCCAGGGCGTAGTCCAGGCCGAGCAACGCGCCGATAGCGGCGAGTACGTTGCTCAGGTTGAAGCGACCGAGCAAGGTGCTGCGTAAATGGTGTTCGCCTTGCGGTGTAACCAAGGTGGCGCGCACGCCTTCGTCATTGAATTGGGCTTCGCGGCAATACAGGTAAGCGCGGGAGTCTTCCAGGCTGTAGCTGATCAGGCGCGATTCACGGTCTTCGGCTGCCAGTTGGCGACCGAACGCGTCGTCCAGGTTCACGACCCGGCACTTGAGGTCATTCCAGGCAAACAGCTTGGCCTTGGCTGCCGCGTAGGCTTCCATGGTGCCGTGGTAGTCCAAGTGATCACGGGACAGGTTGGTCATCACCGCCACATCAAACGCCAGCGCGGTGACGCGCCCCTGGTCCAGGCCATGGGACGACACTTCCATCGCAACCGCCTTGGCACCGGCCTTTTTCAGGTCGGCCAGGGTCGCTTGCACAGCGATCGGGTTTGGCGTGGTGTGCAGGCCGCTGTGCAGCGCGCCGTAGAAACCGGTGCCCAAGGTGCCAACAATGCCGCAATGCTGGCCGAGCAGGTCAAGGGCCTGGGCGACCAATTGGGTCACGCTGGTCTTTCCGTTGGTACCGGTCACGCCGACCAGATTGAGCTGGCGGCTCGGGTCGCCATAGAAGCGGCCGGCAATGTCGGACAATTGCGCAGCCAGGCCTTTGACCGGAATCAATGGCACGTCAGTGATCGGCAGCACGGTAGCGCCTTCCACTTCGTAAGCCACGGCGGCTGCACCACGCTGCAACGCGTCTGCGATATGCGCGCGGCCATCGAATTTACCGCCAGGCACGGCCAGGAACAGGTCACCGGCACGCACACTACGACTGTCCAGGCTCAACTCGCGAATCAACAAATCGCGACCAGCGTGGGCAAAAATCTTGTTCAGGCTAAGAGACATCAGCCGCGCCCTCCATTGGCTTTTACAGCAGCGGTCGGTGGTCCGGCGTTCGCTTGTTGAGTCGGCGGCAGGTTGTCCGGCGTGATGTTCATCAGGCGCAGGGTGCCGGACATTACTTTGCTGAACACCGGCGCCGATACCAGGCCGCCGAAGTAGCCCGCTTTGCTCGGCTCATCGATCACGACGACGATGGCGTAGCGTGGGTCGCTCATCGGACCGAAGCCGGCGAACAACGAACGGTAGGAGTTTTCGGCGTAGCCCCTGGTGCCGACCGATGTCTTGCGCGCGGTACCCGACTTGCCGGCCACGTGATACGCCGGCACTTGGGCACGGAATACACCGCGCGGTGCTTCGATCACTTGTTGCAGCATGCCTTGGATGGTCTTGGCGACGTTTTCCGGGATGACCTGGGTGGCTTTCGGCGCTTCGTCGATGTGGATCAGGCTCAGCGGAACCATCCGGCCATTATTTGCCAATACAGAGAAAGCATGGGCCAGTTGGATCGCCGTCACCGACAGGCCGTAGCCGTAGGAAAGTGTGGCGGTCTCGGCCTTTTTCCAGTCGCGATAGTTAGGCAGGTTGCCCACACGTTCGCCAGGGAAATCCAGGCCGGTGGGTTGGCCCAAACCGAGCTTCTGCGCCAGGTGGTAAATGGTTTCGCCGCCGATATCGAAGGCGACCTTACTCATGCCCACGTTACTGGAGTTGATCAGGATACCTGTCAAATCCAGCACAGGACCTTCGGAGCGAGATACGTCGCGAATGGTGTATTTTCCCAGCTGCAAGGTGCCTGGGTACACCTCGACCTTGTCGCTGGGTTTCCAGCGTCCGGTTTCCAAGGCGGCACTCATCGAGATGGCTTTCATGGTCGAACCTGGTTCGAACACGTCGATCATCGCGCGGTTGCGCATCATCGCCGGTTGCAGGTTGCGACGGTTGTTGGGGTTGTAGGTCGGCTGGTTGACCATGGCAAGAATCTCGCCGGTCTTCACGTCCATGATCACCAGGCTGCCGGCCTTGGCGCCGTTCTCGATGATCGCGTTACGCAGCTCGCGGTTGGCCAGGTATTGCAGGCGCAGGTCAATCGACAACGCCAAGGGCTTACCGGCCTTGGCGTTTTTGGTGACCTGGACATCCTTGATCAACCTCCCGCGCCGATCCTTGATGACTTGTCGCTTGCCGGGAACTCCGGCGAGCCATTCATCGTAGGCGAGCTCCACACCTTCTCGGCCGTGGTCATCGATGTCGGTAAAGCCGACCATGTGCGCGGTGGTTTCACCCGCCGGGTAGAAACGACGGAATTCCTCGATGCCGTAGACACCGGGGACTTTAAGATCGAGCACTTGCTGGCCCTGTTCGGGGGTGAGGCCGCGAACCAGGTAGATGAATTCTTTGTTGGCTTGCGCTTCCAGACGCTCGGCCAAGGCTTTCGGGTCTTGGCCGAGGGCAGCGGCAAGCGCTGGCCAACGATCCTTGGCCACCTGCAGTTCCTTGGGGTTTGCCCACAGGGTAGTCACCGGGGTGCTGACGGCCAAAGGCTCGCCATTACGGTCGGTGATCAGGCCGCGGTGCGCAGGAATCGGAATATGCCGCAGACTGCGTGCATCGCCCTGGCTGATCAGGAACTCACGGTCGATCACTTGCAGATCAATGATCCGCCAGGCGATCGCACCCACCATCAATGCCAGCAACCCCACCACCAGGCGGAAGCGCCATGGGTAGAGTGCGCCTTCGAGCTTCATCATGGCGTCACCATGCGAACTTCGGCCGCGCCGGGGATGTGCATTTTCAACTGTTCGGTGGCCAGCACTTCGATGCGACTATGGGCGGTCCAGGTGCTTTGCTCCAGGATGAGCCGGCCCCACTCGGCTTGCGCCTTGTCCCGCACACTCAATTCCCCGTACAGGGTATTGAGCAATTGACGGTTGTAGTGCGCGCTGTAGGACACCGCAATCGCGGACACCAGCACGCCAACGTACAACAGCATCATGAAGAAGCTGCCGCCCGGAAGAGGCTTGGCAAAAAGCTTGCTCACCGCAACTTCTCCGCGACGCGCATGACGGCACTGCGGGAACGTGGGTTAGCCTTGAGTTCGGCCTCGGAAGCGAACTGCGGTTTGCCATGGATTTTGATTTTCGGCACAAAGGCGTCGAAACGTACCGGCAGGTTGCGCGGCAGGTTGTCGGACTCACCCTTGACCAGGCGACGCATGAACAGTTTGACGATACGGTCTTCCAGGGAGTGGAAGCTGATCACAACAAGTCGACCGCCCACTTCCAGCGCCTCGAGGGCAGCTTCGAGGCCGGCCTCCAGGTCGCCCAATTCGTTATTGACGTGAATACGCAAGCCTTGGAACGCACGGGTCGCCGGGTTCTTGCCTTTTTCCCACGCGGGGTTGGCGACTTTCAGCACTTCGGCGAGATCAGCGGTGCGCTCGAATGGCTGGATTTCGCGGCGCTCGACCACGGCACGGGCCATGCGACCGGCGAAGCGTTCTTCACCGTATTCCTTGAACACACGGGCGATTTCTTCCACGGGTGCGGTGGCGATGAACTGGGCAGCACTGACGCCACGCGTAGGGTCCATGCGCATGTCGAGCGGGCCGTCATTCATGAAACTGAAGCCGCGCTCCGGGTCGTCGAGCTGTGGCGAAGACACGCCCAAGTCGAGCAAAACCCCGGCCACCTTGCCCGCCATGCCGCGCTCGGCGACTTCAGCGCCCAGTTCGGCAAAGCTACGCTGCACAACGACAAAGCGGCCGTCTTCGGCCGCTAGCGCTTGCCCGGTGGCAATCGCTTGGGGGTCTTTGTCGAACCCGAGGAGTTTACCGTCCGACCCAAGCTGGCTGAGGATCAACCGGCTATGCCCACCCCTGCCGAAAGTGCCATCCAAATAGCAGCCATCCGCGCGTACGGCGAGAGCCTCAACAGCTTCGTCAAGCAGTACGGTGATGTGGTTAAAGCCGCTATCAATAGTCACAGGATCAAATCACGCAGTTCATCAGGCATAGCGCCCGGTTGTTGAATAGCAGCCAGGTCTGCTGCAGAAACAGCATCCCAGGCATCTTCGTCCCACAATTGGAACTTGTTCAGTTGGCCGACCAGCATTGCGCGCTTATCCAGCTTGGCGTACTCGCGCAAACGCGGAGGCACCAGGAAGCGACCGCTGCCATCGAGTTCGAGGTCGACGGCATTACCAATCAGCAAACGCTGCAGGCGGCGGTTTTCTTCACGCAATGAAGGCAGGGCGCGCAGTTTGGTTTCAATCAACTCCCACTCATCGAGCGGGTAAACACATAAACAAGGGTCAACGGCATCGATGGTGATGATTAACTGCCCGGAACTTCGCGAAATCAGCTCGTCGCGATACCGGCTCGGCATAGCGAGACGGCCTTTTGCATCGAGACTGATTGCATTAGCTCCGCGAAACACAGATGCGTTTCTCCAAATTTTAGCGTTTTACGTTCAAAAAACCCACTTTGTGCCACTTTCCGCCACTTGCGCACACTATAGGAATGCGCCCACCACACCGTCAAGGCACGGATTCAAGGAAAAGCCTTACAGAACGGAGATTTAGGAGCGTAAACGGAGGAGAAACCAGAGTTCGTCGGTATTTTTGGCTCAACAAGCACAGATAGCTCAAAGAGCTATGGCTTAAAGTTAAAGTGATTTATTAAGAGTAAGATTTTTTTGGTATTACGAAGATGCATCTGCCAATGATTTGGCAGGGAGGGATTCTTGCGCTACTACCGGTTTTCTGCCCGAGATTCAGACAGAAGAAAAAAGGTGGAGAGTCGATCTGTAAGCCGGGTTCTGTCTTGAACAGTCATTCGTCTACGATGGCCATCACTGGACACCTTTAGCAACCTACCCGGTCCCAGCGCGGGCCACGCCTTGGGACCCTATTTGGTCTTGCTCCAAGTGGGGTTTACCTAGCCACGAACTGTTGCCAGTCGTGCGGTGCGCTCTTACCGCACCTTTTCACCCTTACCGGCACCGAAGCGCTTAGGCGGTTATTTTCTGTGGCACTTTCCGTAGGCTCACGCCTCCCAGGCATTACCTGGCACTTCGCCCTATGGAGCCCGGACTTTCCTCCCCCTCCTAATTTTCATAGAAGGCAGCGACTGTCCAATCGACTCTCCGCCGCGAAGGTTAACGGCACGGCGGACTTAGGACAAGTAATAAAAGTTCAGAATTGCCATCACGTTCAGACGGAATACAGGTTTTAGCCAAAAACTATTCGGCTTTCTGTTTATCCAGCGCAGCCTGGTACAAGAGGTTCTTGCGAACGCCGGTAATTTCCGCCGCCAGGGCCGCAGCACGCTTGAGGGGCATTTCCTTGAGCAGCAGGTCAAGGATGCGCATCGCCTCGCTGCCCACGGCGTCTTCATCCTCCGGCGCCGTCCAGCCCGCCACCAGCACCACGCACTCGCCGCGCTGTTGATTGCTGTCGCCCTCGACAAACCCGCGCAGCGCTTCCAAAGGCAGGCCCTTTAGTGTTTCGAAGGTCTTGGTCAGCTCACGGGCCAGCAGTGCCAGGCGTTCGCCGCCAAACACCAGCTCCATGTCTTGCAGGCATTCAAGGATGCGGTGCGGGGCCTCGTAAAAGATCAGGGTGCGCGGCTCTTCCTTCAACGCCTGAAGACGCGCGCGACGGCCCACGGCCTTGGCCGGCAGAAAACCTTCGAAGATAAAACGGTCGGAGGGCAAACCTGCCGCCGACAATGCGGCGATCAGCGCGCACGCCCCCGGAACAGGCACTACATTGATACCCGCAGCCCGCGCCTGGCGCACCAGATGGTAGCCTGGGTCGGAAATCAGCGGCGTGCCCGCGTCGGAGATCAGCGCCACATCGTCGCCGGCCAGCAGGCGCACGATAAAACGACTGCCCTCTTCGCGCTCATTATGTTCATGGCAGGCCGCAAGTGGGGTGCTGATACCAAAATGCTGCATTAATCGCTGGGAGTGCCGCGTGTCTTCAGCCGCGACCAATTTGACGTCGCGCAACACCTTAAGCGCCCGCGCACTGATGTCGTCCAGGTTGCCAATGGGCGTCGCCACGACAAAAAGCGAGCCTGCAGTGGAATTCAAAGGACCTGGAGCAGTCAAAACGCACACCTCGTTGGTTGGCAAAAGCGACATTGTAGCGCGTAGGCGCCTTGAAAATATGCCATCAAGGTTGATGCCGTTTCAGCCGTTAGTCGCTGGTAGCAACATTTACACGACCTAAATCGACAGTTTCACGCCACTAACATCGCGCCTGGGCCAGTGCTTGGGTACAATTCCACGCTAATTTGATCGGTATCAGGAACACTTACATGATCGCTTGCCTGCGGCTGCTCTCAGCCCTCTGCCTCGCTGCCTTGCTGGCCGCTTGCGCCAGCTCGCCCTCGTCCAGCCTTGGCGACCTTCCACGGACTCCGGACGCCAGTATCGAGCAACTGCTCGAACAGGCCACGACTGCCAACACGCCAGAAAAGGCCGCCATGCTACGCCTGAGTGCGGCAGACATGGCGTACAAACAGCACAACTCAGGCCGCTCAGCGCAGATTCTGGCGCAGGTGCCCCTGGATATCCTCAAGCCAGCCCCGCAGGTTTTTGCGAGCACCCTGGCCGCCGAATTGGCCATGGCACGCAACCAGCCCAAGGCCGCCTTGACCGCCCTGAGCCACCCGAGCCTGCAAAACCTGAAGGACCTGCCGCCTGAACAGCAGATCCGCACAGGCAGCGTGCACGCCCGTGCTTATGAAGCCGATGGCCAGACCCTGGCGGCTGCGCGTGAGCGTGTTGCCATGGCCCCGCTGCTCACTGGCGATGCCGCCAACAGCAACCACGAAGCCATCTGGGCACTGATTGGCGCCCTGCCGGCCGAACAGCTGCAAGCCAGCGGGAACCCAGTGCTGGACGGCTGGATCACCCTCGCCCAGTCGGTCAAGGGCGCCGGTACGCTGGAGCAACAACAAGCCGCGATCGACACCTGGCGTGCACAGAACCCGGGCCACCCAGCCGCCGTGCAACTGCCGTCGCCGCTGATCAAACTCAAGGAGCTGGCCAGCCAGCCCCTGACCAAGATTGCCCTGCTGCTGCCCCAAGGCGGCCCGCTGGGCGCCGTCGGCAAAGCACTGCGCGAGGGTTTCATGGCTGCGCACTACCAGGCTGAACAAGCCGGGCAAAAGCCGCCGGTCATCGAGTTCTATGACAGCTCGCGCCTGACGTCCATTGATGAGTTCTACGCCAAGGCCCAGGCCGCAGGCGTGCAACTGGTGGTCGGTCCGCTGGAAAAACCACTGGTCAAACAGCTCAGCGCACGGCCTCAGTTGCCGATTACCACCCTGGCGCTGAACTACAGCGAGACTGACCAAGGCCCGCCGCAGCTGTTCCAGTTCGGCCTGGCTGCTGAAGACGAAGCCCGCGAAGTGTCGCGCCGCGCACGTGCCGACGGCCTGCATCGCGCTGCGGCGATGGTGCCACGTGGTGAGTGGGGCGAGCGTGTCTACAAGGCCTTCCGCCAGGATTGGGAAGCCAATGGCGGCACGGTGATGGGTGTCGAGTATGTCGACCAGCCAGTCGCCCTCGCCCAGCAAATTGCCGAACTGCTCCAACTGCGTAAAAGCGAAGGCCGCGCCAAGAGCCTGCAAAGCACCGTCGGCACCGACGTAGCCGCGCAACCCTCGCGTCGCCAGGACATTGAGTTCATCTTCCTGGCCGTGACCCCGCAGCTGGCCCAGCAGATCAAGCCGACCCTGAACTTCCAATACGCCGGTGATTTGCCGGTGTACGCCACGTCCCACGTGTTCAGCGCCAGCGGCGACAAGAACCAGTACCTGGACATGACTAACGTGATGTTCTGCGAAACCCCTTGGCTGCTCAACACCACCGATCCTCTGCGCAACCAGGTTGCTGCCCAATGGCCGCAAGCCAATGGCAGCCTGGGTCGCCTGTATGCGATGGGCGTCGATGCCTACCGCCTGGCGCCGCGCCTGGGCCAACTCAAGGCATTGCCGGATACCCGTGTTGACGGCCTTTCGGGCAACCTGGGCATCAGCACCAACCAGCGCGTTGATCGCCAGCTGCCATGGGCCAAGTTCGTCGGTGGCGGGATCCAGCGCCTGCCGGACACCCCGCGCTGATGCCCGAGCGGTCCAACGCACAAAGCGGCAAGGACGCCGAACTTCAAGCACTGAAACACTTGCAACAGCAGGGTCTGCGCCTACTGGCGCAGAACTGGTTGTGCAAACGCGGCGAGCTTGATCTGGTCATGCTTGACGGCGATACAGTAGTATTCGTCGAGGTCCGCTACAGAAAACACGCACAATGGGGTGGCGCGCTCGCCAGTATCGACGGGCGCAAGCGTCAGAAACTGATACTCGCGGCGCAGTTTTTCCTGCAAAAAGAGCATCGCTGGGCCGACGCCCCCTGCCGTTTCGATGTGGTTGCCATAGAAAGCACACCGTCTGGTCAGGCTGATCTGAACTGGCTTAAAAATGCCTTCGACAGCTGATTCGCCGGACATCTTCACCACACACTTTTGCTCTTTGCTTTGCGGGCTACACATTCCTGTGCCAAACAGCCGCGCTACTTAAGGTCACACAGATGGACATGCAATCCCGAATTCGCCAGCTTTTCCAGGCCAGCATCGACACCAAGCAACAGGCGATGGACGTACTTGCACCGCACATCGAGCAAGCCAGTCAGGTCATGGTCAATGCCCTGCTCAACGAGGGCAAAATGCTCTCGTGCGGCAACGGCGGTTCGGCCGGCGATGCCCAGCATTTTTCGTCGGAGCTGCTCAACCGTTTCGAACGTGAGCGCCCGAGCCTGCCGGCCATTGCCTTGACCACCGACTCGTCGACGATCACCTCGATCGCCAACGACTACAGCTACAACGAAATCTTCTCCAAGCAGATCCGCGCCCTGGGCCAACCCGGTGACGTGCTGCTGGCGATTTCCACCAGCGGCAACTCGGCGAATATTATTCAAGCGATCCAGGCCGCACATGATCGCGAAATGATTGTCGTAGCATTGACCGGACGCGATGGTGGCGGCATGGCCTCGCTGCTGTTGCCGGAAGACGTGGAGATTCGCGTCCCGGCCAATGTCACCGCACGTATTCAGGAAGTCCACCTGCTGGCGATCCACTGCCTGTGCGATCTGATCGACAGCCAACTGTTTGGGAGTGAAGAATGACCGTTAACCGCCTCAGCCTTTTGGCCATTACCCTGTGCCTCGCTATCAGCGGCTGCAGCACGGCCATCACCGCAACACGTGACACCCCTATTCAGGACGACAAGGGCACCCGTACCTTCGGCAGCAAGATCGATGACTCGCTGATCGAAACCAAGGTCGAAGTCAACGTCGCCAAGGCCGCGACCGACCTGGGCAACGGCGCATCACGCATTGTTGTCACCAGCTTCAACGGCGTCGTGCTGCTAGCAGGCCAGACGCCACGCGCCGACCTCAAGGCCCAGGCCGAGCAAGCCGCTGCCGCTGTGCAGCGCGTGAAGAAGGTGCACAACGAGTTGCAGGTGATGGAACCGATCACTCTGCTGGCCATCAGTAATGACGCCCTGCTGACCACCAAGATCAAGGCGCAGATGCTCACTGATAACGCGATCCCTGGTTCGCGCATCAAGGTCGTCACCGACAACGGCATCGTTTACCTGATGGGTCTGCTGACCCAGGCGGAAGCAACCCGTGCATCCAATCTGGTGCAGGGTGTGTCCGGCGTGCAAAAAATCGTCAAGGTCTTCGAGTACATCGATTGACCTGAACACGCAGCCACAAAAAAGGCCGCCGCATGGCGTAATGCCAGTCAGTTAAGCTGACTGGCATTTTTATTTTTCGATCGGGTACTTCGGCGATTTCAGCCGGATAGCCCAAGTACACGCGGTGAAGCTCAGTTCGCACAGATGGATGCCCGGACAATGGCGGCTCATTCCCACCATCTGATAACGCAACAGGTTGTAGCCCAGCACCTCCCCCACAACTCTTGGTCGATCATCTCGGGCGTCTTGCTACCCAGCGTGTAGCTGCTGTTGAGCAGTGTCTGTTTCATCCCGGAACCCTAATTCGATCTCCCGGCGATGGCTGTACAGGTCGACGATTTCATCAGGTGGGAAGCGCAGAGAGTCGGCCATCGACGTCAAAGTCTGACAGACCTTGCCCTTGACGGTTTTGCTCAGGAGCCTTGCGGTCAGGCGCTCCGGCAATCCCGGCCATTGCTTGCGGGCCTGCGGCGAAGTGCTTAACGAGACCACCGCATCCTGACGGCCCAATCGCTGAATGACTTCGTACTGCGCCCCTTTGCGTAACGGCATAAACCAATGCCGCTCGGTGCCGGCCTGCTGCCACTGATGCAGCAACCCCAGGGAGTAAAAGCCGCGATCGAACAGCGTCAACGAGTGATCCGGCGTGGTGTCGATCAGTTGCTCTGCCAGCTTCATTTCGTTGCTGCGATAAGCGCCGCTTGCGCAAGGTGGCGACACGGCCTGTTGCAATGCCTGCTCGACCAGAGAGGGATCAAGCAACGAATCCAATCCCTTGAGGGAATCGGGAGTCGAGACGACGTTGTGGGCTAGTTCCAATGCCCGAGCCAGACGCGTAAAAAAATCCGATGCCTATTCAGGCATCGGATTTTGATTTCTTGCGGCCAAAGGTCAAGCAATGAGGCTTAACTGATCGGCATTAGCCGCATGGCGCCCTTTTTTATTAACGTTTATTGGTATTGAGAGTACGGATTACCCTGGAACTGGTTGTTCTGCTGTGGCGCCTGTTGCTGGGCACCTGGCTGGCCATACTGCTGGCCTGGGATTGGACCGAGGTTCACTTCAACGCGACGGTTCTGGGCACGGCCGTTAACGTCTGCGTTACTGGCAATCGGGTTATCCGGGCCGGCACCGCGTGCAGTCAGGTTGGCACCATTGACACCCTGGGACGTCAGGTAGTTGGCCACGCTCTGCGCACGACGCTGGGACAGATCCATGTTCAACTGGCGGCTGCCGGTGCTGTCGGTGTAACCAACGATCTGAATGGTATTCTGGTTGAACTGCTTGAGCGAGTTGGCCAGGTTGTTCAGAGGCTGGTAGAAGCTGCTGGAGATCGCATCCGAGTTGGTCGCGAAGGTGATGTTGCCCGGCATGATCAGCTTGATCTGGTCGCCCTGGCGCTGAACTTCAACACCGGTATTGGCCATGCTTTCACGCAGTTTCTTTTCCTGCTGGTCGGCGTAGTAGCCATAGCCCGCAGCACCGGCACCCGCAACCACTGCACCGATCAGTGCGCCCTTGCCACGGTTGTTATGGTCGATGGCCGCCCCCGCCAATGCACCCGCCAGGGCACCCAGGCCACCGTACTTGGCGGTCTTGCTCATACCGCCGGACTGGTTACTCGCCTGTCCCTGGCTGCTGCCGTCATAAGGGTTAGGTGATGCGCAGCCGGACAACAAGGCTACGGCGGTAGCAACAACAAGCAGACGACGCGAAGTGAACATGGGGGAGCTCCTACTTTTGCATTCTAAGGTGCAAAGGACATTGGCAATGGACCTGTGCCGAGTTTGGAACGCGACAAACGGTAAAAATTCCGTGGCTACAGAAACCGTAGCAGACGCACGCTGAACACGACCTGAGTTTTTGCGACAAGGCGTGCCTGCTATAGAACAGCACCTGCCTGGCAATTATTGCGTTACGCCCGCACAAAAGGGTTCTCGCGCATTTCATCACCCAGCCGGGTATCGGGGCCGTGACCGGTCACCACCGTCGCGCCCTCATCCAAGGTATACAAGCGCTGCTTGATCGAACGCACAATGGTCGCCTGGTCCCCGCCCCACAAATCTGTACGCCCGATACCGCGACGAAATAGCGTGTCACCCGCAATCAGCAGCTTGGCATCGGCAAACCAGAAGCTCATCGACCCCGGCGTATGCCCCGGTGTGTGCAACGCCACACCGCAGCCGCAGGCCAATTCTTCATCATCTTCCAGCCAGCGATCAGGCGAAGGCACCGGGGTGTAGGGAACGCGAAACATCTGGCATTGCATTTCCAGATTGTCCCAGAGGAATTGATCCTCCTTGTGCAAGTGCAACGTGGCGCCGGTCTTCTCTTTCAACTGACCGGACGCCAGGAAGTGATCGAGATGGGCATGGGTGTGGATAATGCTCACGACCTTGAGGCCCAATGCATCAAGGCGCGCCAGGATCAGCTCATGGTTGCCACCCGGGTCGACCACGATGGCTTTTTTGCTGATCGGGTCGCCGATGATGGTGCAGTTGCACTGCAGCGGGCCGACGGGAAAGGTCTCGCGGATGACTGCAGCGTGTTCAATATTCATCAGTGCTCCAGCAGGCTCTATGGCATATTCGGCACAGAGTATGGGTGACGACACCCCTGACCCGAAAGGGAGCATTGCGTCCCGAGTACCAACGGCTAAGCTTTCCAAGCGCCATTGAAGAACCATCCAAGACCGCAACCGCGCCGCGCTGGAGCGAGCCCCATGGCGAATCAGCTGATCATCTGCGAGCACTGCGACTGTGTGTACGAAAAAGTCACGCTCGCCAAACATCAAAAAGCCCATTGTGTGCGCTGCGCGGGCGTACTCCAGCGTTACAACGGTCTGTCAGTACAACAACGTCTCGCCCTGACCCTGACCGCCGCCGTGTTATGGACTTTCGCCAATTTCTATCCGGTGATGAGCATCAGCCTGCAAGGCCTGAAAAACAGCGCCACCCTGTGGGATTCAGTGGTTGCGCTGAGCCTGGGGCCGATTACCTTTATCGCCTTGGTGGCCGCTATTTCCATCATCATCGCACCGGTGTTTCAGCTATTGCTGCTGACCTGGGTGCTGAGTTTCGCCCTCTCGGGCAGACGTTCGCCCGCCTTCAAGCTATGCATGCGCTGGCTGGAAGCGCTCAGACCATGGAGTATGCTGGAAGTGTGCCTGCTCGGTGCGATGGTGGCCGTGTTCAAGCTGGCCGGTATGCTGGATGTGATCCCCGGCACTGGGCTATTTGCCCTGGCGGCGCTGAGCCTGTTGCTGATCCGCATTGCCGGTCGTGACGTGCGCGATCTGTGGGACGCCGTATGAACCCGCCACCGACTGCCAGCGAGCTTAACCTGTGCCTGTGCCACAGTTGTGGCCTGTCTGCCGACATCAGCACCGGCGCGCCGGAATGCCAGCGCTGTGACGCCCCCCTGCACCGGCGCAAAGTCAACTCGCTGACCCGTACCTGGGCCTATATGCTGACGGCGCTGGTGTTTTATGTACCGGCCAACCTGCTGCCTGTGATGAACACCACCATGCTCGGTTCAGGCGCGGACAGCACTATCATGAGCGGCGTGCTGGAGTTCTGGCAGCATGGTGCGTGGGACATTGCGCTGATTATTTTCATCGCCAGCATCGCGGTGCCCGGCATCAAGTTTGCGTCATTGACGCTGCTGCTGGTTACCGTGCAGCGCAACAGCCGCTGGGCGCGCAAGGAACGTTCGAAGCTGTTTCGGTTTGTCGAACTGATCGGCTACTGGTCCATGCTCGACGTGATCGTGGTTGCGCTGGTGGCCGCGCTCGTCAAGTTCCAGGCCCTGGGCACCATCGAGCCACGCCTGGGCATTCTGTTTTTCGGCCTGGTGGTGGTGTTTACCATGCTGGCCGCCATGAGCTTCGACCCGAGGCTGATCTGGGAAACCCCACACACCAAGGATACCCCGGATGACGTCCCCCACCGCTGACACCCCGCAATCCCCTGGCTCGCCGGCCGTCAAGACTCGGCGTTTCAGCGTTTCGCTGGTTTGGATCGTACCGATCGTTGCGGTGTTAGTGGGGATTTCACTGGTGGTTCACAGCGTGCTCCAGCAAGGCCCGACTATCATCCTTAACTTCAAGACCGGCAGTGGCCTGACCGCGAATAAAACCGAGGTCAAATACCGCAACGTGGTGATCGGCCAAGTGACCGAAGTGGCCTTGAGTGACGACCAGAAAAGCGTCAACGCCACCGTAAAGCTGGCCAAGCAGGCCGACAGTTTTACCCGCGCCGACTCGCAGTTCTGGGTGGTACGCCCGCGCATCGGCGCCGGCGGCGTGTCCGGCATCGACACCCTGCTCTCCGGCGACTACATCGGCGCCGACATTGGCCAGTCCGACACCCGCGCCAAACAGTTCACCGGCCTGGAAAACCCGCCGCCCATCACTTACGGCGAACCGGGCAAGCGCTTCACCCTGCACACGCAGAACCTGGGTTCGCTGGATATCGGCTCGCCGGTGTATTACCGCAAAATCGAGGTCGGCCAGGTCGTGGCGTACAAGCTGGATGCCGAAGGCAAGGGCGTCGATATAGAGGTGTTCGTGCACGCGCCCAACGATGTCTACGTCACCGAAAATACGCGGTTCTGGAACGCCAGCGGCATTGACCTGAGTGTGGGCGCCAATGGCTTCGCGCTGAAAACCGAATCACTGTCGTCCATGCTGGTCGGCGGTATCGCTTTCCTGGCACCGCCTTACAGCCCCAATGACAAGCCGGCCGGTGAAGAGCGCACGTTTGAACTGTTCGACGATCAGCTCGCCGCCCTCGCCCCGCCCAATGGCCAGGGGCAATACATGAGCCTGCGCTTCGACCAGGCGCTGCGCGGGCTCAAGATCGGCGCACCGGTGGAATTCCTAGGCGTCGAGTTTGGCAAGGTGGTGTCGATCAACCTGGATTTCGACGCGAAGAAGCGCAGCTTTCCGCTCAACGTCGGCATCGTGATCTACCCGCAATTGCTCGGTCAGGCCCATACCAAGTTGCTCAAGACGATGAACCATGACCCCAATGACGAAGCCGCCGGTGTGCGCCTGATCGGTTCGTTTATCGAAAACGGCCTGAGGGCCCAGGCGCGCAGCGGCAATTTGCTGACCGGCCAGTTGTATATCGCCCTGGACTTCTACCCGAAAGCCGAGAAGGTGGCGTTTGATCCCAAAGCCCGTCCGGTCAGCATTCCCACGATTCCTGGCAACCTGGAACAGTTGCAGGAAAAACTCGAAAATATCGTCAACAAAATCAACCAGTTGCCGATCGAACGTATCGCCGGCAACCTCGACAGCAACCTCGTGGAATTGCGCAAAGGACTGACCCAGTTCAACGCCAAGACCTTGCCCAGCGTCCAGAACACCCTGGCTGACGTGAGCAAGACGTTGCAATCGGCCAACTCGACCCTGGCCGAAGACTCACCGCAACGTGAGCAACTGACCCAGACCCTGGATGAACTGGGTCGCATGTCGCGTTCCTTGCGCGAGCTGTCGGACTACCTGGGCCGACACCCGGAATCACTGATTCGCGGCCGCCCCGACAACGCCGCCCCGTTGGACCTGCAAGGACCGCCGCGCAAATGAACCGTGGAGCAAGCGCCATGACGTTAACGTTGAAAATCACCCTGCTCAGCGCATTGCTCGCGCTGGGGGCATGCAGCAGTACACCGATCACCTTCCATACCCTGACCCCGGCGCAGTGGAGCAATACCACCGGGGCCGCCGCGGGTGGGATAAAAATCGAAAGTATCAGTGTGCCGCCACAAGTCGACCGTCCGCAGATAGTGATTCGCCAAGGCAACAGTGGCGTGGCGATCCTGGACACCCAGTGGTGGGCTGCCAGCTTGGTGGATGAGTTGAGGAGCGCGCTGGTGGATCAATTGGCTAACAGCAACCCTCGGCAACCCATGCTGTTGCGCCTTGAGGTGCAGCGCTTTGACTCCGTGCCCGGCCAGTACGCACTGCTCGACGTCAAATGGCGTCTGCGGTCAGCCAGCGGCAGTGATCGCGCGCCACTGACCTGCCGCACCACCTTGCAGTCGCCGGCCGGCGCGAGCATTGACGACCTGGTACTCGCCCACCAGAACAATCTCAAACGCTTCGCGGCGCAGATTCTTCAGGCAGTCGACAGGTCGTCCAACCAGTGCCCAAGCGCGCCATAGACGTCGGAGGGTCTACGCCAGCAGGCCCATTGCCTTGGCACGGGCCACCGCCTGGGTCCGCCGCTCCACCCCCAACTTGCTGTTGATGTGGCTGGCGTGGGTCTTCACGGTGTGCAGTGAGATGAACAGCTGGTTACTGATTTCCTGATTCGAGCAGCCTTGGGCAATCAGTTTCAGCACCGCCAACTCACGCGCGCTCAAGGTTTCGTGAGCCGGCGCTATCTCAGGTGTCACGATCGTCGGTAGACGCACCAGCAAACTCTGGTTCAGCGGCCCCTGCGCATCCTTGCCCAGTTGCTCGCGCATCCAGCCAGGGTGCCTTTCCAGCAACCGCTGGAAAGGTTGCAATGCCCCTCCGGCGCCGGCCTCAAGGGCCTGGACCAGAACCGCGCGCGCCTTGGCTTCCTGGCCACTTTCCAAGAGCAACTGGGCCTGCTGCGTCAGCGCCATCAGTGCAATCATCTGGCGGCCGCTGTTGTGCGCCTGCTGCGCCAACGCTTCAAGCCGCTGCAATGCCGCAACGGGTTGATGGCGAGTGGCATCCAGCGCCGCTTGTTGAAGCTCGATATGTTGTGGCAGGTGTGGGTGAAATTCCGGCGCGGCGGCGGCCTGCTCGCCGTTGTAGGTTTGCCCCAGGCGCATCAGCCAGGCGTCGGCCAAATCGGTGCGGCCCTGGGCCAGCCACAGCTCGCATTTAATCAGGGTGATCATTGCCAGGTAGTAGATCGGCGGCACGTCCCAGATATGCATCAGGCGCTCGGCCTCGGCGAGTTCGGCAAAGGCTTTGGCGAAGTCACCACGGCGGCCTTCGAAATTGGCGATCACGCAATGCCCGATCAACACACTGATGTCGCGGCAGGCACGGGCTTCGACGAGCCCGGCGCGCAAGCGGGCGAGTCCGGCTTCGGGTTGTAGCCGCACCAGCAGCAAAAAACCTTCGTAGAGTGACAACCGCGCGCGCACCGCGTACAACCGCTGCGGTGCTAAGCCCTGCAGGCGTTGCAGGCCCTGATGCACTTCATCCAGGGAGCGCAGGATTTCACCGCGGGCCTGCAACACCCGCGCACGATCGTAATGGGCCAGGGCCTCGAACAATGGGTTGCCGATGCGCTGCGCCAACTCCAGGGATTCGCGATTCAAGCCACGCGCACGCCACAGGTCGGCATCGACAATGGCCAGGTTGGAAAGGGTCGACAGACACATCAACCGCTGGCCGTAACGCCGTTGCGGCAGGCTTTCCAGCGCCTCGCTGCAATAGCGCTGGGTCAGCTCGCGATCGCCCCGGCCCCGGGCGATGATCCCGCTCAGCGCCAGCCACTGTGCCAGCATCGATTTTTGTGCGGTGGCCGACGGTGCTGGCAGGAAGCGGCTGAGGTAGCTGGATAATTCTTCCGCCGCATCCAACTGGCAGGCCAGGCCCAAGGCCCAGCTGTAGAGCACGATCAGGCGCGGCGTGCTGATCAGCAAGCTGTCGGGCAAGTCCATTTTCCAACGCAGCAGCATGCCCACATTCTGCTCGGCCAGCAGTTGCTCTTCGGACAGGTTCTGAACCAGGTTGGCGGCGACATCCAGATGGCCGGCGCGCAACGCTTGCTCCACTGCCTCATCGATCAAGCCCTGGGCATTGAACCAGCGGCACGCGCGTAGGTGCAGGCTGGCCGGCGGCAGCACATTGCTGCTGGCGCGGCGGGTGCGCAGCAAGTCTGAAAACAAATGGTGATAACGGTACCAGTGGCCCTGCTCGTCCAGGGGCACCAGGAACACTTGGTGGGCTTGCAGGTAACGCAGGATTTCAGCGCTGTCATGGGCTTCGCGCACCGCGTCGCAGAGTTCGCTGCAAAACCGATCCTGAGGGGCAGTGTCGTACAAAAACGCCTGTACCTCGGCCGGGAGGCAGTCGATCACCTCTTCCAGCAGGTAATCACGGATCAGCCCTTCGCCGCCATGCAAGCTCTGCGGCAATGCACTGTCGTTGCCGGCCTCGGAAGCGGCGAGCAACCAGAAGCGCAGCCCGGCAACCCAGCCTTCGCTGCGGCGGATCAGGTTGTCGAGGGCTTCGCCGCGCAAGGAACTGCTGTGGCGATCCAGCACCGCCAGGGATTCGCTGTGCGTCAGGCGCAAATCCTGTTCGTGCAACTCCAGCAGGTGGCGCGATAAACGCAGCCGCGCCAGATGCCAGTCCGGGCGCTGACGGCTGGTGACCAGCACGACCAGGCCATCGGGCAAATGGTTGAGGAAAAACTGCAGGCAACGGTCGAGCACGGGCCCCTGGGCCAGATGGTAGTCATCCAGTACCAATAACAACGGCGCGCGCGGGGACAGGTGCACGGTCAGCTCATCGAGCAGGCCGTCCAGCCATTCTTCAAAGGCAAAGGGTTGGTGACGCTGGCGCATTTTCAGCAGCCCCAGGGATTGGGCGCCGAGTTGCGGGAAAAATTGCTGCAGCCCCTCGAGCAGGCGCTCAAGGAAACGGCCGGGGTCGTTATCCCGTGGGCTCAGGCCCAGCCACAGGCTTTGCCAATGGGCCGGCAGGCTCTGGCAGAACTCCACCGCCAACGAACTCTTGCCGAACCCTGCGGGTGCACTCACCAGCAGCAGCCGCCCTTCCAGGCCAGCACTCAGGCGTTCGCACAGGCACGGACGCAGCACATAGCCGTCAGGCAGCGGTGGCCTGTAGAAGCGACCCTCCAGGGTGGGGATTACCGCACTGGCAGGCCCTTGGATTCGGGACAGATCAGTCATCGCCGGGCTCTTGTAGAAGGCTGTTGTCGGCATTGCAGATGTCCGCAGACTAGCGGTAAAAGCAGCAGGTTTGTAGATCTTTGCAACATTTGCTTGAAAAGAACTGCGACAAAAAAATTCGCCATACAAAAAAGCCCCGAACGGGTCGGGGCTTCTTTCCAAGGAGGCTGCCTCGGTTAACTCAGCTTAGCGCACGCCGTCCTGGCGCAGCGCCGCTGGGGTGAAGTCGCTGGTGGTGGCGGTGAAGCCGAAGTCATACGCCTGCTTCTCTTCGTTCTTCATGCCCAGTGCAAGGTAGCGGCCGGACTGCAGGTCGTAGAGGGTTTCCAGGGCGTACCACGGCACTTGCTTGTCGTAGTAGTTCTCGGCATGCGCTTCAGCCACGCGCCACAGTTGGCCACGGCCATCGTAGTGGTCGATGACGGCTGCTTGCCAGGTGTCTTCGTCGATGAAGAAATCACGCTTGGCGTAGATGTGGCGCTGACCTTCTTTCAAGGTGGCGACTACATGCCAGACGCGGCGCAGCTCGTAGCGAGCCAGGTCCTGGTTGATGTGGCCGGCCTTGATGATGTCTGCATACTTGAGCTTCGGATCGTCGATCTTGTAGCTGTTGGAGGCGATGTAGATTTCTTTCTTGCCTTCCAGCTTCCAGTCGTAGCGGTCCGGTGCGCCGTTGTACATGTCGAGGTTATCGGAGGTACGCAGGCCATCGGCCGCGGTACCCGGACCGTCATAGGACACTTGCGGTGCCCGGCGCACACGGCGTTGGCCGGCGTTGTAGACCCACGCCGAACGTGGCTCCTTCACTTGGTCCAGGGTTTCGTGCACCAGCAGCACACCACCGGCCAGACGGGCCGGCGCGGTCACTTGCTGCTTGAAGTAGAACAGCACGTTGCCCGGATTTTTCGGGTCGAAGTCTTTCATTTTGTCGCGGAACACGAACTGGTCTTTGAAATACACCAGGCTGAAAGAGCCGTTGGTTTGCGGCGTAGCCTGGGTTACCAAGCGGGTCACGCTGCCCCCGCGATAGCGAGTGATGTGGTTCCAGATCACCTCCACGCCGCTTTTCGGAATAGGGAACGGCACAGCGGTTTCGAAATTTTCCAGGCCGTTACCGCCAGATACCAGGTTAGTGGTGGTGGCGTTCTTCTTGATGGCCGCGAACACATCCGCTGGCACCGTAGCGCCGCGATGGGTTGGGTAGACCGGCATCTTGAAGGTGTCCGGGTAACGCTTGAACATCGCGTACTGCCCCGGCGCCAGCTTGTCTTTGTACTGCTCGACATTTTGCGCGGTGATGGTGAATTGCGGCTGTTCACTGGCGTAAGGATTGGCCAGGAATCCGCGGGCGTCGACAGCGCCAGCGTTGGTTGGCAGCGGCGACCATTTAGGAATGGTGCCTGCGGCGTTACCGGCCATTTCAGCGCCCATCGGGGTAAGACTCGTGCCCAGCTTCGCGGCTTCATCCGCCGAGACGGCCGCCATGACGTTGCTCGCCAGGATCGACAGCCCAAGCACACCTACGTGCAACAGACTTTTGGTTATTTTCATATTCTGGTCTTCCTGAAAATACAGTGTGCTTAGAAGTTCACGCCAAGGCTGAGCGCAACAAAATCGCGGTCATTCACGGTCGTGAAATCACCTCCGAAGAAGTTGGTGTAGTTCAGGCTGGCGGTGTAGGTGTTCTGGTATTCGGCGTCCAGGCCGAGGCTGACGGCTTTGCGACCTTCTTCGAAGTTAGCGCCTGGGCCAGGGGAATAACCCTTGACGTCATGAGACCAGGCCACGTTCGGCTTGAGGTTCACACCCGCGAAGGCATCCGGGTATTCCCAGATAGCCCGACCGCGATAGCCCCAGGAAGTGGCGGTGGTGAAACCATCATTGTTGCAGTTGGTGTTCAGGCCGTTGGCGTTGCCCAAGCCAGCGCCTTGAGCCGTAGAGAGGTTGAGTGCTGCACAAGCATTGTTCGGAAGCGTGCCTGGACCAAAGACCGGGTCACGACCGTAACGCGCGTCCGATTTGCTCTCTAGGCCACCCACATGGGTAACACCGACTTCACCCACCAACGTCAAGCGGCTCGCGCCCATGACTTGGTCGAAGAAGTGAGTAAAGGTGGTTTGGAACTGGGAAATTTCCTTACGACGATAGCCATGCAGGTCTTGGCCTGGGCTGCCATTGAGCAACGATGCGTTACCCAATACTGGCCCGCCAATCGGCTTGACGCCCGCGAACAGTATATCGGTAGAGTTCAACTGCACCGGCGCATTGGGACGGTAGCTCAACTCACCACTCCACGCGGTACCCGTAGGCAACGTGGTGGAGAAGCTCAAACCGTAGAGCCGGATGTCTTCTGGGTATTCGATGAAGTAATTGGAGTTGCCCGCGACAACCAATGGGCGCAACTGTGGCGGCAGTCCAGGCGTAGGACCGGTAAAGGCCGATTGCGGAGCCCCCTGTGCACTGAAAATCGGCGCACGGCTGTGATAGTTCATAAAGTAGGCGCCGAACTCTGTGTCCAACGGCTCGAAGTTGTAATGGAACGCGACGCCGAATTGGCCGCTGTCACGTGCATCACGGTCGGGCCCACGACGAACCAGCACGCCCTCGTTGTTGACGTCAACACCCGCAGCCGCCAACCCTGGGTTAAGTGCGGCCGGTAGCGTACGGCGGCTATTCAGCACGCGAAGGTTGTCTTTACAGCCATCAGACACAATGTCCGGCTGCGAGAAGAACGTACCGCAGTTATCGGTAACCGTCTGGTCCCACTCCAACTGGTAGAACGCTTCCGCCGACAAGTTATCGGTCAGCGTCTGCGACACATAGAACATGTTGACCGGAATCAAGCCCTCCTTGATTTCAGCCCCCGGACGACGAAACGCAGACACGTCGATCGGGTTGATGGAGTTGATGCCGCCGCCGATGAAGGTACTTTCACCCCAGCTCACTACCTGCTTACCGAATCGCACGTTACCCGGCTGATCGGCAATGCTGTAGTTGTGGTAGATGAACGCATCGAGAATTTGCCCGCCCGAGGACTTGGCGCCCTCTTTGCGGTTGCTGTTGCTGATGTCCTTAAACTCGCGGCTCTCGTCCTGGAGTTCGAAGTCATACCAGTACTTGCCACGCACAAATACGCCGGTGTCGCCGTATTTCAGCTCCAGATCATGGATGCCCTTGAAGATTTTCGAGAACGTCTCACCACGCTTGAAGTTCAGGTGGCCGTCATCGGACGTCTGGGACAGACCATTGCCACCATTGTTGGCGCCGATCAGATCCTGATTGGGCTTGGCTGTCGACCAGCTCGCCCCCACGGAAAGAGACGAGTCAAAACTCCCTTCGATTTCACCGATATTGAAACTGACGCCGAATGCGGGCCCGGCGAGCGTAGAGGCGAGACTGACGGCCAGGGGCAGTTTTGCCCGGCGCCAGAACTGGTTTACTGAGGTCATCGACGCTACTCCATGTGCATTATTGTTATGGCAGTGAGTTCGTTCTTTGATGCTTGTAACGGCCGGAATACAACGATTCCAATGCCGGACTGCAACTGAACCTCCATGGTCCGCAGCACCGCATCCTTGAAAAACTCTGGGAGGGACTATAGCCAGCAGGGGGTAGTGCTTGATCCCTCTAAAGTGTGATTTGCATCACCAACCCGTCTGCCACGACCCTTTCGCCATGTCGGCGAAGGCCGACGCAGGAAGGATGGCTGAAAATTGGCAAATCACAAGTAAAGGCGCCAGATAGAGCATTGCCGTGCCCGGACGGGCACGGCGAGGGGCTTCAGAGGGTGGACAGGAACGTGCTGTTGTTGGCCTGCCATTCGATGATGTCAATGCGGATACGTTTTTTGTCGAGCTTGCCGACGCTGGTCTTGGGAATTTCAGTAACAACAGCGATCTGGCTTGGGATCGCCCACTTACTCAAGTGGCCCAACTCCACGAACGGCTTGAGGTGTTCCTTGAGCTCGCGGGCCCCTATCACATGGCCATCATGCACCACCAACAACGCAAACGGACGCTCCCCCCATTGCGGATCGGCGATGCCCACCACCGCTACTTCGCGTACCGCCGGGTGACGGCTGACCAGGTCTTCGAGGGCCAGAGAAGAGATCCACTCGCCGCCGGTCTTGATCACATCCTTGATGCGGTCGCGGATATCGATCACGCCAAAGGCGTCAAGCGTCGCCACGTCGCCGGTGTGCATCCAACCGCCCGCCCACAGCTCGGCGCCTTTCTGCGGCTCGTTGTAATAACCTTCGGTCAGCCACGGTGCACGTAATACCAGTTCGCCCTGGGACTCGCCGTCGGCGGGCAGGAAATGGCCGTCGCCGTCGATGATCGCGGCTTCCACCAACGGCCCGGGCACGCCGGCCTTGATGCGATAGGTGGTGCGCTCATCCTCGGTGCCCGCCATCAGCTCTTCGTTGAGGTGCGCGCAGGACACCAGCGGCCCGGTCTCGGACATGCCATAGGCGGCGGTCAGTTGAATGCCACGGGCCTTGGACGCTTCATACAAAGTGCGGTTGAGCGCGCTGCCGCCAATGACGATTTTCCAACCGCCAAAATCCACGTCCTGAGCGGCTTTTGCATTGAGCACCATTTGCAGGATGGTCGGCACGCAATGGGAGAAAGTGACCTTTTCCTTGCGCCACAGCTCCACCAGGTATTCCGGTTCGTAGCGGCCGGGGTAGACCTGCTTCAGGCCAAGCATGGTCGCCACGTACGGCAGGCCCCAGGCGTGTACGTGGAACATCGGCGTGATCGGCATGTACACATCATTCGTGCCCAATAGCCGCACGCTGTCGACGCTGCCCATGATGGTGGCCACGCCGATGGTGTGCAGCACCAGTTGGCGATGGGTGAAATACACGCCCTTGGGATTGCCGGTGGTACCGGTGGTGTAGAAGGTGGTGGCGACGGAGTGTTCGTCAAAATCCTGGAAGTCGTACTTCGGGCTGGCGGCGGCGAGCAGGGTTTCGTACTCGCCCACCAGGTCTGGCAGCTCGGCGGTCTTGGCCTCGCCATCGGTGAGCAGCAACGTCTTGTCGACGGTAGTGAGTTGCCCGGCAATGGCCTGGTAAAGCCCCACGAACTCGCTGTTGACCAATACAAAGCGGTCCTCGGCGTGGTTCATGGTGTAGAGGATCTGTTCCGGCGACAGGCGCACGTTGATGGTGTGGATCACCGCACCAATCATCGGAATGGCGAACATGCATTCCAGGTAGCGATGGCTGTCCCAGTCCATCACCGCCACCGTGTCACCGGCCTTGACCCCGGCTTCTGTCAGCACATTGGCCAGGCGCGCGACCCGCTCGATCAGGGTTGGATAGGTGTAGCGCAATTTATCGCGGTAGACGATTTCCCGGGTTTTCTCGTAGCGGGTCCCGGACATCAGCAGGCGCTTGATCAGCAGCGGGTATTGGTACGCACCTTCGGCGGGCGGAATGACACGGGTCTGCAACATACGAATCCCTTTTATGACTGTACGGTCTTGGCTTGAAGACCTGCACTTTAGAGACCTTATGTTTCAGCCAAATCAGCCAAAGGAATGATTTGCAGCGCCCAATGAATGCTAGCTTTGCGCCAGCACTGAAGCCTTACTAAGATCCAATGTGGCGGTGCTCACTCGAGAATGTCGTTTACTTCATGCTGGTAAACGCCAGCTTCACCCCAATCGCAATCAACACCGCACCCATGGTCCGATCAAACCAATGCCCCATCCGCGCAAAACCTGCACGCACCCGCTGCTGGCTGAACAACATCGCCACCAGGCAGAACCACAGCGCCGTGGCCACCGCCAGGTACACGCCGTAACCGGCCTGGACCGCCAGTGGCGTGTGCGGGTTGATCACCACGGTGAACAACGATAAGAAGAACAACGTGGCCTTGGGGTTCAAGCCATTGGTCACAAAACCTGCGGTAAACGCGCCACGGGGCGTGCGTTCGCCCGCTTCGCGATGCAATTCACCCTCGGCCGCGGGCTTGGCTGGCTGCGCGCGCAAGGCCTTGAAGCCGATGTACAGCAAGTAGGCGGCCGCGGCCCATTTCAGCGCGTTGAACAGCACGATGGATTGGGACACGATCAAGCCGATACCGAGCAACGAATAACCCACATGCAGGAAAATAGCCGACCCCACGCCCAGCGCAGTCCAGGTCCCGGCGCGACGGCCGTGGGTCACGCTCTCACGCACCACCACCGCGAAATCCGGGCCGGGGCTAGCCACCGCCAATAAGTGAATCAGCGCTACGGTTAAAAACTCGGTGGCGTACATACTCACTCCATTAAGTAACGGATTATTTCATCTGATAGTCTCGGCAGATTACGCCTTCAAACCCTGTCGCAAAAGGTACAGTTGATGACGAACAATCGCCGCGCCGTCTTCCTTGATCACCCGTCCCTTGACTTGGGGGACCTCGACCTCAGCGAACTGCGCAACAGCTTCAGCGACCTGCACTTGTTCAGCGACACCACGCCGCTGAACGTGATCGAACACCTGCAAGGCGCTCAGGTTGCGATCAGTAACAAGATCGCCCTCAACAGCGAAACCCTGGCGGCCTGCCCGGCGCTCAAGCTGATCCTGGTGTCCGCCACCGGCACCAATAACGTCGACCTCGAGGCCGCCCGCGCGCATGGCATTACCGTGAGCAACTGCCAGGGCTACGGCACGCCGTCCGTGGCGCAGCACACGATCATGCTGTTGCTCAACCTGGCGACGCGCTTGAAGGATTATCAACGGGATGTGGGCGCCGGTCAGTGGCAGCAAGCCAAACAGTTCTGCCTGCTGGACCATCCGATTGTCGAGCTGGAAGGTAAAACCCTTGGCTTGCTCGGTCACGGTGAATTGGGCAGCGCGGTCGCGCGCCTGGCTGAAGCCTTTGGCATGCGCGTGTTACTGGGAGCCATTCCGGGCCGCCCGGCCCGCGCTGATCGCGTCCCCCTGGATGAGCTGTTGGCGCAGGTTGACGCGCTCACCTTGCACTGCCCCCTCAACGACCACACCCGTGACGTTATCGGCGCCCGCGAGCTGGCGCTGCTCAAGCCCGGCGCGTTTGTGGTCAACACCGCGCGCGGTGGCTTGATCAACGAGCAAGCCTTGGCCGATGCGTTACGTAACGGCCACCTGGGCGGCGCGGCGACCGATGTGCTGAGCGTAGAGCCGCCGGTGAACGGCAACCCGCTGCTGGCCGGCGATATTCCCCGGCTGATCGTGACCCCGCACAATGCCTGGGGCAGTCGCGAGGCGCGCCAGCGCATTGTCGGCCAGTTGGCGGAAAACGCCCGGGGCTTTTTCAGCGGCGCCCCGCTGCGCGTCGTGAGTTGATAAACTGCGCCCCTTTTCGAGGAGCAGACCATGGATCCGCGCAGTGAAGTACTGCTTCGTCAGGCCGAACTTTTTCAAGGCAACCTGCTGTTGGTAGGTTTGCCCGCCGACGACCTGCTCGGTCGCCTGCCCAACGCGCACGGCTGGTGCTGGCATGCCGGCGACCAAGCGGCGCTGGACGCACGCTTCCCCGAGCGCTGCCAATTTGGCGTGAATGTGCCTGAGCGCGAATTCGACGCGGCGGTGATCTTCCTGCCCAAGTCAAAGGACCTCACCGACTACCTGCTTAACGCCGTGGCCGCGCGCCTGCCCGGCGCCGAGGTGTATCTGGTGGGGGAGAAAAAAGGCGGTATCGAAAGCGCCGCCAAGCAGATGATTCCCTTTGGCAAACCGCGCAAGCTCGACAACGCGCGGCATTGCCAACTGTGGCAAGTCACCGTGGCCAATGCCCCACAAGCGGTCGAGCTGGAGAGCCTGGCTCAGGTGTTCGACGTGCCTTTGGCTGAAGGGCCACTCAAGGTGGTGAGCTTGCCCGGTGTGTTCAGCCATGGTCGCCTGGATCGCGGCACCGAGCTGTTGCTGGAGCACCTGGATAAACTGCCGAGCGGCCATCTGCTGGACTTCGGTTGCGGTGCCGGTGTGCTGGGTGCTGCGGTAAAACGCCGCTACCCGCACAACACCGTAACGATGCTCGACGTGGATGCGTTTGCCGCCGCCAGCAGTCGTCTGACCCTGGCCGCCAATGGCCTGGAAGCCGAGGTGCTGACCGGTGATGGCATTGACGCAGCGCCGATGGGCTTGAACGCGATCCTGACCAACCCGCCGTTCCATGTCGGGGTGCACACCGATTACTTCGCCACAGAGAACCTGCTGCGAAAAGCCGGCAAACATCTGGCAAAAGGCGGCGAACTGCGCGTAGTCGCGAACAGCTTCCTCAAGTACCAACCCTTGATTGAAGAGCACTTGGGTATCTGTGCGGTCAAGGCCGAAGGTAATGGTTTTCGCATCTACCGTGCCAAGCGCGGCTGACGGGCGTTTGGAAAAAGAAGACTTGCCGAATGGATTTTGCCTAGGCAGAATCCGCTCCGTCCTAGGGGAGTAGTCTCCCACGAGCGCCACGCTCGTCCGGCATACGTCAACATACTTGGTCAACAGACCATGGCGTATGCGACCCAGGAGTCCGCACAGACGGACCGGGGTTTGACAAGACCTATGACACGCACACCTTACCCGGGGCGGGAAGGCTGTACGTGTCATAGCCGTGTCGACCCGCCCCTGGAAACCTACCTGATGCTGGATTCATTACTCGTTCCTACTGCAATCGTTGCCTTGGCCGAAATCGGCGACAAGACGCAACTGCTCGCGCTCATCCTTGCTGCTCGCTTTCGCAAGCCCTGGCCGATCATCGCCGGCATCGTTGCCGCGACCCTGGCCAACCACGCGGCCGCCGGTGCCGTTGGCGCCTGGTTCGGGAGTTTCTTCTCGGACGCGGTATTGCACTGGATCCTGGCGGCAAGCTTCTGCGCCACGGCCCTGTGGACCCTGGTGCCGGACAAACTCGACGATGACGAAGCCAGCACCACGCGCAAATTCGGGCCGTTCCTGACCACGCTGATTGCGTTCTTCCTCGCCGAGATCGGAGACAAGACGCAGATCGCCACGGTCATGCTGGCGGCGCAGTATCCGGAACTCTGGCTGGTGATTATCGGGACGACCGTGGGCATGCTGATTGCCAACGTGCCGGTGGTATTGGCGGGTAATTTTGCGGCGGAGAAACTGCCGTTGACCTTGATTCGCCGGTTAGCAGCTACGGCGTTTTTCATCCTGGCTATCGTGGCAGTGTACAAGGCCATGCAAAGCAGCGGATGGGTCTGACTACAAGCTGCAAGCTGCAAGCTGCAAGACGGTAGCAGTACCTTTTCTTGCAGCTTGAAGCTTGCCGCTAAAACCCTAAGACTTCCTGGCCTGCTGGTAAAGCGGCATCACCTTCGGAATCGCCGCCTGCAACGAGGCAATCCGGCTGTCGGAAGCCGGGTGAGTACTCATGAACTCCGGCGGTGCGCCTTCCGAGGCCTTGGCCATTTTGTTCCACAGCGTGATGGCCGCGTTCGGGTTGTAGCCGGCGCGGGCCGACAGTTCCAGGCCGATCAAGTCCGCTTCGTTTTCATTGCTGCGGCTGTTGGGTAAGGTCATGCCGTAGTTGGCTACCGTGTCGGCCAGTGCCAGGCTGTCCTGGCCGAGACCGAACAACGCACCGGCGCCCTGCTTGGCAATCTCGATCCCGTAGGCCTTGGACATGGCTTCGCGGCCATGCTCACGCAAGGCGTGGGCGATTTCATGGCCCATGACGGCGGCCAGTTCGTCATCCGTGAGCTTGAGGTTATCGATCAACCCGCTGTACACGAAGATCTTGCCGCCAGGCCCACAGTTGGCGTTCATCTCGTCGCTCTTGATCAGATTCACTTCCCACTGCCACTGCGCAGCATCGGGGCGGAAGGTCGGCGCCTGGGCGATCAAACGCTTGGCAATGGCCTGCACGCGCTTGGCGTTGGCACTGGTCTTGTCCAACTGGCCTTTGCTGCTGGCTTCGCCCAACGTCTGCTGGTAGGACTGGGCATACATCTGGTCGACTTCCTGGCTCGACAGCATGCTGAACATGTACTGCTTGCGCTCCACCCCAACGGCGCCGCCGCTGGTGGTATTGACCGACTGACACCCGGCCAGCAGCATCGCTGCAACCAAACCACTTATCACCAATGACTTCTTCATGAACACTCTCCCTGAAAATACGCCCTGAAACATGGCGCGTATCGTAGGCGCACATTTGTATCTGCGCCAGATACACCAGACGTGTAACTAACGATTTTCGGATACATCTCACCTATCCCATCAACGGCGGCGGGCATTCCATTCGCGACACCCCTGACATTTTTGTCGGAAAAATGCTCATGCCCACCGCGGCCGTGGCCGATACAAAAAGGCGGTCCCTCCCCTCAGTGCCCGGAGTTTTCATGAAATTCAAGTCGATTCAATTTTCTGTCGCGGCACTGGCTGGCGCTATTGTCCTGAGTGTGGTCGCAGTGCTGGTGCTTTACGCCTTGTTTGCCGGCGCACGAACCCAGGCGATGGTGCAGGAGCGCACCCAGGCTCAGTTCGAACAGATCGTCGAGCAACGCCTCACCGCCCTGGCGCACACCCAGGCCACGTTGATCCAGCGTGAGCTTGAAGCCCCGCTGGTGACCGCCAAGAGCCTGGCCACCGCCAACGCCCTGCTCGGCATGAAAGACACCAAGGGCGAACCTGCCCTGCAGGTCGGCCGCGAACAATTGATCAACCTGCTGCATGAAACCGTGGTGCGCAACCCGAAGATCCTCGGTGCCTATATTGGCTGGGAGCCCAATGCCATTGATCACAACGACACGGCCTACGTGAACAGCCCCATTCTCGGTATGGGCGCAGACGGACGTTTCCTGCCGTGGTGGTACCGCAACGCGGATGGCAGCCTGGGGCTGGATAAACTCGCTGACGTGGCCGACCAGAAAATCCTCTCCACCGGGGTACGTGCCAGCGAGTACTACCTGTGCTCCAGGGAAAGCAAAAAAGCCTGCGCCATCGACCCGGCCCCTTACAAGGTGGGCAATGCGATGGTGATGCTGGCTTCTTTTATCGAGCCGATCCTGATCGACGGCAGCTTCCAGGGCATCGTCGGTGCCGATCTCTCAGTCAATTTCATCCAGGACATGCTCACCAGCGCCGATCAGAAACTCTACGACGGTGCCGGTGAACTGGCACTGATCTCCAGTAACGGACGCCTTGTGGCCTATACCAAGGACGCCAGCAAACTCGGTGAAAAAGCCAGCGACCTGCTCGACGGCAACGAACTGGCCAACCTCGGCCAACTCAAAGCCGGTGAAGTACGCTACGACATCGACCGGGAACACGGGCATATCGAGCTGTTCCTGCCCTTCAGCATCGGCCAGACCGACGCGCGCTGGACCTTGATGATGCAGTTGCCCCTGGGCGCAGTGATGGCCGACTCGCAGAAATTGCAAAGCGACCTGGAAGCCCAGCGCGAGACCGATATCTTCGGCATGACCATTGCCGGCCTATTGATCGCCGGTGCCGGCTTGCTGGTGATCTGGCTGGTGGGCCACGGCATCGCCCGCCCCCTCAAGCAGATGGTGGCCATGCTCAATGACATCGCCCAGGGCGAAGGCGACCTGACGCGGCGCCTGACCAGCGATCGCGCCGATGAACTGGGCGCGATCGCCAACGGCTTCAACACCTTCCTGATCAAGCTGCAAGGCATGATCACCCAGGTGGTGAGTTCAGTGCAGAAGGTCAGTGACTCGTCGGAGCACACCGCTGACATTGCGATTCGCACCAACCAGGGCGTGCATAAACAAATGGTGGAAATCGACCAGGTGGCCACCGCCGTGCATGAGATGACTGCCACTGCGCAAGACGTTGCGCGCAATGCCACCCAGGCCGCGCAAGCCGCCAGCCATGCCGATCAGGCCGCGAGCCAGGGCATGCGCATTGTGCGCGACACGTCGATCTCGATTGGCGCGCTGGCCGCAGAAATTGGCAAGGCAGTGGGCGTGGTGCAAACCCTGGCCAAGGACAGCGAGAACATCAACGCTATCCTCACCGCGATTCGCGGTATCGCCGAGCAGACCAACCTGCTGGCGCTCAATGCTGCAATCGAGGCGGCACGTGCTGGCGAGCAAGGCCGAGGTTTCGCCGTAGTCGCTGACGAAGTGCGCAACTTGGCGCAGAAGACTCAAAAAGCCACTGAAGAAATCCAGACCATGATCCAGCAGTTGCAACAAGGCACGCGGGACGTGGTACGGGTGATGGAGGACAGCCAAAGCCGCACCGATGAAAGCGTCCAACACGCGGCGAAGGCGGGCGAAGCGCTGGAAACCATCACCCAGGCGGTGTCGGTGATCAACGACATGAACACCCAGATCGCCAGTGCGGCCGAAGAGCAGAGCGCAGTGGCAGAGGACATCAATCGTAACGTGATCAACATCGGCCAGGTGGCCAATGAAGTGGCGGGCGGCGCGGATGAATCCAGCGCGGCCAGTGCGGATTTGACCAAGCTGGCGGAGCAGCAGCGGCGCTTGATCAATCAGTTCAAGGTTTAGGGATTTGCGGCAGGCTTGCTCGCGAAGAGACCAGTGAAGGCAACAGATAGCCAATAGGCTCAAGCCGGGGTCAAGCACTCCGGCCCATTGAGCTTCGGATCATTGACCATGTTGGCCAACACCCGCTCGCGCAACGCGGTGGGCTCACTGGCCAGTAAAGCCTGCAACACCGGCAGCGGTGTTTCGGGATTGAGCCAGGCCGCCTGCCCCGCCGCATCCAGGATCAGCGGCCGACGCTGGCTCTGCGCAGCCTGGGTCACCACCGCGGTGCTCAGCCACACCTGTTCCTGTACCGGATACGCTTCCCAGATCGCGGCAAAAAACAAGGTGGAACCCTCTCCTGGCGTCAGCCAGTACGGACGCTTGCGCTGGGTGCCGCGCCATTCGTAGAACCCATTGGCCGGCAGCAGGCAACGGCGCAGGCGGAACGCTTCGCGAAACATCGGTTGTTCGGCCAGGGTTTCGGCGCGGGCATGGGCCGGCGTGCGCGAAAGGTCGGTCAGCCAGGGCGGTGTCAGGCCCCAGCGGGCCCGCGCCAGGGTGAGCTGGCCTTCGGCGGTGCGCTGGATCAGCACCGAATCGTTCGGGGAGATGTTCCACTGGGCCTGCTGGTCGGCCGGGAAACCCGGCAAGGCAGCAAAAGCGGGGTTCCAGCGAAACAGGGCATAACGTCCACACATGGGGCAACATGACTCTTGGGTAAACCGACCGACAGCCTAACAGACCAGCACGTCGGGGAAGCTGTCAGGTTCGTCACCCGGCAGGGGTTGCGCGCCGATGTAGGCGGTGATCAGCTCACGCGCGTCAACGGCCCGGTCGTTGTCCACCTCCAGGCCCAGCAGGCCGAAGATGGGCAGTTCGCCAGTGCCGCCGAGCAAATGCCGGCCCACCAGGTGGGCCTCGATACCTTCACTGGCGAGCATCTGTTGCAGCAACTCGCCTTCCATCAGGCTTTCCGGTTCGTAGATTCGCTGCATGGGCGTACCTGTCATTCGTTTTCGCTACGGGTTTCGAGCATCCACTCGCCACCATGCACCTGTAGATTGAAACTGATTGGCCGGCAACACACCTGACAGTCTTCTATATACGTCTGATCGCCGCCGGACAAATCCACCGTTGTCTCGACCTCTTCACCACAATAAGGACAATCGTACGTCGCAGTTTCCAGCATCGCAGCCTCCAAGGTGACTTGTGCGTATAATCGCCGGTCTATTTACAGGGTTATATTTCGGCTGAGCCCATTACTCAGGCCGCACCCTGGTATTTCCTTTACTTACCCTAGCCGTTTCTAACAAGAGAGCATGATGGGCGAATTCGATACCATCCGACCTTACAACGACAGCGAAGTCCCGGCAGTGCTGGCACGCCTGTTCAGTGACAAGGCCTTTCTGGACATCCTGACCCACTTCCGCTTCCCGCGCTTTGCCGGCGCCCTGGGCTGGCTGCTCAAGCCGATGATCGCCCGCAAACTGCGCCGTGAATTCGCCGGCGTCACCACCGTTGCTACGCTGCAGGACAAAGTCGAGTACTACGTCGACCACACTATTGACCGGGCGACCGACGGTGTGACCTACACCGGCGTCGAGCAGCTCAAGTCCGGCACCGCCTACCTGTTCCTCGCCAACCACCGCGATATCGTGATGGACCCGGCCTTCGTCAACTACGCCGTGTACCACGCCGGCCTGCCGACGCCGCGCATCGCCATCGGCGACAACCTGCTGCAAAAGCCGTTTGTCAGCGACCTGATGCGCCTGAACAAGAGCTTTATCGTGCACCGCTCGATCACCGGGCGAAAGGAAAAGATGGCGGCATTCAACCTGCTGTCAGCCTACATCAACCATTCGATCCGCAACGACTGCCAATCGATCTGGATTGCCCAGGCCGAAGGGCGCGCCAAGGATGGGGATGACCGCACCGAGTCGGCGATCCTCAAGATGTTCCACGTCAGCCGCAAGGATGAGCCGTTTGCCGAGGTCATCCAGTCGTTGAACCTGACGCCGGTGTCGATCAGCTATGAATACGACCCGTGCGATACCGCCAAGGCTCGCGAGCTGTACATCCGCGCCACCACCGGCACCTACAGCAAGGCGCCGGGCGAGGATGACGTGAGCATCGCCCTTGGCATCACGGGCTACAAGGGGCGGGTGCACATCAACTTCGCACCGCCGATCACCGAGCGTTTCGAAGACACCAAGCTGCTGGCCGTGGAAATGGACCGGCAGATTCTCGGCGGTTACCGGCTGTTCCCGGTGCATTACCTGGCGTATGCCCAATGGAGCGACGCCGACCCGCAATTGCAGGTGCCGACGGCGGCCGAGGTATTCCCGGCCGACGAACTGGCCAAGGCGAAAGCAGAATGGGAGCGGCGCTTGAACGAGTGCCCCGCCGAGCACCGACCGTTCCTGGTGGTGCAATACGCTACGCCGGTGCGTAATCAGTATCGGGTCAAGGCCGGCATACCTTTGTAATACAGACCAAAAATGTGGGGGTAGGCTAGCTCGCGAAGGCGGTTAGTCAGTCAATCATGTGTTGACTGACACTCCGCCTCCGCGAGCAAACCCACCCCCACATGTGTTCTGCGCCGTAATTACAAATGGGTACTGAGCCAGGAAATAGCCAGCGCCATCCCCAGGCAGGCAAACCCAACACGGTAAGCCACCCGATGCGCGCGCTCGGTGCGCACATCCAGAAACAGCATCGGCTGGTCGATGGTGCGGTCTTCGCTTTTCGCGGTCAGGTCGGCCATCGCGCGTTGTTCGCGCAGGCGGGTGATGAACAACAGTGCCGCTCCCGGGCACGCTACCGCTAACGCTACAACATTGATCAGCAGTGCGGACAGCGCCATGGCGAACCTCAGTGGAACAGTGTCTTGGTATCAGCTCAGTTACCAACCTGAACGATAGTGGCGTCCGGCGCCTGAAATGCTCCCTCCCCCATTGACGTCTAATGTATCCAGTAATTTACGGCGTCACCTGAACGTCACCTTAACAGTCCACTCTGTTGCCCTTTGACGCCTCAGGAGCTTGTCATGTTGCACGCGCAAAACCAGGATCGGCTGTATCTGGTCGCCCAAAGCGATGAGCAGGAAGCGCTGATCGGCGGCCTGGCTTTCAACGTCCAGGATCGCCACTGGCTGGTGTATTGCGCCCTTGGCGGGCACCAGCATGCGGACCTTCCGGAGACCGATCTGTTAACGGGGGTGAGCCTGCTGGACTTCTGCATCGACACCGCCGCGTGAAACAGGAGGCGAAAAAAAACCGGACTCAACTGAGCCCGGTTTTTTAACAATCGTTTATTGCGCGCTGAGCAACGAACCGATGCTTGGGTCTTTGAACAGTCGGGTCAAGGCGTCACTCAGGACGTCGCTGACCAACTTGGTATTGGTTTCCTGGTTCGGCGACATGCCGAAACGCTGGTTCAGGGAGGCGCCGTAGCGACCGCTGTAGCGACGGGTACCGGCGGTGACGTCAGACTTGAACGTCGCACCGATGGAAGCTTCGGTCACGTACAGCCCGTCCTTAGGCGATTGATACTTCAATTCAGCCAGGGTGATCGTCAATTGCGGAGCACCCGGTGCATTGGCGCTCGGGGTGAAACCCAGCAAGCGCACGGCGGCTTCAGCCTGGGCCTGCAGCTTGGGCAGTACGTCTTGAGCGTTCACCGAGATCAGAGCGGTTTCCGGGTACAGGCCGCCGCGTGAGCCGAGCGTAGGCGATGGACGACCATCCACCACCCGCACCGACACCGCCTGGCCGTGGCCCACCGGGGCCAGCTGCGTGGTGAGTTTCGGTTCCGGGGTCAGTTGTTGCGGGCTGTTGGCGCAGCCCACCAGGGTCAAACTGGTCACAGTGATCAAACCGAACAACAGGCGTTGCAACATGCGCTTCTCTCCAGAAATCAGGATCCGACAGGCCGGCAGTATAGCGGGGCGCCACTGCGGGGAACTAGCATCAGTTACAACCTGTGACCCCACGTGTGGAGCGCGGTTCGCTGTCACCGAGATGTCACACCCGTTACATGGGCTCGTCATCCAGCGCAGGCATGCTTGGCCTCAATCTCAGGAGGTCAATCGTCATGCAGTTTCTTTGGTCATTGTTTACGCGCAAGCCGGCCCTTCGTCAGTTCGCCCTGCTCGATGCACAAGGTCGTTGCCAGGCCTTCAAAGAGTGCTGCGAGCCGCCCGTAGGCGACGGCTGGGTGGAAATCGATGAGATTCGCCTGAGCTGGATGCATCACCCACTGCCCGCTCGCGCCCGCGTCAGCCCACGCCCAGCGCGGTCGTCACGGCATCAGCCGTTGGCTGCCTGACCGAACGCCTAATAAAAGTCATAAAACACGCCCATTTCCCCAGCGTTCTTCGCTACAATCTCCCCCCGATTATAAGGACGTCTCCTGATCGGGCCTCGCAGCATCGTTAATGCCTCGGTGTTAACCCCAAGAATCGCCCACAGAGAGCCGCCCACACAGATCGAGTGAAGCTGGCGCGCTTGCTGTTTTCTTTGCAAACCACCCGTCTTTACCGAATCTGCCAGAGCTGCCATTGCGCTCGGCCACTTGAGTTGTTTGCCCGTTTTGCCGCATGTCGGCAAGGTTTTCCGGGCCAGGTGCCAGGCTGGGGCAGCCCTTTTTTGAGGTTCACGTCTTCAAAAGAGCGTGAAAAAACGGGTTTTCACAACTTCACAAGAGTGTGGCGAGCAAATGAATAGTTTGGCGTTTGTACAAGCACCATCAGCGTCTGGAACAGCCCAACCACACAGGACCGAGTACGCCTTAAAAATCGGAGCTTGAGCCTGTCCGCTACGGATTGATTGCACGAATCACACGCTTTGACCATAAGTCGAATTGCCACAGGCGCCCATGAATGCGTTCATAGGCAGATTAGCCCGGTAGGAAGCGTGTGCTGAAGTTGCAAAGAATTGCGAAACGGACATGGCGATCCTGGCCATGGGTAACCTGGGGCAACACGTGAACCGCCCCGTCACTCCTGGCAGCCATGCCGTCAATTTGGTGCTGCAGATTTTGGAGACGCGTTAAATGGCGCATAACGAAACAGTCGACGTAGTACTGGTAGGGGCCGGCATCATGAGTGCCACCCTGGCCGTACTGCTCAAAGAGCTCGACCCCGGCCTCAAGCTGGAAGTCGTTGAGCTGATGGATTCGGGTGCCGCGGAGAGTTCCAACCCGTGGAACAACGCCGGTACCGGCCACGCCGGGCTGTGTGAGCTGAACTACACACCGCAGGCTGGCGATGGCTCCATCGACATCAAGAAAGCCGTGCACATCAATACCCAGTTCGAGGTGTCGAAGCAGTTCTGGGCGTACTTGACCAAAAAGGGCACCTTTGGCTCGTCCAAGTCTTTTATCAGTCCGGTGCCGCACCTGAGCTTCGTACAGGGCGAAAAAGGCGTGTCCTTCCTCAAGAAGCGCTTTGAAACCCTCAGCCAGCACCACGCGTTTTCGGACATGCACTACACCGAAGACCGTAGCGAGATGGCCGAGTGGATGCCGCTGATGATGCCAGGCCGCCCGCTCGACGAAAAAATCGCGGCGACCCGTGTCATGAACGGCACCGACGTCAACTTCGGCGCGCTGACCAACCAACTGCTCAGCCACCTGACCAGCTCGGCAGACGCCCAGGTCAAGTACAGCAAGCGCGTGACCGGTCTCAAGCGCAACGGCGCGGGCTGGACCGTAAGCATCAAGGACGTCAACAGCGGCAACAGCCGTGAAGTGGACGCCAAGTTCGTGTTCCTCGGCGCCGGTGGCGCGGCGCTGCCGCTGCTGCAAGCCTCGGGTATCGAAGAAAGCAAAGGCTTTGGCGGTTTCCCGGTCAGCGGCCAGTGGCTGCGTTGCGACAACCCGGAAGTGGTCAAGCACCACCAGGCCAAGGTCTACAGCCAGGCCGCCGTGGGTTCGCCGCCAATGTCCGTGCCGCACTTGGACACTCGCGTAGTGGAAGGCAAAAAGTCCCTGCTGTTTGGGCCCTATGCCGGCTTCACCACCAAGTTCCTCAAGCACGGTTCGTTCCTTGACCTGCCACTGTCGGTTCGCGCCGGCAACATTGGCCCGATGCTCGCCGTGGCCCGCGACAACATGGACCTGACCAAGTACCTGGTCAGCGAAGTGATGCAGTCGATGGAACAGCGCCTGGAATCCCTGCGCCGCTTCTACCCGCAAGCCAAAGCCGAAGACTGGCGCCTGGAAGTGGCCGGCCAACGGGTGCAGATCATCAAGAAAGACCCGAAAAAAGGCGGCGTGCTGCAATTCGGCACCGAACTGGTCGCGGCCAAAGACGGCTCGCTCGCGGCACTGCTGGGCGCGTCCCCGGGTGCTTCGGTGACCGTTTCGATCATGCTCGACCTGATCGAGCGCTGCTTCCCGGCCAAGGCTGCCGGAGAGTGGGCGGCCAAGCTGCACGAGATCTTCCCGGCGCGGGAAAAGGTCCTGGAAACAGATGCCGAGCTGTATCGCAAGATCAATGAGCAGAACAACATCAGCCTGGAACTGGTTGAGCCTGCTGCCGAGACCGAGAGCTACGCTTGAGGCTTTAAGGCAATAAAAAACGCCCCGCTCTCGGTATGAGAACGGGGCGTTTTTTATTGCCTGGAGAATCAACCGCGAGCGTTGTTGATCAACTCGATGTACTCGTCTGCGTGACGCTGGTCCTTGATCAGGTCGACGAAGGTCAGGCCATGCTCATCCTTGCCGTCCAGGTCCAGACCGGCTTCCTTGAAGAAACCCAGGAAGCGCTCAAAGTCGTCGATACGCAGGCCACGGTAGGCCTTGATGAGTTTATGCAGGGACGGGGAAGTCGCGTCAACCGGCTCGAAGTCGAGGAACAACTTGATCTGATCGTCGCCAATCTCGTCACCAATCACCTGTCTCTTATCTTTACGCATTACCGACTCCAGCCTGCAGACATTTACACGGGGCTTGAAGTCTACCTGTGAGACGCAGGCTTCGGAAGCAGCGCAGACTCCATGTGCGAGCGGGCTTGCTCGCTCCCACATTTGGACATCAGTGTTCTCGCTATCGAGCGCGAACGGCGCCGGTATGCAAATCCGCCCAGATATGCCCATTGGCATAACTCAGGAACTGCACGTAGACCGTGTCATTGCGCAGCAGGTCGACGATCACTCGGTACTGGGCCACCGGGTAGGACAACGTCAGGGTCTTGCTCTTGTCGTCGTAGACCGGCTTTTTCAGGCTTTTGCTTTCGGCATCGAAGTTGAGCACCACCTGGCTAATAGTCGCACCCTTGTTCAGGGACTTGCCCTTGAGGCGGATCATCAGCGGCGAGGTCACCGGGATCGGTTGCTGGCTGGATTGGCGCTGATTGCCCACCACGACCGCGTACTCGGTGACTTGCAGCAATTGCTGCTGGTCAGGGGCTTCGGCGCGCAGGGTCAGGTCGTCGGAGGGCAGGAATTGGCTGTGCAACGGCGCAGGCGCGGCGGCCAGCGGCAAACTGAGGGTCAACGCCAGGGCGGCGCAAGTACGTATCAACAGGTTCATGGGCCGCTCCGTGCGAGATAGCCCAGCACTGTAGCTCAATCGAACTGGGCAAGCATCCAACGTTGATACGCAGCCACGCCAGCCTCGCCTTCACGCGGCGCCCAATTGGCCAGCTCACCCTCGCCTACCGGGCGATAAGGTCCGGCTTTGCACTCGAACATCACCGTGTCGGGCTCCAGCACCACCAAACCGTGAAACACACCGGGTGGCAGATCGACACCCGCGCATTCGCCCCCCGCCTGCATGACGCGCTTGGCCAGCACCTCGCCGGTTTCGCTGAACACCAGCAGACCCAGGCGGCCCTGAAGCACGAGCAAGGTTTCCGCCTTGTCCGCACTCAGGTGCCGATGCGGCGGCACATAAGTGCTGGGCTGCAGGCCCACGGCCAGACGATGGCACGGCTCTTCCATCTGGTGGAGGTTGTGATGGTGCCGGCCACGGGGGCTGGCGCCCGCTTTCTCAGCCAATTCGGCAAACAGCGTTTGATCAAGAAAGCGGGTCATGGCTTACATCCCTTTGACGGCGTAGATCCCATTGGCGTTGCGCCAGTAGCCTTTGTAGTCCATGCCATAACCGAAGATGTAGCGGTCGATGCACGGCAGGCCAACGAAATCGGCTTTCAGCTCTGGGCGGGCCTTACGATCGTGGTCTTTGTCGATCAGCACGGCAGTGTGTACTTTTCGCGCGCCAGCGTGCTTGCAGAAGTCAATGATCGCGCCGAGGGTGTGACCTTCGTCGAGGATGTCGTCGATGATCAGCACGTCGCGGTCGATGAACGAGACTTCCGGCTTGGCTTTCCAGAACAGGTCGCCGCCGGTGGTTTCGTTGCGATAGCGGGTGGCGTGCAGATAGGACGCTTCAAGCGGGAATTGCAGGTGGGTGAGC
This sequence comes from Pseudomonas sp. EL_65y_Pfl1_R83, assembly GCF_963970695.1. Classification (NCBI taxonomy): domain Bacteria; kingdom Pseudomonadati; phylum Pseudomonadota; class Gammaproteobacteria; order Pseudomonadales; family Pseudomonadaceae; genus Pseudomonas; species Pseudomonas sp. EL_65y_Pfl1_R83. Next base: position 222,583 of record NZ_CAXAQI010000003.1, on the reverse strand, counting down.
AATTTGCCAGCGAAGATCAGACCACCGTTCATCACGCAGAAAACCACCGGGTTGGTGTCAGCCATTTCGCGGGTGATGTGCGCGCCGACCTTGGCGATCGCCTCTTCGACTTGCGCTTCAGTGTACAGGCAGTCAGCCTCGCGCATGATTTGACGGATATGCTCGAGATCAGCGGACATGGCGCTCTCCAAGGGGTGCTGTGGCAAGAAAAGCGGGCGAAGGTACGCTTCTCGTGCGCTCCGGGCAAGCCTTAATGGACTAACGTGCTAGATGTCTATAGGACAACACCCTCGGATAGATTAATCTAGGCCGGTTTTTTTGCCCGCCGCCGGAGCCATTCCCATGCCCACTCGCGAGATCCGCCATCCGCTGATCCGACACAAGCTCGGCCTTATGCGCCGCGCCGACATTAGCACGAAGAACTTCCGTGAGCTTGCTCAGGAAGTCGGAGCGTTGCTGACTTACGAAGCCACTAAAGATTTACCCCTGGAAACCTACGACATCGAAGGTTGGGCCGGTACCGTGCAGGTCGAGAAAATCGCCGGCAAGAAAATCACCGTCGTGCCGATCCTGCGCGCCGGTATCGGCATGCTCGAAGGCGTACTCAGCCTGATCCCGGGCGCCAAGGTCAGCGCCGTGGGGGTGGCCCGCAATGAAGAAACCTTGCAGGCCCATACCTACCTGGAAAAACTGGTGCCGGAAATCAACGAGCGCCTGGCGATGATCATCGACCCGATGCTCGCCACCGGCAGCTCCATGGTCGCCACCATCGACTTGCTGAAAAAAGCCGGTTGCAAGGACATCCGCGCCATGGTGCTGGTGGCCGCGCCCGAAGGCATCGCCGCCGTTGAGAAGGCCCACCCGGACGTGGAGATCTACACCGCGTCCATCGATGAGCGCCTGAATGAACACGGCTACATCATCCCAGGCCTGGGCGATGCCGGTGACAAGATCTTCGGTACCAAGCAGAAGGACGGTTGAGCATGCAGGATGAATTCAACGACCCGCTTTGGCGCCAGATCCTGTCTGGCGCACAAATGCTCTTCGTGGCATTTGGCGCGCTGGTGTTGATGCCGCTGATCACAGGTCTTGATCCAAACGTTGCACTGTTCACCGCAGGCCTGGGCACGTTGTTGTTCCAGGTGGTGACAGGGCGGCAGGTGCCGGTCTTTCTGGCGTCGAGCTTTGCCTTCATTACTCCGATCATTCTCGCCAAAAGCCAGTTCGGCCTCGCGGCGACCATGGGCGGGGTAATGGCGGCCGGTTTCGTCTATACCTTCCTCGGGCTCGCGGTGAAGATCAAGGGCACCGGTTTCATCGACCGGCTGCTGCCGCCGGTGGTGATCGGGCCGGTGATTATCTCCATCGGCCTGGCCATGGCGCCGATTGCTGCCAACATGGCGATGGGGAAATCCGGCGACGGTGCCGAGCTGATTCATTACCAGACGGCAATGATGATCTCGATGCCGGCGCTGCTGACCACGTTGATCGTGGCGGTGTTCGGCAAGGGCATCTTCCGCTTGGTGCCGATCATCTCCGGCGTGTTGGTCGGTTTTGCCATGGCGTTCTATTTTGGTGTGGTCGACACAGCAAAGATCGCCGCCGCCCCCTGGTTCGCCCTGCCCCACTTCACCGCGCCTGAGTTCAACTGGCAGGCGATCCTGTTTATCATCCCGGTGGCCCTGGCCCCGGCGATCGAGCATATCGGCGGTGTGATTGCAGTCGGCAGCGTGACCGGTCGTGACTACCTGAAAAAGCCGGGCCTGCACCGTACCCTGCTGGGTGACGGCATTGCCACCACGGCCGCGGGCCTGTTTGGCGGCCCGCCGAACACCACGTACGCCGAAGTGACAGGCGCGGTGATGCTGACCAAGAACTACAACCCGAAGATCATGACCTGGGCGGCGGTGTTTGCCATCAGCCTGGCGTTTATCGGTAAGTTCGGCGCACTGCTGCAGAGCATTCCGGTGCCAGTGATGGGCGGGATTCTGTGCCTGCTGTTCGGTTCGATTGCCGCAGTGGGGATGAACACGCTGATCCGCCACAAGATCGACCTGGGCGAAGCGCGCAACCTGGTGATTGTGTCGGTGACGTTGGTGTTCGGGATTGGCGGTGTGCTGGTCGGCACGGGCACCGGCCCGGATGATTTCGGCCTGAAGGGTATCGCCCTGTGTGCGGTGGTAGCGATTGGTTTGAACCTGCTGCTGCCGGGCAATGATGGCTGGAAGAACAAGAAGCCGGATGAGCCGTTGCTCTAGCTAACACCGCAAAACCAAATGTGGGAGCAAGCCCGCTCCCACATTTTTTTGACCCTCAGTGTGGCTTACAGCTCACCAAGCCCATCAATCAGCGCCTGATTCTGCTCCGGCGTACCGATGCTGATGCGCAGAAACTGGGCAATCCGCGCCTGCTTGAAGTGCCGCACGATCACACCCTGCTCACGCAACTTGGCCGCTAGGCCAGCGGCGTCATGTTGAGGGTGGCGAGCAAAGATAAAGTTGGCCGCCGACGGCAACACTTCAAAACCTTTTGCCTCCAACTGCGCAACCACCTTGTCGCGGCTATCGATGACCAACTGGCACGTCTTCTCGAAGTACTCACGGTCCTCGAACGCTGCCGCCGCGCCGACAATCGCCAGGCGATCCAGCGGATAAGAGTTGAAGCTGTTCTTGACCCGCTCCAGCGCCTCGATCAGGTCCGGGTGGCCCACGGCCAGGCCCACGCGCAAACCGGCCAGTGAGCGCGATTTGGACAGCGTCTGGGTAACCAGCAGGTTCGGGTAGCGATCCACCAGGCTGATCGCGGTTTCGCCGCCGAAGTCGATATAGGCTTCATCCACTACGACCACCGAGTCCGGGTTAGCCTTGAGGATCTGCTCCACCGCGTCCAGCGCCAGCACGCAGCCAGTCGGCGCGTTCGGGTTGGGGAAGATGATCCCGCCGTTGGGCCTGGCGTAATCCGCCACGCGAATCTGGAACTGTTCGTCCAGCGGCATCGGGTCGGACTTGATGCCGTAGAGGCCGCAGTAAACCGGGTAGAAGCTGTAGCTGATATCCGGAAACAACAGCGGTAGTTCGTGCTGGAACAGGCCGTTGAAAATGTGTGCGAGGACTTCATCGGAACCGTTGCCGAGGAAGACCTTACTGGCGTCGATCGCGTAATACTTGGCCACGGCCTGCTTGAGCAGGTCGCTGTTGGGGTCCGGGTACAGGCGTAGGTTGTCGTTCAGCTCGGCCTGCATCGCGGCCAACGCCTTGGGCGACGGGCCGTAGGGGTTTTCATTGGTGTTGAGCTTGACCAGCTTGGTCAGCTTCGGTTGTTCGCCAGGCACGTAGGGCACGAGGTCCTTGACGAAGGGACTCCAGAATTTGCTCATGTCTCAGTTCCCCTCTTCAAGGATGCGGTATTCAGCACTGCGGGCGTGGGCACTCAGGGATTCACCACGAGCCAGCACCGAGGCGGTCTTACCCAGCTCGGACGCACCCTGCGGTGAGCAGAAGATGATCGACGAACGCTTCTGGAAATCGTACACGCCCAGTGGCGATGAGAAACGCGCGGTGCCGGAGGTCGGCAGCACGTGGTTCGGGCCTGCGCAATAGTCACCCAGCGCTTCGCTGGTGTGGCGACCCATGAAGATCGCGCCGGCGTGGCGAATCGATGGCAACCAGGCTTGTGGGTCGGCCACGGACAACTCCAAGTGCTCCGGCGCGATACGGTTGGCCACTTCGATGGCTTGCTCCATGTCGCGCACCAGGATCAGCGCGCCACGGCCATTGATCGATTTCTCGATGATCTCGGCACGCTCCATGGTCGGCAGCAGCTTATTGATACTCGCGGCAACGTTGTCGAGGAACTCGGCGTCCGGGCTGACCAGGATCGCTTGAGCGTCTTCGTCGTGCTCGGCCTGGGAGAACAGGTCCATGGCGATCCAGTCCGGATCGGTCTGGCCGTCGCATACCACGAGGATTTCCGATGGGCCGGCGATCATGTCGATACCGACCTGGCCAAACACGTGACGCTTGGCGGTGGCGACGTAGATGTTGCCGGGACCAACCACCTTATCAACCTTCGGCACGCTTTCGGTGCCATAGGCCAGGGCGGCAACGGCTTGCGCGCCACCGATGGTGAAAACGCGGTCGACGCCGGCAATGCAGGCGGCGGCCAATACCAGCTCGTTGATTTCACCGCGCGGTGTTGGCACGACCATGACCACTTCGGTCACGCCCGCCACTTTGGCCGGGATCGCGTTCATCAATACTGACGATGGGTACGACGCCTTACCGCCCGGCACGTAAAGGCCGGCGCGGTCCAGTGGCGTGACCTTCTGGCCCAGTACAGTGCCGTCTGCCTCGGTGTAGCTCCAGGAGTCTTGCTTCTGCTTTTCGTGATAGCTGCGCACCCGCGTTGCCGCCACTTCCAGGGCTTCTCGCTGTGGCGCGGTGATACGCGTCAGCGCCAACTCCAGGCGTTCGCGGGGCAGGATCAGGTCGGACATGGACTTGACGTCCAGCCCGTCAAACTGGCGGGTGAAGTCCACCAACGCCGCATCGCCGCGCTCGCGAACAGCCTTGATGATGTCGAGCACCCGCACGTTGACCGAGTCGTCGGACACGCTTTCCCAGCTCAGCAGATGATCCAGATGATGGGCGAAATCCGGATCGGCAGCGTTGAGTCGGGCAATTGCAGTGGACGTGGTCATAGCGAGGGCCTCATTGGATTGGCAAAAACTCACGCGCCCGAAGGTGCGCTGACGTTCACTAACGAAGCGCGTTGGTACTGTGGTTGTGCCAGGCAAGGCGCGGGACGCTGGTAAGGGTTGTTTCCTTACCAAGTCCCGCAACGCAGCATGGCGCAACCACAGTGCCAACCCGCAGGGCCTTACCTAAAAGGCAGACTGCTACGCGTCGCTAATTATTGAAAAAGAATCTTCTACTAACATAAGTTGCCTTTTGGGGTAAGGCGCGATTCGTTATTGAACGTCAGCGCACCTTCCCAGCAGTCGATCCGCTTGGGCACCTGAGAATTCTGGCTATGAGGCGGATAGACGGGCGCAGCCTTTCAGCTACGCGGGTGAGTCAACCGCGGTGTCGCGACTCCACTGCTTTGCGCAGGGTATCAATCAACGCCTGGATACGGGCGTGCTGCATCTTCATCGACGCTTTGTTGACGACCAGGCGGGAGCTGATATCGGCAATGAATTCCTGGGGCTCAAGGCCGTTGGCACGCAGGGTGTTGCCGGTGTCGACCACGTCGATGATTTTGTCGGCCAGGCCGATCAGCGGCGCCAGCTCCATCGAGCCGTAGAGCTTGATGATGTCGACCTGACGGCCTTGTTCGGCGTAGTAGCGCTTGGCAACGTTGACGAACTTAGTGGCCACGCGCAGGCGGCCCTTTGGCTCGACGTCACCGACGCGCCCGGCGGTCATCAGCTTGCATAGGGCGATACGCAGGTCCAACGGCTCGTACAGGCCCTGGCCACCGTATTCCATCAGCACGTCTTTACCGGCGACACCCAGGTCGGCCGCGCCATGTTCAACATAGGTCGGCACATCGGTAGCCCGCACGATCAACAGGCGAACATCGTCCTGGGTCGTGGGAATGATCAGCTTGCGGCTCTTATCCGGATTTTCGGTCGGCACGATGCCCGCTTCAGCCAGAAGCGGCAACGTGTCGTCAAGGATACGGCCCTTGGACAGTGCGATGGTCAACATGGAAGCGTCAGTCCTTCATCTGGCTATTGCTGTCCGGGCACAAACGGCGCCAGACACAGATCGAGGCCATTACAGCCTCGATTTGAAACAAATTCAGCATACCGCCTATTCAACGGCAACCATCTTGTAGTGAGCGGGCCAAGCCCGCTCACTACAAGCCCGGAACTAGCCCGGTACGCGGCGGATTTTAGCGCCGAGCATCTGCAGTTTTTCTTCGATGCACTCGTAGCCACGATCTATGTGGTAGATGCGGTCGATCAGAGTATCGCCTTCAGCGATCAGCGCCGAGATCACCAGGCTCGCCGAAGCCCGTAGGTCAGTCGCCATGACTGGCGCGCCCTTGAGTTTCTCGGTACCGGTAACGATGGCGGTGTTGCCTTCAACCTGGATCTTCGCGCCCATGCGGTGCAGTTCATACACGTGCATGAAGCGGTTTTCGAAGATGGTCTCGATCACGGCACCGGTGCCTTCAGCAATGGCGTTCAAGGAGATGAACTGCGCTTGCATGTCGGTCGGGAACGCCGGGTACGGAGCGGTACGTACGTTGACGGCCTTAGGACGCTTGCCGTGCATGTTCAACTCGATCCAGTCTTCACCGGTGGTGATTTCTGCGCCAGCTTCGCGCAGTTTTTCCAGGACCGCTTCCAGGATGGTCGGATCGGTGTCCTTGACCTTGACGCGGCCACCGGTAACGGCAGCGGCAACCAGGTAGGTACCGGTTTCGATGCGGTCTGGCATGACCTTGTAGGTGGTCGTGTGCAGGCGCTCAACACCGTCAATGGTGATGGTATCAGTGCCGGCGCCGGAGACCTTGGCACCCATAGCGTTCAGGAAGTTCGCCAGGTCGACGACTTCAGGCTCACGGGCGGCGTTTTGCAGCACGCTACGGCCTTTGGCCAGGGCTGCGGCCATCATGATGTTCTCGGTACCGGTCACACTGACGGTATCAAAGAAGAAGCTGGCGCCACGCAGGCCGCCTTCAGGCGCCTTGGCCTTAATGTAGCCGCCTTCGACGTCGATGGTCGCGCCCATGGCTTCGAGGCCACGAATGTGCAGGTCGACCGGACGCGAACCAATGGCGCAACCACCAGGCAATGCCACTTCAGCTTCGCCGAAACGGGCAACCATCGGGCCGAGCACCAGGATCGACGCACGCATGGTTTTCACCAACTCGTACGGGGCGATCAGGGTCTTGATGGTGCGTGGGTCGATTTCGACGGACAGCTTCTCGTCGATCACCGGCTCGATGCCCATGCGACCGAACAGTTCGATCATCGTGGTGATGTCGTGCAGGTGTGGCAGGTTGGCCACGGTGACCGGGCCATCGCACAGCAGGGTCGCTGCCAGGATCGGCAAGGCGGAGTTTTTTGCACCGGAGATGCGGATCTCGCCATCAAGACGGGCACCGCCGGTAATAATCAATTTATCCATAAGAATCTCGACGCCTTGGGGGCTCAGGTGCGCTCGGCCCAGGCCGCGCGGCTGAAAAATTTCATAGTGACCGCATGGATGCTGCCATCGGTGATCCACGGGTTCAAATGGGCATAGATCTGCTGCTGACGCTTGACCGGGCTAAGTGCCGCCAGTTCATCGCTAATCACATTCAGCTGGAAGTTGCAGCCTTCGCCTTCGACTTCAACACTCGTTTCGGGCAGCTTTCCTTCAAGGAAGCTTTTAACTTCTAGGGCCTGCATGATCAACCTCTATCGGCGCCCAGTGCGCGCGGGTCGCACATCATACAAAAAAGCCCCGCGCCTGCGAACCCCGCATAGCAGGACTCTGACGGGGGGCTTCTCTAATGATGTGTATTAAGGATGCGCCAACAGCTCGGTCAGCTCGGAAACTTCGGCAATTTCACGCATGTCTTCGGGCATCGCACGGATGCTGACCGGCTTATTCACCGCCTCGGCGTCACGCATAAAGCACAGCAGCAGCGACAAACCAACGCTGCTGGACTTGGTCACACCCGAACAATCCAGCACCAGTGCAGGCGCAGCACTGGTGTTGATCAGTGCCAGGCCCTGCTTGCGCAGGTCAGGCCCGGTGCGGTAATCCAGCACGCCGCTGATGAAGAGCTCGCCGGCGTCGCCGAGACGAACAGCCGACTCGGTCATTGTGCGGGCTTCCCGGCAGCTTTATCGGTTTCTTCCTTGGCCTTGGCCACTTCACCGGCCCAACCATTGATGGTTTTGTCCAGGTCATTGCCATTGCGCTGCATGGCATCAGAGAACTGATCACGGAATAGCTTGCCGATGTTGATGCCATTGATGATCACGTTACGCAGCTTCCACTCGCCGTTGACCTTCTCCAGCGTGTACTGCACAGGGTAGACAGCGCCATTGTTGCCCTTGACGCTCATGTTCACGCTGGTGCGATCACCTGATTCATCCCCGGCTGGAGCGACGGTAATACCCTGGTTGTTGTACTCAAGCAGCGCGTTACCGTAGAACTGGAACAGGCCTTTCTTGAAGTTTTCCTGAAAGGTCTGCATCTGCGCCGGGGTAGCCTTGCGCGAGTACTTGACCGTCATGATGCTGCGGGAAATGCCTTCGGCATCCACAACAGGACCGACAATAGTATTGAGCGCGCTGTAGAACTGACTTGGATCTTGTTTGTACTTTTCTTTGTTGGCCGACAGGTCAGCCAACATCTTGTTGGTTGTGTCCTGCACCAATTCGTGCGCAGAACCTGCTGCGTTGGCCATCAACGGCAGCGCTGCAAGCAGTACCAGGAGGCCACGTCGCAAGGTAGAGATCATGTACAGATTCCTCATTTAGCGTCTTTATTGACCGTATTAAGCAGGAATTTACCGATCAGGTCTTCAAGCACCAGCGACGACTGTGTGTCGTGGATTGTCGAACCATCCTTGAGCAGAGCTGAGTCCCCGCCCACGCTGACACCGATGTATTTCTCGCCCAGCAAACCCGCAGTGAGGATAGATGCAGTGGAGTCAGTTGGCAGGTTATCTACCTTCTTATCCAGTTGCATGGTCACTCGCCCGGTGAAGCTGTCGCGGTCCAGATCGATTGCCGTGACCTTGCCGATGGTCACACCGGCCATGGTCACTTTAGCTCTGACAGTCAAACCGGCGATATTGTCGAAGTACGCGTAAAGTTTATAAGTATCGGCGGTGGGGCTGGCCGAAAGGCCGCTGACTCGCAGGGCCAACAACAATAAAGCCAGGATGCCAGCCAGCAAGAAAAGGCCGACACCGATTTCCACAGTGCGGTTTTGCATCAGAAGTCTCCAAACATCAAGGCGGTCAAAATGAAGTCAAGGCCCAGTACAGCCAGTGAGGCGTACACAACGGTCTTGGTGGTGGCGCGACTGATCCCTTCTGAAGTGGGCTCACAGTCGTAGCCTTGGAATACGGCGATCCAGGTCACTACAAAAGCGAAGACGATGCTCTTTATGATGCCGTTGAGCACGTCACCGCTGAAGGTGACGCTGTTTTGCATGTTGCCCCAGTAGGAGCCGTCATAGACGCCCAACCAGTCAACCGCGACCCACGAACCGCCCCAGATACCCACCACGCTGAAAATCATCGCCAGCAGAGGCAGTGAAATGAAGCCGGCCCAAAGGCGCGGCGCAACGATGTACTTGAGCGGGTCCACGCCGATCATTTCGAGGCTGGACAATTGCTCGGTGGACTTCATGTTGCCGATTTCGGCGGTCAACGCAGAACCCGCGCGGCCCGCAAACAGCAAGGCAGTGACCACCGGCCCCAGCTCGCGCAAGAGCGTCAGCGCGACCATCTGCCCAACGGCCTGCTCCGAACCGTAGCCGGAAAGGATATTGAACCCCTGCAACGCCAACACCATGCCGATGAAAACCCCGGAAACCACGATGATCACCAGCGACATCACGCCGACTGAATGCAGTTGCTTGATCAACAGGCCAAAACCGCCGCCAATGCCACCACGGCCGAGCAAGGCGTGGAACAGGAAGATTGTCGAACGCCCCAGCACTTCGATCATATCGATGCCGGAGCGACCGAAAAGGCGCACCTTCTCGAGTAAAGATGTCTTGCGCATCAACGCTTCCCCAGAAGATCTGAGCGGTAATCCGTTGCCGGAAAGTGAAAAGGCACAGGGCCATCAGGGTCGCCGGTCATGAATTGGCGAATACGCGGATTGTCTGCATTCATCAGTTCTTCAGGCGTGCCCTGCCCCAGCACCTGGCCATCGCCTACTACATAGAGGTAATCGGCAATGCTCGCGGTTTCTGCAAGATCGTGGGAAACCACGATACTGGTGATACCCAGCGCATCGTTGAGCAGGCGGATCAGACGCACCAGCACGCCCATTGCGATAGGGTCCTGGCCGACGAAAGGTTCGTCGTACATGAGTATCTGCGGGTCGAGGGCAATGGCGCGCGCCAGGGCGACCCGACGCTTCATGCCACCGGACAGTTCGTCGGGCATCAGGTCGGTGGCACCGCGAAGGCCTACGGCCTGCAGTTTCAGCAACACGATGTCACGAATCATTTCGTCGGACAGCTGGGTGTGCACCCGCAGAGGAAAGGCCACATTCTCGAAAACATCGAGGTCGGTGAACAATGCACCGCTCTGGAACAAAACGCCCATGTGCTTGCGTGCGTCGAACAGATCGCTGCGCGACAATGTCGGCAGGTTCTGGCCGTTGACCCACACTTCACCGGCACTGGGCCGCAATTGCATGCCCATCAGGCGCAACAGGGTGGTCTTGCCACAACCGGAAGGCCCCATGATGCCCGTGACCTTGCCGCGCGGAATGCGGATATCGATGTTATTGAAGATGCTGCGCGTCCCGCGCTTGAAGGTCAGTCCCTTCAGCTCGACCGCGTAGGCGTTATCGGCACTCATCTAAACTCCTTGGGATGCAGCCTCTCACTCAGACACCATGCTTGCGACAAACGTTTGCAATGATTGTGCAATAGTTGACCATATGGGCTGGGCGGACCGAACTGGCGGCGAACTATATCACTGCTGGTACGAGGCGCCCAAGGCCGGAACAGCGCTTGTTCAGATTAAGGACAGGGAAAAAACGTTGCTTCAGATGAATCTCAAGCGCGTCGCGAACAAACCCTGACGAACTTGCGTGAGGGAATTGATCATTACCGTTATAATCGCCGACTTTTCGTCAGGCTATACGATTCCAGACATGAGCCAATCCAGCGACCTTATCCAATCCGCACAACGCACCATCCGCCTCGAGCTTGAAGCCGTAGAAGGCTTACTGGCCCATATCGACGCAGATTTCGTACGCGCTTGCGAGATGATTCTGGCCAGCAAGGGCCGCGTCGTCGTGGTCGGCATGGGCAAGTCAGGCCACGTCGGCAACAAGATCGCCGCCACCCTGGCCAGCACCGGGACCACTGCGTTTTTCGTACACCCGGCCGAAGCCAGTCATGGCGACATGGGCATGATCACCAAGGATGACATCATCCTGGCGCTGTCCAACTCCGGCACCACCAATGAAATCGTGACTCTTTTGCCCCTGATCAAGCGCCTGGGCATCCAGATGATCAGTGTTACCGGCAACCCGGAATCAACGCTGGCCAAGGCCGCCGAAGTGAACCTAAACGTTCACGTGGCCCACGAGGCCTGCCCGCTGAACCTGGCACCAACCTCTTCCACCACCGCCGCGCTGGTCATGGGCGATGCCCTGGCCGTGGCACTGCTGGAAGCCCGCGGGTTTACCGCCGAAGACTTCGCATTTTCTCACCCAGGTGGTGCCTTGGGCCGCCGCCTGCTATTGAAAGTGGAAAACGTCATGCACTCGGGCGACGAACTGCCCCACGTCCAGCGCGGCACTTTGCTGAAGGACGCGCTGATGGAAATGACCCGCAAGGGCCTGGGTATGACCGTTATCCTCGAAGCCGACGGGCGCCTGGCCGGGGTCTTTACCGACGGCGACTTGCGCCGCACCCTGGACCGCACCATCGACATCCACACCGCCACCATCGATGCGGTGATGACACCCCACGGCAAGACCGCCCGCCCTGAAATGCTGGCAGCCGAAGCCTTGAAGATCATGGAAGACCATAAGATCGGCGCGCTGGTGGTGGTCAATAGCGACGACCGCCCGATTGGCGCCCTGAACATGCACGACTTGCTGCGTGCGGGAGTGATGTAAATGACCGACGACCTGTTGCAACGCGGCAAACACATCAAACTGGCGATTTTCGACGTTGACGGCGTGCTGACCGATGGCCGCCTGTACTTCCTTGAAGACGGCAGCGAATTCAAGACGTTCAACACCCTAGACGGCCAGGGCATCAAGATGCTGATGGCGTCGGGTGTGCAAACGGCGATTATCAGCGGCAGGAAAACCCCAGTTGTGGAACGCCGTGCACAAAACCTCGGGATTCCTCACCTGTATCAGGGCCGCGAGGATAAACTGGTGGTTCTGGACGAGCTTCTTGGCCAACTCAACCTAAGCTATGAGCAGGTGGCCTACTTGGGCGATGACCTGCCAGACCTGCCGGTGATTCGCCGAGTGGGCCTGGGCATGGCCGTTGCCAATGCGGCAGGCTTTGTTCGCGAGAACGCCCATGGCATCACCACTGCACGTGGCGGTGAAGGTGCCGCCCGCGAGTTCTGCGAGCTGATCCTGCGTGCCCAAGGCAGCCTTGAAGCGGCCCATGCCGCCTACTTATAGAGCGTTTTATGCTGAGTAAAAAGATTCGCAACTTCCTGCTATTCGCAGTCATCGCCGCACTGTTCCTGGCGGTGGGCTACTGGAATATCAGCCCGGAGCGCTTTCTCGACCAGCCTGCTGCGCAGGTTGACGAGGGGGTTATCGACTATTACGCCACCAATGCCAAAAGCGTGCAGTTCCTGCCCGACGGCAAGGTGCAGTACGAGATGACCTCGGACAAGGTCGAGCACGTGAAAGCCAGCGAAGTTACCTTGCTGACCAACCCGGACATGAACATTTACCGCGGTACCGAGTTCCCATGGCACGTCACCAGCAAGCGTGGCGAGGTCAACCCGGACGGTACCGAGGTGGAACTGATCGACTCGGTGCGCGTTGCGCGCACTGACGATAAAAAACGTGAGACCGTGATTACCACCAGTCGCATGACCGTATTCCCGCAGAAGCAATATGCGCAGACCGAGCAAGACGTTAGAATCGACGGCGCTGGCGGTGTAACGACTGGCAAGGGAATGAAAGCGTATTTGAAAGAAAGCAGGATACACCTGCTATCGAACGTAAGAGGACAGTATGAGGCTCGTTAAAACTCTCCCTATTTTGCTCGGTTTGGGCGCAGCACTGGGAAGCGTGAGCGCCTGGGCTCTGCCGAACGATAGCCAGCAACCGATCCACATTTCGGCTGACGATGCGCAGCTGGATGACAAGCAAGGCGTTGCAACCTATACCGGCGGCGTGATCATCACCCAAGGCTCGATGAAGATCACCGGCAACACGGTGACGCTGACTCGTACCCAAGCGGGCGATATCGACGTGGTCACTTCGGTGGGCAACCTGGCTTACTTCGAACAGAAGCAGTCGGCCACCGACACCGCCCCGATGAAGGGCTACGGCAAGACCATCCAGTACCATGCCCAGCAGAACCGCATTGTACTGATCGACCAGGCCAAGGTGCTCAGCCCCGATGGCAACTCCACGGAAGGTGAGAAAATCACCTATGACACCGTGAAACAGATCGCTAACGCCGGTCGTGCCAATGGCAACAAGGTCACCGCGCCTCGTCCACGCATCGACATGGTTATCCAGCCGAAGAAGAAGGCCGAGTAATGGCAACCCTCAAAGCCCAGCATCTGGCCAAGGCCTATAAAAGCCGTCAGGTCGTGCGCGACGTCAGCCTGTCGATCGACAGCGGCCAGATCGTCGGCTTGCTCGGCCCCAACGGCGCCGGCAAGACCACGTGCTTCTATATGATCGTAGGCCTGGTCCAGGCGGACCAGGGTCGCGTACTGATCGACGACCTGGACGTGAGCCACCAACCAATGCACGGCCGCGCACGCGCCGGTATCGGCTATCTTCCGCAAGAAGCGTCGATCTTCCGCAAATTGTCGGTCGCCGATAACATCATGGCCATCCTCGAGACCCGCAAGGAACTCGACCGTGACGGTCGTCGCCAGGAGCTGGAAAGCCTGCTGCAGGAATTCCACATCAACCATATCCGCGATAACCTCGGCATGAGCCTGTCCGGTGGTGAGCGCCGCCGCGTAGAAATCGCTCGCGCCCTGGCCACTGCACCGAAATTCATCCTCTTGGACGAACCGTTTGCCGGCGTCGACCCGATATCGGTCGGCGACATCAAGCAGATCATCCACCACCTCAAGGCTAAGGGCATTGGCGTGCTGATCACTGACCACAACGTCCGTGAGACGCTCGATATCTGCGAAACCGCGTATATCGTCAACGATGGCCAACTGATCGCTGAGGGCGACTCCGCCACCATCCTGGCCAATGAACTGGTCAAGGAAGTGTACCTGGGTCACGAGTTCCGCCTGTAAACACCGTGGTGCCACGGCCCATTGCCAACGTGCGCGGGAGTCAATGAAAACCTCTGGATTTTTATTGTTACCGCGCTCTAGGCAAAGCCCCCGCTATCAGGCATATAATTTGCTTATGTTTGGCGCTCACGCGCCCTGTCGTGGATGGCGCATTGCGCCGGCGAATAAGGTGTTAAGCCCCTGCCATGAAACCATCGCTAGTCCTGAGAATGGGCCAGCAGCTGACGATGACACCGCAGCTGCAACAGGCCATCCGCCTGCTCCAATTGTCGACCCTGGACCTGCAACAGGAAATCCAGGAGGCCCTGGAGTCCAATCCGATGCTCGAACGCCAGGAAGAAGGCGACGACTTCGATAATGCAGACCCGCTGGCCGATAACATCGAGCAAAAACCCAACCCCGATGTGCAGGAACCCTCCTACCAGGAAACCGCCCCAACGGTGGATAACCTCGAGGAAGGCGACTGGAACGAACGCATTCCCAACGAGCTTCCCGTCGACACCGCCTGGGAGGACGTCTACCAGACCAGCGCCAGCAGCCTGCCCAGCAATGACGATGACGAGTGGGATTTCACCACCCGCACCTCCGCCGGCGAAAGCCTGCAGAGCCACCTGCTGTGGCAACTGAACCTGGCGCCGATGTCGGACACCGATCGCCTGATCGCCGTGACCCTGATCGACTGCATCAATAACCAGGGCTACCTGGACGAGACGCTTGAGGAAATTCTCGAAGCATTCGACCCTGAACTGGATATCGAGCTGGACGAGATCGAAGCCGTCCTGCACCGCATCCAGCAGTTCGAACCCGCTGGCATCGGCGCGCGCTCCCTCAGTGAATGCCTGCTGCTGCAATTGCGCCAACTGCCCACCAAGACCCCCTGGCTCGCCGAGGCCCAGCGCCTGGTAACCGATTACATCGACATGCTGGGCAGTCGCGACTACAGCCAACTGATGCGCCGCATGAAGCTCAAGGAAGACGACCTGCGCCAAATCATTGAGCTGGTACAAAGCCTCAACCCGCGTCCTGGCTCGCAAATCGAGTCCAGCGAAGCCGAATACGTGATTCCTGACGTGATCGTGCGCAAGGATAACGAGCGCTGGCTGGTTGAACTGAACCAGGAGTCGGTGCCACGCCTGCGGGTCAACCCGCAATACGCCGGTTTTGTACGTCGCGCTGACACCAGCGCCGATAACACCTTCATGCGCAACCAGTTGCAGGAAGCTCGCTGGTTTATCAAGAGCCTGCAAAGCCGCAACGAAACCCTGATGAAGGTGGCCACCCAGATCGTCGAGCACCAGCGCGGCTTCCTGGAATACGGCGATGAGGCGATGAAACCGTTGGTACTGCATGACATCGCCGAGGCGGTTGGCATGCATGAATCGACGATTTCTCGGGTAACCACGCAAAAATTCATGCATACCCCACGGGGTATTTATGAACTGAAATACTTTTTCTCCAGCCACGTCAGCACCTCCGAAGGCGGTGAATGCTCGTCCACGGCGATTCGCGCGATCATCAAAAAACTGGTTGCCGCGGAAAATCAGAAAAAGCCATTGAGTGACAGTAAGATCGCTGGTTTACTGGAGGCACAAGGCATTCAGGTCGCCCGTCGAACCGTCGCCAAGTACCGCGAGTCCCTAGGGATCGCGCCTTCCAGCGAGCGTAAGCGTTTGATGTGACGGGCGGGCACAGCGTTCCAGTGGCAGGCGCTTTCGCCTGTCGCTTTATGCACTGGCAACGAAGGAGAAGCTGTATGCAAGTCAACATCAGTGGACACCAGCTGGAAGTCACCAAACCCCTGCGTGAATACACCGAAAGCAAGCTGAACAAGCTTGCGGGGCATTTTGACAAGATCACCAACGTGCAGGTCATCATGGAGGTCGATAAGCTCAAGCAGAAAATCGAGGCCACCCTGCACGTACCGAATGCCAAGCTCGTCGCCAATGCTGAACATGAGGACATGTACGCGGCGATCGACTCGCTCTACGACAAGCTGGACCGCCAACTCATAAAGCATAAGGAAAAGAATCTGCACCTGATGCAAGGTACAGGTCGTTAACTCTCCCCCCATGATCCGACTTGAAACCATCCTGACCCCCGGCCGTTCCCTTGTGAACGTGCCGGGCGGCAGTAAAAAACGCGCCCTCGAACAAATTGCCAACCTGATCGGCCGTGAAGTGCCTGAACTGGAAACGCAAGCTGTGTACGAGGCACTGATTGCTCGTGAAAAACTTGGCTCGACCGGTTTTGGTAATGGCATCGCTATTCCCCACTGCCGCCTCAAAGGCTGCGAGACGCCTGTCAGCGCCCTGCTGCACTTGGACCATCCCATCGATTTCGACGCAATCGATGGCGCCCCGGTCGACCTGCTGTTTGTTTTGCTGGTCCCGGAAGCTGCCACCGATGCACACTTGGAACTGCTTCGGCAGATCGCCAGCATGCTCGACCGCAAGGAAGTGCGCGACAAACTGCGCAGTGCCAGCAGTAATGAGGCGCTGTATCAGGTTGTACTGGACGAACAGAACGGGCAGTAATCATGCGCTTGATCATCGTCAGCGGCCGTTCCGGCTCAGGTAAAAGCACCGCCCTCAACGTCCTTGAGGACAGCGGTTTCTACTGCATCGACAATTTGCCTGCCGGCTTGCTGCCGGAATTGGCGGAACGCGCGTTGATCCATACCGAACTGGCGCAACCTCTGGTCGCCGTTTCGATAGATGCCCGCAACCTGCCCAGCCATCTTGAGCGATTTCCGCAATTGCTCGAGGAAGTGCGCGCCAAGCACATTCATTGCGATGTGCTGTACCTGGATGCCGACGAAGAGACACTGCTCAAGCGTTTCTCCGAAACACGCCGACGCCACCCCCTCAGCAGCCCGCACCGCTCCTTGGCCGAGGCCATCGAGGACGAAACCAAGCTGCTGGGACCGATCATTGACCTCGCCGACCTCAAGATCAATACCACCAGCCTTAACCTGTACCAGTTGCGCGATGCCATCAAGCTGCGTCTGTTGAACCAGCCGGAGCCAGGCACAGCGTTTCTCGTGGAGTCGTTTGGTTTCAAGCGCGGAATGCCGGTAGATGCAGACTTGGTGTTTGATGTGCGCTGCCTGCCGAACCCCTACTGGAAGCCGGAACTGCGCGAACAATCCGGGCTGGATCAACCTGTTGCCGACTACCTGGCTGCGCAACCGGATGTTGAGGAGATGTTCCAGGACATTTCCAGCTACCTGCTCAAATGGTTGCCACGCTTTGCAGCAAGCAATCGTGCCTATGTCACCATTGCCATTGGCTGCACCGGCGGCCACCACCGCTCCGTCTACCTGACCGAACGCTTGGGCCAGGTGCTGCAACAAACCCTCAAGAACGTTCAGGTCCGCCACCGCGACCTTAGCTGAAAGGAACACCTGCGCGATGCCCGCTCTGGAAATTGAAATCATCAACAAGCTGGGCCTTCACGCCCGAGCTTCGGCCAAATTCGTGGGTGTGGCTGGGCAGTTTCCCTGCCAGATACGGGCCGGGCGCACGCCGGAATCCATGGTAGATGGCAAAAGCATCATGGCAATGATGATGTTGGCGGCCGGCAAGGGCACCAAGATTCACTTGAAGACAGAAGGCGAGCAAGAGCAGGAAGCGATGGACGCGCTGGTTGCGCTGATCAATAACTACTTTGATGAAGGCGAATAACCCTTTGTAAGCGCCCAGTTTGCTGGGCTCCGACAAAGGGAGCGGGCATTAGCCTAAAGCCGTATCCATCACCATCATCAGGCAAAAACCGGTGCACAACCCCAGACTGGCGAGTTTTTCGTGACCATTGCGTCGCGATTCAGGGATGACTTCGTGAGTCACCACCAATAGCATCGCGCCAGCAGCCAAGGCCAGGCCCAAAGGCAACAGTACCTCGGCCAGGCTCACCAACCAGGCGCAGAGCACAGCAAACACCGGCTCCACCAAGCCTGACGCAGCACCGATCATAAAAGCCTTGACCCGCGACATCCCTGCCCCCGCCAACACCAGCGCGATCACGAGGCCTTCAGGCACATCCTGCAAGGCGATGCCCATGGCTAGGCTATTGGCCTCCGGCATGCCGCCACCGGCGGAGACGCCGACCGCCATGCCTTCAGGGATGTTGTGGGCGATGATAGCAAACACAAACAGCCAGATGCGCGGCGGGATCACCGGCTTGTCCGGCGTGCCGACGAGCATTTCCGGGCTCGCGCCGGAAACCTTGCGGTCAACCAGGTATAGCCCGAACGCCCCAAGCATAATGCCGAAGCTGATCAAGCCACTGGCCTCCCAGGGCGACAATCCCAAGCTTTCAGCCGCGGCAATGCCTGGCACGATCAGCGAAAACGCCGTCGCAGCGAGCATCACCCCTGCCCCAAAGCCCAGCAGTGTATCGCTCAACGCCACCGGCATCCGCCGAATGACCAGCACAGGCACCGCGCCGAGCGCCGTGCCGAGTGCGCAGATGGACCCGCCCTGCAGGGCCCGCAGAATGCGCGGTTCCAAGTCAAGCCAGGCCAGCCCGTGGGCCACCAGCAATGCAGTACCTGCCAATAGCAGCAGCGAGCCAAGTGCATAACGAAACATCCGCCCGCTGCTGATCGCCAGTGTGTCAGTGCCCATAGTCGGCCTTAGATCTTGTTACAGGGGTGGATGTCAGGCCACAGCGGCCTGATAGCGTGCGGCGACTTCAGGCCAGTTAATGACACTGTAGAACGCATTGACGTATTCCGGGCGACGGTTCTGATAAAGCAGGTAGTAGGCGTGCTCCCAGACGTCGAGGCCGAGGATCGGCGTATTACCGCTCATCAGGGGGCTGTCCTGATTGCCGCTGCTTTCCACCACCAGGGTTTTTTGCGGGGTGACGCTCAGCCAGGCCCAGCCGCTACCGAAGCGCGTCAACGCGGCTTTGGTGAAAGCATCCTTGAAGCTGTCGAAACCGCCCAGTTGTTCCTCGATCGCTTTGCCCAGTGCGCCCTCGGGCTTACCACCACCTTTGGGCGACATCACGGCCCAGAACAGCGAGTGGTTGGCGTGGCCGCCGCCTTGGTTAATCACGGCTGCACGAAGTTTTTCCGGCAACTGCTGCACGCTGGATACCAGTTTTTCCACCGGCCAGCCCGCAAACTCAGTGCCCTCAACTGCGGCATTAAGGTTGTTGATATAGGTCTGGTGGTGCTTGGTGTAATGGATCTCCATGGTTTGCGCATCGATATGCGGTTCCAAGGCGTCGTAGGCGTAAGGCAAGGCAGGCAAGGTGTAGGTCATATCAATGTGCTCCGTAATGAGGAGTGGTCGGCTGCGCCGCAGTACCGCCCAGCAAGCGATGGGTACGCGGGTACTCGCCGTGATCGCTGATGAAATTCAGTAGCTCGACGTAGGTCTTGCTGCTCTGGCGCAGGGCCGCTTCCCGCAATTGCGGGCTCAGACGCGAGTCCTGCATGGTCTGCAAAAGACGCTGGTGAATAGCGCAAAGGTATTCCGCGCTTTCTTCCGGCTGGTTCAGGCGCAGGTGCAAGTCCGCCAGGTTGTGATGAGAAATGACGCTCGCCGCCACTGCTTCGTCGGCATCCGCCCAGCGCTCGAGCAGCACTTGAGCCAAGGCCAGGGCTTGCAAATAGGCCTCGCGAGCGTCAACCAACTCGCCCGCCATAAAGCAGCGATTGGCCCGTTCGATCGTGCGTTTCCAGTGCTCCATGGTGAGCCTCCAAAGCAGGGTCGGTGATTACACGCCGCCGGCCGTCAGCTTTTCCGGATCCAGCAGGACTT
Source organism: Pseudomonas sp. EL_65y_Pfl1_R83 (assembly GCF_963970695.1). Lineage (NCBI taxonomy): Bacteria > Pseudomonadati > Pseudomonadota > Gammaproteobacteria > Pseudomonadales > Pseudomonadaceae > Pseudomonas > Pseudomonas sp. EL_65y_Pfl1_R83. The sequence continues at coordinate 202,634 of NZ_CAXAQI010000003.1, read as the reverse complement.
CCAGTTGGCTGCGCGGCAGGTCGGTGTGCTCGAGGGCGACATCAATCACCGGACGGCCTTGCTGATACGCCTTCTTGGCAATTTCAGCGGCCTTTTGGTAACCGATGATCGGGTTGAGTGCGGTGACCAAAATCGGGTTGCGCGACAGCGCTTCCTTGAGCTTGGCTTCATTGACCTTGAAGCTGGCGATGGCCTTGTCCGCCAGTAGACGGCTGGAATTGGCCAGTAATTCGAGGCTGCTGAGCAGGTTCTGGGCGATGATCGGCAGCATCACATTCAGCTCGAAGTTGCCCGATTGACCAGCGATGGTGATCACTGTGTCATTGCCGATGACCTGCGCGGCGACCATGGCCGTCGCTTCCGGGATCACTGGGTTGACCTTGCCAGGCATGATCGAAGAGCCAGGCTGCAGGCCTTGCAGTTCGATTTCACCAAGGCCTGCGAGCGGGCCGGAGTTCATCCAGCGCAGGTCGTTGGCGATTTTCATCAACGACACGGCGGTGGTTTTCAACTGGCCGGAAACGGCGACGGCGGTGTCCTGGGAGCCGATCAACGCGAACAGGTTTTTGCCTGGGGTGAATTTCACACCAGTCAGGCTGCTCAACTGCTGGCTGAATCGCGCAGCGAATTGCGGGTGTGCGTTGATCCCGGTGCCAACCGCTGTGCCGCCCTGGGCCAGCGCTTGCAGACTTGGTAGAAGGTCCTGCAAATGCGCGATATTAGCCTTGAGTTGCTGCGCCCAGCCATTGAGCACCTGGCTCATGCGTACCGGCATGGCATCCATTAAGTGAGTGCGGCCAGTCTTGATGAACGGGTGAACCTCTTCGGCCTTCTGCTCGATGACTTGAACGAGGTGCAACAGGGCCGGCAGTGTTTGCTCATGCAGCACCAATGCGGCGCTGACGTGGAGGGTGGTTGGAATGATGTCATTGCTGCTTTGACCGCAGTTCACGTGGTCATTGGGGTTGACCGGCTCGCCGAGCAAACGACTGGCGAGGGTGGCAATCACCTCGTTGGCATTCATGTTGGAACTGGTGCCGGAACCGGTCTGGAAAATATCCACCGGGAAATGCGGCATGAAATCGCCTTCCAGCAGGCCTTGGGCCGCATCGACAATAGCCTTGCCCTGCCCTGCGCTGATTTGTTCGAGGTCGACGTTAACCTTGGCTGCCGCAACCTTGGCCAAGATCAGGGCGCGAATGAACTGCGCCGGCATGCGTTGATGGCTGATCGGGAAGTTGTTCACCGCACGCTGGGTTTGAGCGCCATACAAGGCTTCGGCAGGCACTTGCAGCTCGCCCATGCTGTCGCGTTCGATACGGGTGTTACTCATCGTTAGATCCTTGCACGAGGTCGGAGTGAGAAATAGACGGCAGCAATTCGCAGGTCGCCAATTGCCAGGCAAAGGTTTGCCAGCGCTTGAGACGGCAGGCACATTGAGAAAGCTGTTCCAGGTCGCGCAGTGGACGCCAGGCCTGGTCCAGGCAAACGGAACGCCAGTGCCACGGCAGCGCTATATCGCTGGCGGTGTCGAGCAATAAGCGCAATGAGGTCTCAGCGATCGTCCAGGGATGGGTCGCGGTGCAGCACGCCAGGTATCGACCTTCGTTGAGGTAATGCTCGATCAGGCGAGGCTCATTTGGATCGAGTGCGCAGCGGATTTGACGACTCATCCAGCGCCAGCTTTCCAGATAAGGATCCTCATGCAGGACAGAACTCATGATCCACACTCGCTCGATAATGATATTAATTATTAAATGATATTAAGAATCAAAACAAGCATGCCAAAGGATTCGTCTCACGATAGAGTTACAAAAAAGGCGCGCCATCCGTGGGATGGCGCGCCTTTTTCAGGGAGCGTTGAGGGGTTAGCTGCCGGCGACGGTCATCCGCTCGATCAGCACAGAACCTGTGCGAATGTTGCTGCGCAGTTCCAAATCATTACCCACGGCAACGATCTGCTTGAACATATCGCGCATGTTGCCAGCGATAGTCACTTCCTGAACGGCAAACTGAATCTCGCCGTTTTCTACCCAGAACCCCGCCGCGCCACGGGAGTAATCACCGGTGACCATGTTCAGGCCATGGCCCATCAATTCCGTGACTAGCAAGCCACGGCCCATGCGCCGCAGCAACGCCGCCTGGTCTTCATCGCCATGGGTGACAAACAGGTTGTGCACGCCACCGGAGTTCGCCGTGCTTGGCAGGCCGAGTTTGCGGCCGGAGTATGTACCCAATACGTAGGAGACCAACTCGCCGTTCTCGACGAACGGCTTGGCATAAGTCGCCAGGCCATCACCATCGAACGACGTGCTGCCCATGGCACGCATCAGGTGCGGGCGTTCATCGATGGTCAGCCATTCGGGAAACAGCTTCTGGCCAATTGCACCTTCCAGGAACGAGGATTTACGGTACAAGTTGCCACCGGAAATCGCCCCCAGGAAGCTGCCGAACAACCCACCGGCAAGTTCTGCTGAAAACAACACAGGCACTTCGCAGGTCGGCACCGGGCGCGCGCCCAGGCGGCTTGCGGCACGCTGCGCAGCACGCTGGCCAATGCTCACCGGGTCCGCCAGTAAATCGCCCTGGCGATTCACGTCGTACCAGTAATCGCGCTGCATCTGCCCGTTGGCTTCGGCAATCATCACGCAGCTCAGGCTATGACGAGTGGACGCATAACCGCCGATAAAACCATGACTGTTGCCATACACGCGGCAGCCCTGATGCGTACTCAACGTGGTGCCATCAGCATTCTTGATGCGGATATCGGCGTCGAACGCCGCCGCTTCACAGATCAATGCCTGTTCGATGGCTTGCTCGGGCGTGATGTCCCAGGCGTGGAACAGATCGAAATCCTTAAGGTCCTTGGCCATCAGCGCCTTATCGGCCAAACCCGAGCTTTCATCCTCCGAGGTGTGCTTGGCAATCGCCAACGCAGCCGCCACCGTTTCGCGAATCGCTTCCGAGCCACTGGCCGACGTACTGGCCGAACCTTTGCGCTGCCCGACATACAAGGTGATGCCAAACCCTTGATCGCGATTGAACTCAACGGTTTCCACTTCACGCTGGCGGACCGACGTCGACAGCCCCTGCTCCAGCGACACCGCCACCTCACAGGCACTGGCCCCCTGGCGCTTGGCCTCGGCAAGGATCTGCTCGACTTGTTCCTGCAGTGCCGGTAACGCTTGCGGACCGACGCTTTGGGCTGCACTCATGGTTTTCTCCACTCAAATTCTGCTTTCGGTTAAGGCCATCGAGCGACCGGGCCGGACAAGCGGCCCCCGACTGGTTATCATGGCGGCGTTTCTTTGCGGACTGCCACCATGGTTGATTCTTACGACGACTCCCTCGATGGGGAGAAAAGCAAAACCCAGGTCAAACGCGAGCTGCATGCTCTGGTTGACCTTGGCGAGCGCCTTACAACGCTCAAGAAAGATTTGATTGCAAAACTGCCTTTGACCGACGAAATGCGCCGGGCCTTGGCTGATGCGCCCAAGCACACCGCGAATATCGCGCGTAAACGGCACATCATGTTTATCGGCAAACTCATGCGCGATCAGGACACTGACGCCATTCTGGCTTTGCTTGATCAAACCGATGCCTCCACTCGCCAGTACAACGAACGCTTCCATAACCTGGAGCGTTGGCGTGATCGCCTGATCGCGGGCGATGACGCCGTGCTGGAGAAATTTGTACTGGACTACCCGGACGCGGACCGCCAGCAACTGCGCTCCCTGATCCGTCAGGCCCAGCACGAGCAGGCGCATAACAAAGCGCCGGCCACCAGCCGTAAAATCTTCAAGTACATCCGAGAGCTGGACGAGACTCAACGCGGCCTGCGCTGATCCTCTTCCCCGGGTGGTGGTCTTCGCCACCCGAAGCTCCAACTTTCTTACGAGCCCGTGCCACCCACGGTGATCGCATCAATTTTCAGCGTTGGCTGCCCGACCCCCACCGGCACCGACTGCCCGTCCTTCCCGCACGTGCCCACGCCGCTGTCGAGCGACAGGTCGTTACCGACCATCGACACCTTGCTCATGGCTTCCGGACCGTTACCAATCAACGTTGCCCCTTTGACCGGCGCAGTAATCTTGCCGTCTTCGATCAGGTACGCCTCGCTGGTGGAGAACACGAACTTGCCGCTGGTGATGTCCACCTGGCCGCCACCGAGGTTGGCGCAGTAGATGCCGCGCTTCACCGAAGCGATGATTTCCGCCGGGTCGCTTTCGCCACCGAGCATGTAGGTGTTGGTCATGCGTGGCATCGGCAGGTGCGCGTAGGATTCGCGACGGCCGTTACCGGTGCGCGCCACGCCCATCAAGCGGGCGTTGAGCTTGTCTTGCATGTAGCCCTTGAGCACGCCGTTTTCGATCAGGGTGGTGCACTCGGTCGGCGTACCTTCGTCATCGACGCTCAGCGAGCCACGACGCCCGGCGAGGGTGCCGTCATCGACGATGGTGCACAGCTTGGAGGCAACCCTCTCGCCCATGCGACCGCTGTAGGCCGAACTGCCCTTGCGGTTGAAGTCACCTTCCAGCCCATGGCCGACCGCTTCGTGCAGCAGTACGCCGGACCAGCCCGACCCCAGCACCACCGGCAAGGTACCCGCCGGCGCCGGAATGGCTTCCAGGTTGACCAGCGCCTGGCGCAGGGCCTCACGGGCATAGCCCATGGCACGGTCGTCGTTGAGGAAGTAGCGGTAGTCGGTACGCCCGCCGCCGCCATGGCCACCGCGCTCGCGGCGACCGTTCTGCTCTACGATCACACTCACATTGAAGCGCACCAGCGGCCGTACATCCGCCGCCAGGCCGCCGTCGGTGGATGCCACCAGAATGCGTTCCCACACACCGGCCATGCTCACGGTAACCTGTTGGATACGCGGATCGAGGGCGCGGGTGGCCACGTCGATACGCTTGAGCAGCTCGACCTTTTCCGCACGACTGATGACCTCCAACGGGTTATCCGGCGCGTACAACTGCGCCACATCTTGAGTGCTGAACGCCTGAACCGTGCCATTTTGGCCAGCCCGGGAGATTGAGCGCGCAGCACGCGCCGCCAGGCCCAAGGCTTCCAGGGTGATCGCGTTGCTGTAGGCAAAGCCGGTTTTTTCACCGGATTGCGCACGCACGCCGACACCCTGGTCGAGATTGAAGCTGCCTTCCTTGACGATCCCGTCTTCCAGGGACCAGGACTCGGAGATTTGGCCCTGGAAATACAGGTCAGCCGCATCAATGCCCGGTCCGGCCAGATCGCCGAGCACGGTTTGCAAGCTTTCGATGGTCACGCCACCGGGTGCCAGGAGGTGTTCACTGACTGAGGACAACAACTCGCTCATAGGTATGGCCTTAAATTCATCGTTCCGAAGCAGGCCGCTGTGCGCCCTGCGAGAAAAAGCGCCGATGGCTGACCACCGGCATACGCGCCCTTATCGACGCCTGTTCACTGCTATCGCGCTCGGCAAGCAACACCGCTTCGCCTCTATCCTGTTGCGTCAGCACACGCCCCCAAGGGTCGACAATGGCCGCGTGGCCATGGGTTTCCCGTGGGCCCGGGTGTACGCCACCCTGAGCCGCCGCCAGCAGGTAGCACTGGGTCTCGATGGCCCGTGCGCGAACCAGCACGTCCCAATGGGCGGCACCGGTCACTGCCGTAAACGCCGAAGGCGCCGTAATCAATTCAGCCCCCGCCGCACGCAACTCGCTGTAGAGCTCGGGGAAGCGCAAGTCGTAACACACCGTCAAGCCCAAACGGCCGACGGGCGTATCTGCCACCACCACATTACCCCCGAAAGCATAGTCGTCGGATTCACGGTAACGACCGCGAGCATCAGCGACATCCACATCGAAAAGGTGCAGCTTGTCGTAACGGGCAACGATTTCGCCGCGATCATCAACCAGCAGCGAGCAGGCGTTGGACTTGGCGTGCGGTTGGCCCTCTGGCGGCAACGGCAAAGTGCCTGCCACTATCCATAAGGTGAGGTCGCGGGCGGTCTGTTTCAACCACGGCAGGATCGGACCTTCGCCCAGCGCCTCGGCGCGGCCGATATCAGCTATATCGCGACGCCCCATGCCGGCGAAGTTTTCCGGCAGCACCGCCAGCTTCGCCCCACCCGCCGCAGCCTGCTCCAGCAAGCGCCGGGCCTGGGCCAGGTTGGCCAGCACATCGCTCTGGCTGACCATTTGAATTACCGCAAAGGACATGGGCCGACACTCCAGAAAAAGCATGCGGCCATGCTACTCCACAGGCTCTCAGTTTGGTTTTTCAAATGGCTTGTCGAAGGTGATTTTCGGGTCCTTCCAGGGCCCTTCGACCTTGTATTGCACGCTCGCGAAGCGTGCAACACGATCACCAATCAGCTTGTCGATCAGGAACAGCGCGCCACCAATGGCGGGCGCCCCCACGATCAGCGCCGCGATCGGCAGGTTATTGGTAACCGGCAGGGTGACCAGCAGCTTGGCGTCGACACGGTCTGCTACCAGGTCCAGGGTGCCGTTGAGCTCCAGGTTGGTAGAAGGCCCAGTCATGGTGATCGGTTCACGGGTTACGAACACACCGTTACTCGCCGCCAACAAACCTTTGACTCGGTCATAGCTCAAGCCCTTGCCGAGCAAGTCCGAGAAGTCCAGACGCAACCGGCGCCCGATGGAGTTGAAGTTCAGCAGGCCGAACACCCGCAGGGCCTGGGCGCCACCCTCCACTTCCACGAACTGACCGTTGCGGAAAGCCGCATCCAAGCTGCCGGAGAAGCGCTTAGGCCCGACATAGGCCGGCGAACCAGGCCAGCGACCATCCACATCCAAGTGGAAATCATGGCTGGTGACGGTGGGAGCATAGCCCCAACCCTTGAGCACATCGGCGATATTCTTACCGTCCAAACGGCCCTTGTACCAACTGCTGCTATCGCCCGCCGCCCCCTCCCAACCACCGGCCCCCTTGAGCTGCATACCCTTGAGGCCCAGGTCCAGGTTATTGAAGACCAGGCCTTGGGCGGTCGGGCGGATGTTCAGCGACCAGGCGCCCACCAGTTCCGGGCCCTGGAACAGCTGATCAATGGAAATATCCAGCGCCGGAATATCCTTGGGATCAATACTTGCCAAAGGGTCCGGCGCGTTTTCGTCCGCCTGCACCGTCGGATCCCCCCCCGGCAGTTTCACATATTGCAGGTTGATCGCAATCGGCGCGCCCTTGGCGTCAGGCAGGTTGACTGTGCCCTTGGCCTGCTGGCTGTCGAGCTGCAAGCCCCAGGCCGCCTGTTTGCGGTTGAGTTGCAGGTTGACCTGATCGAACTGGGTGCCCAGACCGGTGAGTTTGCCGACTTTGAAGTCGGCACTGCTCAGCAGTTGCTTGGCACTCCCCCCCGGGTCATTGCCGGCGTACTGGTTCACCAGCTTTTTCCACGGATCGATGTCCAGCTCCGAGAGCACACCACGAATGCGCAAACCCTTGGCACCCGGCAGCACGGCGCCCCCATCCCCGAGGAACAGTTCACCGCGGCCATCATTGAATCTGTCCGGTGGCGCAGCAAAGGTGAAGCTCGCCAGTTCGCCGTAATCGAACCAATAACGGCGCTCGGCGCCCTGCAAGGTCATGCGAAACACACTGTCACGCCCCTGGTTGGCTGGCATCCCGAACGGAGCGGGCAAATCCACCACCACACCTTTGAGGTTGGAACTGACCATCAGTTGGCTGTCCGCGCCGTCCAGGGTCAATTGCAGTTGGTAGGGAATATCGCCGGACACCGGCAGCGGTTGGCTGACTTTCAACCAGTCCGTCAGCCGCTTGACCGTCACCTGGCCCTTTGCAGCCACGCGGGTGCTGATGCTGCCCGGCTTGCCATCGGCGAAAATCTGCGCGGTGATCGGCCGGTCGAACGCTTGAGCCGTGATGTTCTGGCCACTGAGGCCTTTAGTGCTGTCAAAACGGAAATCACCCTTGAGTTGGGTCAGGTCCAGGGTCGGCTCAGCCAGTTGCAAGCGCGACTTATCGGCTTTGAAGTCCACCACGATTTTTGGATCGGCACCCTTGGTCAACGGAATATCCAGGTCAAGGCTGCCTTGCAAGTCGCCCTCACCCTTCCATCCGGCGAACGTCGATGCGGTGCCAATCGGCGCTTCCTGGAGGATTTTCAGACCATCGCCCAAGCCACCGGCAAAATTACCGGTGAGCAACAGGTGACTGTCCTTGCCCGCAGGTGCGTGAGGGATATTGACGTAGATGTCCTTGACCTTCGTGTCGAGCAACTGGCCTTTGCTGGCCAGGATGCGCACACCGCTTTCCTCGACAAACACTTCACCATTAACCTTGCTCACATGGGGCCAGCCAGGCTGAAAGGCCAGTTCGGCGTCATGCACCTTGAAAAACAGGCTGATATTGCGCGAAGCCGGCAGCGCGTCGTGGTTCAGCGAACCCTGGTACTGGAAGAACCCTTGATCCACCGCGCCCTTGAGAATCGCCGTGCGCAACCATTCATCCAGCGCGGGGCTCAATACCGCCGGCAAGTATTTGGGGGTGAAGCGCCCATCACCCTCGACCATGCCGACGCGCAGGTCCATGTAGTCTTCCTGGCTGTGGTCAAAATGTAGGCGAATCAGGAAGTCAGCCGCCACCTTGCCCTCTTCGCCCAGCACCTTGATATAAGGGGCGATCAGGGTGAAGCCTTCTTTGTCCAGCTTCCACGTCAGGCGCGCATTGGCCTGGATGTAGTGCCACGGCTTGGCAAAGATCGGATCGAGGTGCAGGGAAAAGTCCTTGCTGTCCATGCGCAACTCGCCCTGGCCCAAGTCGCCGCTGATGCTGCCGGAGACGTTACGCGCGGCCGGCGCGCCAGAGTAGGCATCAAAACCGATACGCTCGAGGTTGGCAGCGAAGCTGAGTTTTTGATCGGTAGTGTCTTGAGGGCGAAAATCCACCAGCACATTACGCAGCATGCCAGTGGCCTTGAGGTGCTCTACAGTCTTGGCGAACCCTTCCGGCAGCGGTGCCAGGGCGTTGAGCAGTGGCGTGATTGGCGTCAGGTCAAGGCGGTCGGCCTGCAGCTTCCAGACTTCCTGAGCCTTGTCGGTGGCCAGGGTTTGCTGCAGTTGCACGCGCGACTCCCAGCGCGTTTCCCCCAGGTTCATCGCCAGTGAGTCGAACAGCACCTTGAGACCCGTGTCACTGCGTTGCAGGTAGGCGGTGAGCGCAAGGTTTTCGATATGCACGGGCTTGCGATCGGCGTAGCTGCCCTTGACCTGCGCAGAGTTCAGACGCGCCACCGCACTCTGTACGGTACCGTTGGCCCAGTTCAGCCAGAATTCGCCACCGGCCTTGAACTGGGTGAGTTTCCACTGCTGGGTCAGCTTGGCAGGAATCCATTTGGCCCACTCGCTTTGCGGCAGGCTCAGATAGGCCTGGACTTCAGCGTCTTTCCACTGGCTGGCACGAATACGCGTGCGCAGACTCATGGCAAGGGGCTGGCCGTCCGGCAAGGTCAAGCGCACATCCAAGCGTTGGCGGGTGATGCCGGTATGCAAGCTGAGGCCGACATACGTCAGGGTCACTGGCGCATGGTCAAACGGTTGCAACGTCACCTGGCTGTCGAGCAGCGACACACGCTTGACCAACTGCATGCGCTTGAGCAACTGCTCCGGGTCCAGCGGCTGGTCGTCCTGCAACGGCAGGCCTTGCAGGACCCATTTCCCGTCCTTGTCTTCCTTGGCACTGAGTTGCAGGCCACTGACTTGCAAGTGCGCAATGCGCACTTCGCGGGCCACAACGCTGGCCCAGATGTCCGGTACCACTTCAACCTGGTCCAGGCGCAAGCCACTGTTGCCCTCGCCCACCATCACATCATGGGCCAGCAATACCGGCGCGAAGCCGCTCCAGCGGCCTTCCAAGCTGCCGATGTGCACAGGCATGCCCACCGCAGCCTGGGCCTTGACCTCGACATCCGCACGGTACTCGGCCACCAGCGGCGTCAATTCACGCCCCAGACTCACATACACCGCTGCCAATACCAGCAGCAAGGCACAAAGCCCAAGGCCCCAACGGGTCAAAGCGGCAAAAAAGCGTATCAGACGCTCCATGTCAGGCGACCCTCGAGGCGGTAGTCGGACGGCAGATCAAGGTCTGCCAGTCGCATAAAAAGAAAACGATTGGGGATCAGAGCAGCACCACGTCGTATTGTTCCTGGGAATACATGGTTTCAACCTGGAAGCGTATCGTGCGCCCGATAAACCCTTCCAGTTCGGCAACGTTGCCGGACTCTTCGTCCAGCAGCCGGTCCACCACTTTTTGGTTGGCTAGCACTCTATAACCTTCGGCCTGGTAGGCACGTGCCTCTCGTAGGATTTCGCGGAAAATCTCGTAGCAAACCGTTTCCGGGGTCTTCAATTTACCGCGTCCCTGGCAGCTGCTGCACGGCTCGCACAGCACCTGCTCAAGGCTTTCGCGGGTGCGCTTGCGGGTCATTTGCACCAGGCCCAACTCGGTAATGCCGATGATGTTGGTCTTGGCGTGATCGCGCTCCAACTGCTTCTCGAGGGTACGCAGCACCTGGCGCTGGTGCTCTTCATCTTCCATGTCGATGAAATCGATGATGATGATCCCGCCCAGGTTGCGCAGGCGCATCTGGCGGGCAATCGCGGTGGCCGCTTCGAGGTTGGTCTTGAAAATGGTTTCTTCAAGGTTGCGATGACCAACAAATGCGCCGGTGTTGACGTCGATGGTGGTCATGGCTTCTGCCGGGTCCACCACCAGGTAGCCGCCGGATTTGAGCGGCACCTTGCGTTCCAGGGCTTTCTGGATTTCGTCTTCGACGCCATACAGGTCGAAGATCGGCCGCTCGCCGGGGTAGTGTTCCAGGCGGTCGGCAATTTCCGGCATCAATTCGGCAACGAATTGCGTGGTGCGCTGGAAAGTTTCCCGCGAGTCGATGCGAATTTTCTCAATCTTGGGGCTGACCAAGTCGCGCAACGTACGCAGGGCCAGGCCCAAGTCTTCATAAATAACGCTGGGCGCACTGATGGTCTTGATCTGGGCATCGATCTGGTCCCACAGGCGTCGCAGGTAGCGGATGTCCATGAGGATCTCATCGGCACCAGCGCCTTCAGCGGCGGTGCGCAGGATAAACCCACCGGCTTCCTTGATGCCCTCGGCCGCCACGCAGTCGCTGACCACCTTTTTCAGGCGCTCGCGCTCGGCTTCGTCCTCGATCTTCAGGGAAATGCCGACATGCGCGGTACGCGGCATGTACACCAGGTAACGCGACGGAATCGACAGCTGAGTGGTCAGGCGTGCGCCCTTCGAGCCGATGGGGTCCTTGGTGACTTGCACCACCAGGCTCTGCCCTTCATGCACCAGGGCGCTGATACTTTCGACCGCCGGGCCTTCGCGCAGGGAAATCTCGGAGGCATGGATAAACGCAGCTCGGTCCAGGCCGATATCGACAAATGCCGCCTGCATCCCCGGCAATACCCGCACTACCTTGCCTTTGAAGATATTGCCGACGATACCGCGCCTCTGGGTGCGCTCCACGTGCACTTCTTGCAGAACACCGTTCTCTACCACCGCCACGCGCGATTCCATCGGCGTGATATTGATCAGAATCTCTTCACTCATGGCTAGGTCTCGTTCAGGCGTTTTCACAATAGTGACCGGTCGCTTAAGGCTGGGCGCGCAAGTAAAGGCGTTCAGCGCGCGGTAAGGTTTTGCCAACAGGGTATGCCGAATTGGTCGAGCAGTTGCGCGGTTTCGCACACCGGCAGCCCTACCACGGCGGAATAACTGCCATTGAGGCCGGCGACAAACACCGAACCCAACCCTTGGATAGCATAGCTGCCTGCTTTGTCCTGAGGTTCACCGCTGTGCCAGTAGGTTGTAGCCTCCTCGACAGAAATCCCACGAAAAAGGACACGACTGCTGACACATCGGGTTTCGCAACGCTGGCCGTCGGTAAGGGATATGGCAGTGAGCACTTCGTGTTCACGCCCCGACAGGGCCATCAACATCGCCAAGGCATCGGCTTGGTCCGCGGGTTTGCCGAGGATTAGGCCCTCGACGATCACCGCAGTATCGGCCCCCAGCACACAGGCGCCAGCAGGGCGTTCAAGCGCAGCAAAACCCGCCGCTGCCTTGCCCCGCGCTAAACGCTCGACGTAGGAAACAGCAGATTCGTTTGAAAGAGGGGTTTCATCAATGGCGGCGCTGACCACGGTGAAGGGCACACCGATCTGGGTCAGCAGTTCACGCCGCCTCGGTGAGCCCGAGGCCAGGTAAAGCGAGTTCATTGCAGACTCTCCCTGTAGGGTTCGATAACCAGGCAGAGCCTCGCAATCCATTCAATTGATCTTATAGCGACGACACAACCCACGCAGGCCGAAACTGATCCATGGCCACAGCAAGGCGCTGACCAGGGCCGGCAACACCAGCGCAAGGGTCGGCTGCCGGTTACCGGTCAAGGCGCTTAGCCACAGCTGAACAAGCTGCGCCAGGCCGAAGATAACCAGGATCACCAGGCACTGCTGCCACATCGGGAACATGCGCAGACGCTGCTGCAACGACAGCACCAGGAAAGTGATCAGGGTCAGGATCAACGCGTTCTGGCCCAGCAAGGTGCCATAGAGCACATCTTCCGCCAGACCCAGGAACATGGCGGTGACCATACCGACTTTATGCGGTAGGTTCAGCGACCAGAAAGCCAGCAACAGCGCCAACCAGAGCGGGCGCAAAATTTCCATGAACTGTGGCAGCGGCGAAACGCTGAGCAGCAAACCGATGGCGAAAGTCAGCCAGACAATCCAGCCATTTTGCGAATGAGTACCGGCCATTATTCCTCCCTCTGCCGCGTGGTTGCCGGGGCGGTAGCGGCTGGGCGCGCAGCCGGAGCAGCAGGCGGTTTAGTCGCGGGGGTTGCAGCAGCCGGCGTCGACGCAGGTGGTTTGGTCGCGGCCGGTTTAACCGGGTGCGCCACTGGCTTGACGGGCGTGGCCACAGCCGGAGTCACCGCCGGCAAAGCCGGTGCGGCAGCGGCAGGCTTAGGCGCGGCGGCCGGAATGATCGGCGCCGTGCCGTTCTTCTGGTCCTCCGCTTCCTGAGCCTGGGCGGCGTCGTTGGCACGCTCTTCCGGGGTGCGATTGTCGCTGAACACCAGCAGCAGGTAGCGACTGCGGTTCAAGGCGGCAGTTGGTACGGCACGCACAATGGCGAACGGCTGACCGGAATCGTGGATCACTTCCTTCACCGTCGCCACCGGATAACCCGCCGGGAAACGCTGACCCAGGCCGGAGCTGACCAACAGGTCGCCTTCCTTGATGTCGGCGGTATCGGCCACATGGCGCAGTTCCAGGCGCTCGGGGTTGCCGGTGCCGCTAGCAATCGCACGCAGGCCGTTGCGGTTGACCTGCACTGGAATGCTGTGAGTGGTGTCCGTCAGCAGCAATACCCGCGAGGTGTAGGGCATCAGCTCAACCACCTGGCCCATCAGGCCACGTGCATCAAGCACCGGCTGGCCGAGGACCACACCGTCGCGCTCACCTTTGTTGATGATGATGCGGTGGGTAAAGGGGTTGGGGTCCATGCCGATCAACTCGGCCACTTCGACCTTTTCGTTGACCAACGCGGAGGAATTAAGCAACTCGCGCAGCCGAACATTCTGTTCGGTGAGGGCCGCGAGCTTTTGCATGCGCCCCTGCAACAGCAGGTTTTCGGTCTTGAGTTTTTCGTTCTCGGCAACCAGCTCAGTGCGGCTGCCAAATTGGCTGGCCACGCCCTGGTACAGACGTTGCGGCAGGTCGGTGATCCAGTAAGCCTGCATCAACACCAGCGACATCCGGCTGCGCACGGGCTTAAGCAATGCGAAGCGGGCATCGACCACCATCAGCGCGACCGAAAGCACGACCAGCACCAACAGGCGCACGCCCAATGAGGGGCCTTTGGCGAAAAGCGGTTTAATAGGCCGCTCCTCCCAGACAAATGTTCTCTTTATTCATACGGCATCTAACCGGCCTGGATGCAGATTGAAGAAGATAAACGCCAACAGGCAGCACTGCAAAGTGCTGCCTGTTGGCGAAACATGGGCTTACCAGCAATGACTCATTCGCTGGAGAGCAGGTCCATGGTGTGTTTATCCATCATTTCCAGTGCACGGCCACCGCCACGGGCGACGCAGGTCAGCGGGTCTTCGGCGACGATCACCGGCAGGCCGGTTTCCTGGGCCAGCAGTTTGTCGAGGTCGCGCAGCAAGGCGCCACCACCGGTCAACACCAAGCCACGCTCGGCGATGTCGGAAGCCAATTCCGGCGGCGATTGCTCCAGGGCGCTCTTCACAGCCTGAACAATGGTGGCCAGGGACTCTTGCAGAGCTTCCAGCACTTCATTGGAGTTCAGAGTGAAAGCACGTGGAACGCCTTCGGCCAGGTTGCGACCGCGAACATCAACTTCGCGCACTTCGCCGCCCGGGTAAGCGGTACCGATTTCCTGCTTGATGCGCTCAGCAGTGGACTCACCAATCAGGCTGCCGTAGTTACGACGCACATAGGTGATGATCGCTTCGTCGAAACGGTCGCCGCCTACACGTACGGATTCGGCATACACCACACCGTTCAGGGAAATCAGGGCGATTTCAGTGGTACCACCACCGATATCCACCACCATCGAACCGCGGGCTTCTTCAACCGGCAGGCCGGCACCGATCGCAGCAGCCATTGGCTCTTCGATCAGGAACACTTCGCGGGCACCGGCGCCGAGGGCCGATTCACGGATGGCACGACGCTCAACCTGGGTGGACTTGCACGGAACGCAGATCAGCACACGAGGGCTGGGCTGCAGGAAACTGTTTTCATGAACCTTGTTGATGAAGTACTGCAGCATCTTCTCGCAGACACTGAAGTCAGCGATCACGCCATCTTTCATCGGACGAATGGCGGCAATATTGCCTGGTGTGCGGCCGAGCATGCGCTTGGCCTCGGTGCCGACGGCAACGACACTTTTCTGATTACCATGGGTCCGAATGGCCACAACTGATGGCTCATTCAGGACGATACCGCGCTCGCGCACGTAAATAAGGGTGTTGGCAGTGCCCAGGTCAATGGAAAGATCGCTGGAAAACATGCCACGCAGTTTCTTGAACATGGGAAAGGGACCCTAGGCAACGCGTGGGTAAAAAAGTGCGGCAAACTCTAACAACGACAGGGATTTTGGGCAAGGCGCCAATGTGCTAAATTGGCCGACTTTCTGTGCACCAACCCCCACAATCGCGGCCGTAAGACCGTAGAAATGCGGTAGTGTTCCGACAATCTAACACACGGACAGCCTCCGTTCTGTTTTCCACTGGAGATTCCCATGACACTTGAACGCTCCGACGTGGAAAAAATCGCGCATCTGGCCTCGCTTGGCCTTAATGATGCCGATCTTCCACAGACCACCGCAGCCCTGAACAGTATTCTCGGGCTGGTCGACCAAATGCAGGCCGTGAATACCGACGGCATCGAGCCCCTGGCTCATCCACTGGAAGCCAGCCAGCGCCTGCGCGCAGACGTCGTGACCGAGCATAATAATCGCGAGGCTTACCAGTCCATCGCGCCAGCGGTCGAAAACGGCCTGTACCTGGTTCCGAAAGTCATCGACTAAAGGGAAAGAGCCTGCAATGCATCACATGACTCTGGCCGAGATCGCCCGCGGTCTCGCCGACAAAAAGTTTTCTTCCGAAGAGCTGACCAAGACCCTGCTTGCGCGTATCGCCGAGCTCGATCCAAAGGTTAACAGCTTCATCAGCCTCACCGAAGAGCTGGCCCTGAGCCAGGCCAAGGCTGCCGACGCACGTCGCGCCAACGGTGAAAATGGCGCGCTGCTGGGCGCACCTATTGCCCACAAGGACTTGTTCTGCACCCAGGGCATTCGCACCAGCTGCGGCTCGAAGATGCTCGACAACTTCAAGGCGCCCTACGACGCCACCGTGGTGTCCAAGCTGGCCGCCGCCGGCGCCGTGACCCTGGGCAAGACCAACATGGACGAATTCGCCATGGGGTCGGCCAACGAGTCGAGCTACTACGGCGCAGTGAAAAACCCCTGGAACCTGGACCACGTGCCCGGCGGTTCCTCCGGTGGTTCGGCTGCCGCAGTGGCTGCGCGCTTCCTGCCCGCCGCCACCGCCACCGATACCGGCGGCTCGATTCGCCAGCCGGCCGCGTTCACCAACCTCACCGGTTTGAAGCCGACGTACGGTCGCGTTTCCCGCTGGGGCATGATCGCCTACGCGTCCAGCCTCGATCAGGGTGGCCCGCTGGCACGCACGGCTGAAGACTGCGCGATTTTGTTACAAGGCATGGCAGGGTTCGATAAGCAGGACTCCACCAGCATCGATGAGCCCGTGCCGGACTACAGCGCCAGCCTGAACACCTCGCTCAAAGGCCTGCGCATCGGCGTGCCAAAGGAATACTTCAGCGCCGGCCTCGACCCGCGTATCGCGGAGCTGGTGCACAACAGCGTCAAGACGCTGGAAGGCCTCGGTGCCGTGATCAAAGAAATCAGCCTACCGAACAACCAGCACGCGATTCCAGCGTACTACGTGATCGCCCCGGCAGAAGCGTCATCCAACCTGTCGCGCTTCGATGGCGTGCGCTTCGGCTACCGCTGCGAAAACCCGAAAGACCTCACCGACCTTTATAAGCGCTCGCGTGGCGAAGGCTTCGGTGCCGAAGTGCAACGCCGCATCATGGTCGGCGCCTACGCCCTGTCGGCTGGCTACTACGACGCGTACTACCTCAAGGCGCAGAAAATCCGTCGCCTGGTCAAGAACGACTTCATGGCAGCCTTTGAAAACGTCGACGTGATCCTCGGCCCAACCACGCCGAACCCAGCCTGGAAGATCGGCGCCAAGACCGGCGACCCGATCGCCGAGTACCTGGAAGACCTGTACACCATCACCGCCAACCTCGCGGGCTTGCCGGGCTTGTCCATGCCTGCCGGTTTCGTCGATGGCCTGCCGGTGGGCGTGCAATTGCTCGCCCCGTATTTCCAGGAAGGCCGCCTGCTCAATGTGGCGCACCAGTACCAGTTGAACACTGACTGGCACACCCGCCCCCCTACCGGCTTCTGAGGAGAACACTATGCAATGGGAAGTTGTGATCGGGCTGGAAATTCATACCCAGCTCGCCACCCAATCGAAGATTTTCTCCGGTAGCGCCACCACGTTCGGCTCCGAGCCCAACACACAGGCCAGCCTGGTAGACCTGGGCATGCCCGGCGTACTGCCGGTGCTGAACCAGGAAGCGGTGCGCATGGCGGTGATGTTCGGCCTGGCGATTGACGCCGAGATCGGCCAGCACAACGTGTTCGCGCGCAAGAACTACTTTTACCCGGACCTGCCCAAGGGCTACCAGATCAGCCAGATGGAATTGCCGATCGTCGGCAAGGGCCACCTGGACATACCTCTGGAAGACGGCACCATCAAGCGCGTCGGCGTCACCCGCGCCCACCTGGAAGAAGATGCCGGCAAGAGCCTGCACGAAGAATTCCCGGGCGCGACCGGTATCGACCTGAACCGTGCCGGTACGCCATTGCTGGAAATCGTCTCCGAACCGGACATGCGCAGCGCCAAGGAAGCCGTGGCCTACGTCAAGACGATCCACGCGCTGGTGCGCTACCTAGGCATCTGCGACGGCAACATGGCCGAAGGCTCGCTGCGCTGCGACTGCAACGTGTCGATCCGTCCTAAGGGCCAATCCGAGTACGGCACCCGCTGCGAGATCAAGAACGTCAACTCGTTCCGCTTCATCGAGAAGGCGATCAACAGCGAAGTGCGTCGCCAGATCGAACTGATCGAAGACGGCGGCAAGGTCATCCAACAAACCCGCCTGTACGACCCGAACAAAGACGAAACCCGCGCCATGCGCAGCAAAGAGGAAGCCAACGACTACCGTTACTTCCCCGACCCGGACCTGTTGCCGGTGGTCATCGAGGATTCGTTCCTCAATGACGTGCGCGCCACCCTGCCGGAGTTGCCGCAGCAAAAACGCGAGCGCTTCCAGGAGCAGTTTGGCCTGTCGGTCTACGATGCCAGCGTTTTGGCCTCCAGCCGCGAACAAGCCAACTACTTTGAAAAAGTCGTGAGCATTGCCGGTGACGCCA
This sequence comes from Pseudomonas sp. EL_65y_Pfl1_R83, assembly GCF_963970695.1. NCBI lineage: Bacteria > Pseudomonadati > Pseudomonadota > Gammaproteobacteria > Pseudomonadales > Pseudomonadaceae > Pseudomonas > Pseudomonas sp. EL_65y_Pfl1_R83. The sequence continues at coordinate 184,529 of NZ_CAXAQI010000003.1, read as the reverse complement.
AGCTGGCGGCCAACTGGGTGATGGTTGAGCTGGGCAGCCTGCTGAACAAGCAGGGCCTGGAAATCGACGAAGCGCCGGTCTCCGCCGAGCAGCTGGGCGGCATGCTGCTGCGCATCAAGGACAACACCATCTCCGGCAAAATCGCCAAGACCGTGTTTGAAGCCATGGCCAGCGGTGAAGGCAGCGCGGACGAGATCATCGAGAAGCGTGGCCTCAAGCAAGTCACCGACAGCGGCGCGATCTCGGCCGTACTCGATGAAATGCTCGCGGCCAATGCCGAGCAGGTCGAGCAATACCGTGCGGCAGACGAAGCCAAGCGCGGCAAGATGTTCGGCTTCTTTGTGGGCCAGGCGATGAAAGCCTCCAAAGGCAAGGCCAACCCGCAACAGGTGAACGAGCTGCTGAAAAGCAAGCTTGAAGGCTGATAGCGATGAATGGTCCGGGCGCAGCTTTCACTTCCAGCCCGGATACCCTGTGGGAGCTGGCTTGCCTGCGATTGCATCACCTCGGTGTTCTTGAGACACCGAGTCGTTTGCATCGCAGGCAAGCCAGCTCCCACATTTGTTATGGGGCATCTTGAAAATGAAGCGTCTACTTGGCCTACTGGCCTTGTTCTCTCTACTGGCCGGTTGCGCCAGCGGCGTCATCAACCCCAACGGCTATGACGAAACCGGCACCGCCTCCTATTACGGCGCCAAACACCACGGCAATAAGACTGCCAGCGGTGAACCCTTCAACCAATACGGCCTGACCGCCGCCCACCGGCGATTACCGTTCGGCACCCAGGTCAAGGTCACCAATCTCGACAACGACAAATCCGTGGTTGTCCGCATCAATGATCGCGGCCCGCACACCCGTGGGCGCTTGATCGATCTTTCACGCAAGGCTGCCGAGCAGTTGGGCATGATCAGCAGCGGTACAGCGCGGGTGCGCGTACAAGCCTTGAGCAACTGACGATGGAGGCCTGGCCATTTTCGGACTAACCGCTCTCTCACCCTGGAGCCTGCTGGAATTGGTCAGCGGCCTCTTGCTGCTGATCATCGGCGCCGAAATCCTGGTGCGCGCCGCCGTGCGCCTGGCCGCAAGCCTCAAGGTACGGCCGCTGATCATCGGCCTGACGATTGTCGCCTTCGGCAGCAGCGCGCCACAGATGACCGTCAGCCTGCAAGCCACCCTGGCGGGCAATACGGACATCGCCGTGGGCAGCGTAATCGGCAGCAGCATCTTCAACATCCTGGTGACCCTGGGCCTGTCGGCGCTGATCATTCCGCTGCGAGTCTCGCGGCAGCTGGTGCGCCTGGACATCCCGGTGATGATCCTGGCCGGGCTGCTGGTGTTTACCCTGGCGGGCAATGAAGAACTTACCCCAACCGACGGCCTGTTGCTGCTCGTGGCCCTGGCCGCTTACCTCGGCGTTTTGCACTACCAGACCCGTCACTCTCGCCGCCCACGCACGCTGGATACAGTGGCCCGCGCGCCCTGGCTGAGCAGCGTGCTGCAGATGCTCAGCGGGTTGTTGATCCTGGTGCTGGCCGGGCATTTGCTGCTGGGCGCAGCGGTGGATGTGGCGGGCGATCTGGGCCTGTCGGAGCGCGTGATTGGCCTGACGCTGATCGGCGTCGGCACCTCGCTGCCGTGCCTGGCGACTTCGCTGATTGCCGCCCTGCGCGGGCAGCGGGAAATTGCCGTGGGCAACGTGATCGGCAGCAACCTGTTCAACCTGCTTGGCGTCTTGGGCTTGACCGCCGTGCTCGCCCCTTCGCCGCTGTCAGTATCGCCCAACGCTCTGGACTTCGACCTGCCGGTGATGCTGGCTGTCGTGGTCCTGTGCCTGCCGATGTTCTATACCGGCTACCGCCTGACTCGCGCCGAAGGCCTGGTGCTGCTGGGCCTATACCTGGCCTACGGGCTGCACGTAATGGCGTTCACCACCGGTATGCCACTGGCCAACAAGCTTGAACAACTGATGGTGTTTTATGTCCTGCCAGTGCTGGTGGCTTTTCTGTTGTTCAGCACGCTGCGAGCCTGGCGCCGCCAACACAAGAGGGAATCGCAATGACCGATCAGAAAAAGCCCGGGGTTGAAATGCGTCGCCAGGTCATGGGCGATGTGTTCGTCGACCGCGCCCTGGGCAATGCCACTGAGTTCACCCAGCCGCTGCAGGACTTCGTCAACGAACATGCCTGGGGCAGTGTGTGGAACCGCGAAGGTTTATCGCTGAAAACCCGCAGCCTGATCACCCTCGCCGCCCTGACCGCGCTGAAGTGCCCGCAGGAACTCAAGGGCCACGTGCGGGGCGCACTGAATAATGGTTGTACGGTGGAAGAGATCCGCGAGGCGCTGCTGCATTGCGCGGTGTATGCCGGTGTGCCGGCGGCGATTGATGCGTTTCGGGCGGCGCAGGAAGTGATTGAGGCGTATCAGGCCGATAAGCAGTGACTGTCAGATAGCGGGCTTGCCTGCGATTGGCCCTGAACCACACCACCGATCTCAGATCCAACCACCGGCCTGCAACACAAAGATCCCGATATTCGTAGTCACCGCCGCTATCAGCGTGGTGATTACGATAATCGCCGCCGCCAATTCATGGTTACCGTCAGCTGCCCTCGCCATCACGAAGCTTGCAGCGGCAGTCGGTGCGCCGAAGTACAGGAACAGAATCCCCAACTCTGGCCCTCGGAAGCCAAGCCACCATGCCCCCAGAGTGGCGACGACCGGGAGCCAGACCATTTTCATCAAGCTCGCGCTCAACGCCATGTTGCCGCTCTTGCGCAGCGCCGCCAAGGACAACGTGCCGCCAATGCAGATCAACGCCAGTGGCAACGTAGTGTCTGCCAGGTACTGCAGAGATTTTTCCAGCCAGCCCGGCAGGCCGATCTGAAAATAGGCGAACGGCGCAGCCACGATCACACTGATGATCAGCGGGTTGGCCGCCACACTTTTGAAGATGCTCCATGGGTCGGACTTGATCACCGGGCTGTACACCGCCAGCACAATGGTCGACAGCGTGTTGTAGAACAGGATCACCAGCGCCGCGAGGATCGCACCGAGGGAGATGCCGTAGTCGCCGTACATACTGGCCGCGAGCGCCAGGCCGATCACCCCGTTGTTGCCGCGAAACGCGCCTTGGGTGTAGATGCCTCGGTCTTCACGCTTGCATCTAAAGATCGCCCAGCCCCAAGCCAGGGCAAAGCTGAGCAAGGTGGCGACGGAAAAGTAAATCAGCAAGCCCGGCTTGAGCGCCGAATGCAGGTCGGCATGCAGGATGCCGAGGAACAGCAACGCCGGCATGGTGACGTTGAACACCAGGGATGAAGCCGTGTGGATAAAGTTGTCGTTGATCCAGTGGATGCGCTTGAGCAGCACACCGAGAAACAGCATGGTAAACACCGGCGCGGTGATGGTGAGGGTGGTGAGGAAAATTGCCAGCATGCCGGGGAGAACCTTGGTGAGCGTCGTTAGGTGGCTAATGATAAGCCAGTGTGGGCCGCTTCGTCTGGTCTACCGCTTTCGCGAGCAAGCCCGCCCCCACATTTTGACCGCATTCCTCCAGCATGAACGCGGTCGAATGTGGGAGCGGGCTTGCTCGCGAAGCTGGCGACTCGGTCTCAAGTAATAGGCGCAGGGTTAAACAAGGTGATGTCGTTATGCAGCTTGTGATGCTCGGCCCACGTCTGCTTTTTGCCGCTGGCCACATCCAGGTAGAAGTGAAACAACTCCCAACCCAACTCCTCGATGCTCGCGCGCCCAGTGGCAATACGCCCGGCGTCGATATCGATGAGGTCGGGCCAGCGCTGCGCCAGCTCCGTACGGGTCGACACCTTCACCACCGGCGCCATCGCCAGCCCATAAGGCGTGCCACGCCCGGTGGTGAACACATGCAGGTTCATCCCCGCCGCCAGTTGCAAGGTACCGCACACAAAGTCACTGGCCGGCGTGGCGCAAAAGATCAGGCCCTTGCCCTTGAAACGCTCGCCCGGGCCCAGTACACCATTAATTGCGCTGCTGCCGGATTTGACGATAGAGCCCAAGGACTTCTCGACGATGTTCGACAAGCCGCCCTTCTTGTTGCCCGGCGTGGTGTTGGCACTGCGATCCGCTTCGCCCTTGGCCAGGTAACGGTCGTACCAGTCCATTTCCCTGACCAGTTCCTGGGCAACTTCCTTGCTCTCTGCACGCGAAGTCAGCAGGTAGATGGCATCACGGACTTCAGTGACTTCGGAAAACATCACCGTCGCCCCCGCCCGCAACAGCAAATCCGAGGCGTAGCCCAGTGCCGGGTTGGCGGTGATGCCGGAAAATGCATCGCTGCCACCACACTGCATGCCCAGGATCAGCTCGGACGCCGGCACGGTTTCCCGGCGACGCTGATCGAGTTTCTTCAGGCGCGTCTCGGCCAGCGCCATGATCTGCTCGATCATTTCGGTGAAACCGTGGCTGGAGTCCTGCAGCCGATACAGCCACGGCTCGCTGAGGTCGACGGAGCTGTCGTTATCGTGCATGACCTGCCCGGCCTGCAATTTCTCACAGCCCAGACTGATCACGAGTGCTTCGCCCCCCAGGTTCGGGTTGCGCGCCAGGTTGCGCACGGTACGGATCGGGATGTAGGCATCCGTCGCCGTGATCGCCACCCCGCAGCCGTAGCTGTGGGTCAGCGCCACTACGTCGTCGACATGTTGGTACTTGGGCAGCAACTCATCCTTGATGCGCTTGACCGCATGGTCCAGCACCCCGGTGACGCACTGCACCGTAGTGGTGATGCCGAGGATATTGCGCGTGCCCACGGTGCCGTCGGCATTGCGGTATCCCTCGAACGTAAACCCTTCCAGCGGCGCCTGGGTCTCAGGCACCTCGGTGGACAGCGGCAAGCTGTCCAGCGGCGGCGCGGTCGGCATGCGCAGTTGATCTTCCTGCACCCAACTGCCGCGCGGAATCGGCGCCAAGGCGTAACCGATGGTCTGGCCGTAGCGAATTATCTGACCGCCTTCAGGGATATCTTCCAAGGTCACCTTGTGGCTCTGGGGGATGAAATCCACGGTCACCAGGCCATCCGGAAACTCCGTCCCGGCCGGTACACCCTGGTCATTGACCACGATCACCACGTTGTCGCGCTCGTGCAAACGAATCGAGCGCGGCGAGTCGGCATGTTCAATCAACTGCATTACATCGCCCCTCAGGAATGCGCTTCGGTAAGGTTGGTCAGCTCTGGGCCTTTGGCTGGTGGCTCTTTGAGCACCACACGCTTGATCGGACCGACGATGACCAAGTAGCTGAATACCGCCACCAGCGCGTTGGCGCCGACGAACACCAGGGCCCACTTGAACGAACCGGTGGTGGCGATGATGTAGCCGATGACAATCGGGGTGGTGATCGACGCCAGGTTACCGAAGGTGTTGAACAAGCCGCCACTGAGGCCGGCGATTTGTTTCGGCGAAGTGTCGGACACTACCGCCCAACCCAGTGCGCCAACGCCTTTGCCGAAGAAGGCCAACGCCATGAAGCCCACGACCATCCACTCAACGTCAACGTAGTTACACGCGATGATGCTGCTGGAGACCAACAGGCCGGCAATGATCGGCGCTTTGCGCGCGAACGTCAGGGAATGGCCCTTGCGCAGCAGGTAGTCGGAAATCACCCCACCGAGCACGCCACCGATAAACCCGCAGATCGCTGGCAACGAGGCGATGAAACCCGCCTTGAGGATGGTCATGCCACGGTCCTGCACCAGGTACACAGGGAACCACGTCAGGAAGAAATAAGTGATGCCGTTGATGCAGTACTGGCCCAAATAGACGCCGAGCATCATGCGGTTGGTCAGCAGCTGGCGGATGTAATCCCACTTCGGACCGTCAGTTTTCTTGCCCTTGCCTTTGTCCTGATCCATATCGACCATCGCGCCGTTGGCGGCGATGTGATTGAGCTCTGCTTCGTTGATCAGCGGGTGCTGGCGCGGGCTGTGGATAACTTTCAGCCAGATCAGCGAGAAGGTAATGCCGATCACGCCCATCACGATAAACACGTGCTGCCAGCCAAAGCGGTAGACGATCCAGCCCATCAGTGGCGCGAACAACACAGTGGCAAAGTACTGCGCTGAGTTGAAGATCGCCGAGGCGGTACCGCGCTCTGCGGTAGGGAACCACGCTGCCACGATACGTGCGTTACCGGGGAAGGATGGCGCTTCGGCCAGGCCCACCATGAAGCGCAGCATAAACAGCGCAACAACGGCGGTGGAGACGCCGAACTCACCGACATAGCCTTGCAGCACGGTGAACAGTGACCAGGTGAAGATGCTCAGGGCATAGACTTTTTTCGAGCCGAAACGGTCCAGCAGCCAGCCGCCGGGGATTTGCCCGGCCACGTAGGCCCAACCGAATGCGGAGAAGATGTAACCGAGGGTGACCGCGTCGATACCGAGGTCTTTTTGCAGGCTGGAGCCTGCGATGGCGATGGTGGCCCGGTCGGCGTAGTTGATCGTGGTCACCAGGAACAGCATGAGCAGGATCAAATAGCGGACGTGGGTCGGCTTGGTCGCTTGCATGTAGAAGTACTCCCACTAATTATTTTTTTTGCGGGTAATGGTTTTCTGTTTTTTTGTTGGGGGAGCCAGCAGGCATCTGGCCCCCACCTGGTGTCGCTGTTACGAACCGATGTAGCTGGTCTTCACCACGGTGTAGAACTCTTGTGCATAGCGACCTTGCTCACGCGAACCATAGGATGAGCCCTTACGGCCACCGAATGGAACGTGATAATCCACACCCGCGGTTGGCAGGTTGACCATCACCATCCCGGCCTGGGAGTGGCGTTTGAAGTGGTTGGCGTACTTCAGCGAAGTAGTGGCAATGCCCGCCGACAAACCGAACTCGGTGTCGTTGGCCATGGCCAGCGCCGCTTCGTAGTCCGCCACGCGCACAACGTTGGCGACTGGGCCAAAGATTTCTTCACGGCTGATGCGCATGGCGGCTTCGCTGTCGGCAAACAGCGTCGGCGCCAGGTAGTAGCCTTCGGTATCACAGGTCACCAGGCCGCCACCGCTGACCAGCCGCGCACCTTCACTTTGGCCGATGTCGATGTACTTGAGGTCCTGGTCCAACTGGGCCTGGGAAACGACCGGGCCGATATCGGTGCCGCTTTTCAAGGCGTGGCCGACTTTGATCGACTTCATGCGCTCAGCCATGGCCGCGACGAACTGGTCGTGAATACCGGCGGTGACGATCAAGCGGCTGGAGGCGGTGCAACGCTGGCCGGTGGAGTAGAACGCGCTCTGTACCGAGAGCTCGACGGCCTGCTTGAGGTCGGCGTCGTCGAGGATGATCTGCGGGTTCTTGCCGCCCATTTCCAATTGCACTTTGGCCTGGCGCGAGACACAGCTGACAGCGATCTGGCGACCTACACCGACAGAACCAGTGAAGCTGATGCCATCGACTTTCGGGCTGTTGACCAGCACATCGCCCACCACACGACCGCTGCCCATCACCAGGTTGAATACACCGGCAGGGAAACCGGCGCGCGAGATGATTTCGGCCAGGGCCCAGGCGCAGCCCGGTACCAGTTCAGCAGGTTTGATCACTACGCAGTTGCCGTAGGCCAGGGCTGGGGCGATCTTCCACGCGGGGATGGCAATCGGGAAGTTCCACGGAGTGATCAGGCCGACCACTCCCAAGGCTTCGCGAGTGACCTCAACGTTGACGCCTGGGCGTACCGACGGCACGTAGTCACCGGACAAGCGCAGGCATTCGCCGGCGAAGAACTTGAAAATGTTACCGGCACGGGTCACTTCGCCGATGGCCTCGGGCAGGGTCTTGCCTTCTTCCCGAGCCAGCAAGGTGCCGAGCTCTTCGCGGCGCGCGAGGATTTCGCTGCCGACTTTATCCAAGGCATCGTGGCGCGCTTGAATGCCGGAAGTGGACCAGGCCGGGAACGCCGCGCGAGCAGCATCGATGGCGGCGTTGACTTGGGCGACATCAGCCTTGGCGTATTCACCAATGACATCGGACAACTCCGACGGGTTGACGTTGACGCAATAGTCAGCGCCGGCCACCCATTGGCCGTTGATGTAGTTGTCAAAACGTTGGGCTTGGGACACGAATCTTCTCCTGACGCAAAAGGCCGCTGATTGCTCAGCGGCCTTATAGATAGGTTATTGCGGGCCTTGCTTGTCGATCAGCGCGGCCAGGGCTTCGTACTCTTCCGGCAACAGGTCGGTCAGCGGCGTACGCACCGGGCCGGCGTCATAGCCTGCGATTTTTGCACCGGCCTTGACGATACTCACGGCATAACCGGATTTGCGGTTACGGATGTCCAGGTATGGCAGGAAGAAGTCGTCGATGATTTTGCCAACGGTAGCGTGATCTTCGCGGGCAATCGCGTGATAGAAATCCATCGCGGTTTTCGGGATGAAGTTGAACACCGCCGAGGAGTACACCGGTACGCCCAAGGCCTTGTAGGCAGCGGCGTAAACCTCTGCCGTCGGCAGGCCGCCAAGGTAGCTGAAACGGTCACCCAGGCGACGGCGGATCGACACCATCAACTCAATGTCACCCAGGCCGTCTTTGTAGCCGATCAGGTTCGGACAGCGCTCGGCCAGACGTTCCAGCAGCGGTGCGGTCAGGCGGCAGACATTGCGGTTGTAGACCACCACGCCGATCTTGACCGATTTGCACACCGCTTCAACGTGAGCGGCAACGCCGTCTTGGCTGGCTTCGGTGAGGTAGTGCGGCAGCAACAGCAGGCCTTTGGCCCCCAGACGCTCGGCTTCTTGAGCGTACTCGATAGCTTGTCGGGTCGAACCGCCCACGCCGGCGAGGATCGGCACGCTGGTCGCGCAGGTATCAACGGCGGTTTTCACCACCTGGGAATATTCGCTGGCAGCGAGGGAGAAAAACTCACCAGTGCCGCCGGCCGCGAACAAGGCGGTCGCGCCATACGGTGCCAGCCACTCTAAACGCTTGATGTAGCCCGCCTGGTGAAAGTCTCCCTGGGCATTGAAATCGGTCACCGGGAAAGAGAGCAGACCGTGGGAGAGGATGGACTTCAGTTCTTGTGGATTCATTATTCGAACACCCTGGGTAAAGACTTTCTGTCGAAAGGTTATTGTTGGTTTTGGTGATGTCGTACGTCATCGTACAACTATAAAAATATTCGTCAACTGCAATTCATCAAACTTCATCCGCAAGGTGTTTAGAGCCGCCTTCTTGACGTAGGAAAATTTTCCTCTAAGCTCGCCAATACTGTACGAACATACAGCAATCACGGAAGATTTTTACGACATAGCAAGGAGCTAACATGTCAGGTCTTGAACTCGCGGCACCCGAAAAAAACCCGCCTACCCTACGTTTCGAAGGCGGTGAACACACTGCCATCGGCGATGACACCCTGTTGCGCTTCGTCAAGGACGCACCGGCGATCCCCGCGCGCCAAGTCGAACTGCACCTGCCCAACGGCTTGGCGCTCACCTATGGCCAAGTGATCGCCCTGGGCGGCGACTTCTATGGCATCCCCGGCCAGCCCATCAGCGATGGTGCATCCCCGGCAGAGCGCGTGCAGCGCTTCACTGGCGCTTTCAACTCGCTGGCCGTGCTGCCCGCTTCGCGAGAAGAAGCACACAAGATCCTGGCGGTGATGCAAAAGGAGATCACTGCGGTCAAACAGGCAATAAAGGACGGCAAGCAGGCTCATCAAGCCTATGACGCCCTGGGCGATACGCTGTCTGAGGAATGGAACCGCATCACTGGGGGTGGCAGCGCTGTTTCGGCGCTTGTCCCGTTGGGCCGCTACCTGAAACTGGCGGCGGACAATGCCGACCACTTCGGCGAATGGGCGCTGTCGGCCTATTTGGCGGGGCATACGGCGGCGCTGCAACAAGCCGTGGTGGCTCACCAAACCGGCACCGACCAGGCCCTGGAACTGGCGTATGCCATGAACAGCTTTGCTGATCACTTTTTGACCGATCTGTTTTCCGCAGGCCACTTGCGGGTCCCGCGCAAGCAGTTGGCGGCAGTGGTAACGCCCGGTGAATTGGGCTCGCTGATCAGCCGTTTCATGCACGATGAAGACAGCACGTTCGGGCTCAAGGTGCGCAATGCCCTGGGAGATCAGTGGCACGCTTATGGGGATAAACGCTACTTCGACGCCATCGACGCGGACAACCGGACGCAGGTAAAACGTGCGGTGCAGGCCTCGGCGGATGAGGTCTTCGACACCTTCATCAGTGGTGTTCCGCCCTCCCCGGCCAACTTCAAGGCACCGCTGCATGTGCCGGACCTGAATGCCGCGCAGAACCCGGCGAATAACTTCTCACCGCTGTTTAAGGTAGAGGGTGAAAAGGTGCTGAGGCGCAAGGATGTGAATGACTTGAACGACAAGCACTGGACGAATGATTGGTGGGGGTGGAGTACGTATCTGTTGTTGAGGGACTACACGCCGAATAACCCGCAGCCTTGAGTTGAGCAAAGCCTCATGCGCGTTTGACACCGCTCGTCAGAACTGTGAATTCTGACAGTGTCGCGGCATTTCCAGCCATCCTAAGGTGATTGAGCCCGCACGAGACGTGCGGTGCTCACCCAATCTTCTGTTACTCAATGAGGCTTGATCATGGCGACTAAAATTTCGGTTACATTCAAAGGCCCCAAGAAAAACAGCACTTCGAATATCGACATCAGCGAACTGCCCAACAAAGGAGACCATATCAACCAGGACGGTCACCTTTTTGTCGTTGTGAGTAAAACGTTCTACTCGGAGAACGATGTCATCACTGGCGTTGAGTTCGAGTTGGCTGCTGCCTGATAGGCTTTTCTAAAGGCGCTGCGCCTCCGCCTCCTCATGAGCATGGCGCAGCCGCTCCCGACTATTCGTCAAATGCAACCGCATTGCCGCCCGCGCCGCATCTGAATCCCGGCGCGCAATCGCCTCATAAATTTCTTCGTGCTCGCGGCTCAAACGCCCCATGTAATGCTGCTGGTCATCATGCGCCAAGCGCGCAGAATTCAAACGCGTACGCGGAATGATGCTGGTACCCAGGTGGGTCATGATATCGGTGAAGTAGCGGTTACCGGTCGACAGCGCAATTTCGAGGTGAAACGCAAAATCGGAGGCTACAGCATCGCCGGCATGGGCCGCGCTTTCATTCAGGGCATCGAGCGCCGCACGCATGGCGGCCAGTTGCTCGTCGCTGCGACGCAATGCGGCCAACCCTGCGGACTCCACTTCCAGGCTGATCCGCAATTCCAGAATCGCCAGCACATCACGCAGCGTTACCACCGTGGCCGGGTCGATACGGAAGCCGCTTGGGCTCGGCGTATCCAGCACAAACGTGCCGATACCGTGACGGGTCTCGACCTGCCCCGCCGCCTGCAAGCGTGAGATGGCCTCACGCACCACGGTGCGGCTGACCCCATGGGCATCCATGATCGCCGACTCGGTGGGCAGTTTATCGCCACGCTTGAGCTGACCGTCGCGGATCTGCTCGGACAACACCGTGACCAATTCCTGGGCAAGGCTGCGACGCTTGCGGGGAAGACGAGGGGCGGTGGCAGCGTTATCCATGATGATCCATTTTTCTCGGCGAACTTGAACACGCATCATAGCCCATGGCGGTTGTACGATCACTGCCCGGGCACGACTTTCATTGATATCCTGCGCGCAAAAAAATGCCCCGACACAGATCGAGGCATTTTTGAGGCTCACCCGAGGGTGAAAACCGGTTACTTCACGACTTTCAGGCTCGGCCGGCCGCTAGGGCGCGGTGGCTCGGAATCCGGTGGCGGCAGATCGTCGCCATCTTCTGCTTCGATCGTTTCGTCATCCTCGAAAGGCGACTCCAGATCGAACACCATGCCTTGGCCGTTCTCCCGGGCATAAATGCCGAGGATGGCGCCAGTCGGCACGTAAAGCGTATGCGGTACGCCGCCGAAACGCCCTTCAAAGCTCACGGCTTCGTTGTCCATGTGCAGGTGGCGCACGGCACTCGGCGATACGTTCAGCACAATTTGTCCATCACTGGCAAAACCCTCCGGTACCTGAACCGCAGGAAATTCGGAATTGACCAGCATGTGCGGGGTGCAATCGTTGTCCACAATCCACTCATAGAGCGCGCGGACCAAGTAGGGTCGACTGGAGTTCATCAGCGGCTCCTTAAGCCTTAGCGCATATCGCGTTCGACACCAGACAGACTCGCCTGGAAAGCCTCACGCGCAAACTGGCGCTCCATGTAATCAAGCAGCGGCTTGGCCGGCCGCGGCAGTTCAATACCGAGAATCGGCAAGCGCCAGAGTATCGGTAATAGGCAGCAATCCACCAAGCTTTGTTCCTCGCTGAGGAAAAAAGGTTTGTCGGCGAACAACGGCGAAACACCGGTCAGGCTCTCGCGCAATTCCTTACGCGCCTGCACTCGTGCCGGCTCTTTACTGCGTGTGTCCAGAATCAGATCCACCAGCCCACACCAGTCACGCTGGATCCGATGGATCAGCAGGCGGCTGTTGGCACGCGCCACCGGGTACACCGGCAGCAAAGGTGGATGCGGGTAACGCTCATCCAGGTATTCCATCACCACGGTTGACTCCCACAACGCCAGGTCACGATCGACCAGGGTGGGCAAGCTGCCGTAAGGGTTCACTTCGATCAGTTTCGGTGGGTGGCGACCTGCCTCCACAGTGATGATCTCGGCGCTGACACCCTTCTCTGCGAGCACGATGCGTACTCGGTGGGAATAGTGGTCGGCGGGGTCGGAGTAACAGGCCAACCGGTTGGTCACGCCCATGGCGGTCCTCCTCGCGTGTTGAAATTATCGAAAGCTCAAAAACGAGCGCGCCCAGAGAGCATCTCTATAACGCCTGGCACAACCAGATCGCTACGTGTTCAGAGATGCCGCTGGGCGCGCAAGATTAACAGCAATTGCTTACGGTTGGATCAATGCACATCCTTCCAGTATTCGCGTTTGAGCAGATAGGCGAATACGAAGAAGAAAGCCAGGTACAGCAACACATACGTACCGATGCGCTGATGCTGCAATTTGACCGGGTTGGCAGAGTAGGCCAGGAAGGTCACGAGGTTCTTGACCGTCCCGTCGAACTGCTCCTCAGTCTGGGAACCTGGAGTCTCTATCGTCAGTTGATCGCACGCTTCATGAGTCAAGGGCGTGCCGGTCAACGGATCGTATTGCTTCTTGCCGTCTTCAACGACCTGAATCTGCTTGCATCCTACCACTTGCTTGCCTTGCAGGCCGACCAGAACGTTAGGCATGCCGACGTTCGGGAACACGCGGTTGTTGACCTGGTAAGGACGCGCCGGGTCTTCATAAAAGGATTTCAGGTAGCCATACAGCCAATCGGTACCGCGCACGCGCGCCACCAGGGTCAGGTCAGGCGGTGCAGCACCGAACCAGGCCTTGGCATCCGCAGGCTTCATGCCGATGTTCATGTGGTCGCCGATCTTGGCACCGGTGAACACCAGCTTCTCCAGCATCGTTTCATGAGGAATGCCGAGGTCATCGGCGACACGCTCATAACGCTGGAACTTGGCGCTGTGACAGCCCATGCAGTAGTTGGCGAACGTCCGCGCGCCGTCTTGCAGGGCGGCTTTATCCGAGACGTCGATATCGACTTTTTCCAGTTCCGGGCCGCCGTGTTCGGCAGCGAAGGACAGTAGCGGCAAGGCCGCAAGCATCAATGCAACAAATAACTTTTTCATCAGCCAGTCACCCTTTCCGGAACCGGTTTGGTCTTCTCGAGCCGGGTATAGAACGGCATCAGAATGAAGTAGGCGAAGTACAGGAAGGTGCAGACCTGCGACAGCAACGTACGCTCAGGCGTCGGCGCCAATACGCCCAGCACACCCAGGATCACGAACGAAATGCAGAACACCCACAGCCAGATCTTGCTCAGCCAGCCCTTGTAGCGCATGGACTTGACCGGGCTGCGGTCGAGCCAAGGCAACACGAACAGCACCGCAATGGCCGCGCCCATGGCGATCACGCCCATGAGTTTGTCGGGGATTGCGCGCAAGATTGCGTAGAACGGCGTGAAGTACCAGACCGGGGCAATGTGCTCAGGTGTCTTGAAGGCGTTAGCCTGTTCGAAGTTAGGTTTCTCCAGGAAATAACCGCCCATCTCCGGGAAAAAGAACACGATCGAGCAGAACACGAACAGGAACACCACTACGCCGACAATGTCTTTGACGGTGTAGTAAGGGTGGAACGGAATGCCGTCCAGCGGGATGCCGTTTTCGTCCTTGTGCTTCTTGATGTCCACGCCATCAGGGTTGTTGGAACCCACTTCGTGCAGCGCCAGGATGTGCAGCACTACCAGGCCGAGAATCACGATCGGCAGGGCAACAACGTGCAGCGCAAAGAAGCGGTTCAAGGTAATACCAGAGATCAGGTAGTCACCGCGAATCCACTGGGTCAGGTCGTTGCCGATTACCGGGATCGCGCCGAACAACGAGATGATCACCTGGGCGCCCCAGTACGACATCTGGCCCCAGGGCAGCAGGTAGCCCATGAAGGCTTCGGCCATCAGCGCCAGGTAGATCAGCATGCCAAAGACCCACACCAACTCGCGCGGCTTCTGGTACGAACCGTAGAGCAGGCCACGGAACATGTGCATATACACGACGATAAAGAACGCCGACGCGCCCGTGGAGTGCAGCAGGCGCAGGATCGAGCCGTACTCGACGTCACGCATGATGTATTCGACGGAAGCAAACGCTTCCTCCGCCGACGGCGTGTAGCTCATCGTCAGCCATACGCCGGTGACGATCTGGTTGACCAGCACCAACAGGGCCAGGGAGCCGAAGAAGTAGAAGAAGTTGAAGTTTTTCGGCGCGTAATATTTGCTGAGATGGTCTTCCCACATTTTAGTGGCGGGGAAGCGCGCATCTACCCAATCCATGAACTTACTCATGACGCGTTCTCCTTATCGAGGCCAATGACAATGATGTCGTCAGATTCGTACTCGTGCGGAGGAACCGGCAAGTTCAAAGGCGCAGGCTGGGACTTGTAGACGCGGCCGGCGAGGTCGTAGTGGGAACCGTGGCAGGGGCAGAAATAACCTCCGACCCAATCCTTGCCCAGGTCCACAGGAGCGACTTCCGGGCGGAAGGTCGGCGAGCACCCCAGGTGGGTGCACAGACCAACCACCAGCAGGATCTCTGGCTTGATCGAACGTGCTTCGTTCTTGGCGTAGGCGGGTTGGTCGGACTTCTCGGACTTCGGGTCAGACAACTGGCCCTCGATCTTCTTGAGATTCCCCAGGATTTCCTCTGTACGACGAACAATGAAAACCGGCTGGCCGCGCCATTCAGCAATCATCTGCTGGCCTGGCTCGATTTTGCTGATATTCACCTTCACCGGTGCACCTGCGGCTTTCGCCTTGGCACTGGGAAACCATGACCCCACGAACGGGACCGCAGCCCCCACCGCTCCTGCAGCACCCACCACGGATGTGGCTGCTACCAAGAAGCGACGCCGGCCTGCATTCACGCCGTCATTGCTCATTCAGTCCTCTCCCATCAGCTTTTTGGCCTGTTAAATCAGGCGTCTACTAAGTATTAAATCTGAACTTATAAAAATTTTGCCGAATGGTAATGAAAAGCCCCACGTATGACAAGGGAATTGCCCGGGGCTCCGCCTCCAGGCCTTGTAGTATAGGGGGTCTACGGATGTGGCAAGTTGTCACGGCGATTTTTATGCATAAATCGCAGGCAATAAAAAACGCCCAGCTCCGTGAGGAGGCTGGGCGCTTTGTGGAACGTAAAGCGAATTAACGCTTCGAGTACTGCGGACGCTTACGCGCTTTACGCAGACCGACTTTCTTACGTTCAACTTCACGGGCATCACGAGTCACGAAGCCAGCTTTGCGCAGAGCGCCACGCAGGGTTTCGTCGTACTGCATCAGAGCGCGAGTGATACCGTGGCGGATTGCGCCAGCTTGACCACTTACACCGCCACCGATAACGGTGACGTAGATGTCGAACTTTTCAACGGTCTCGGTCAGTTCCAGCGGCTGACGAACTACCATGCGGGCAGTTTCGCGACCGAAGAAGTTTTCCAGAGTGCGGTTGTTGATCGAGATGTTACCAGTGCCCGGACGCAGGAAAACGCGTGCGGTTGCGGTTTTGCGACGGCCAGTGCCGTAATTTTGAGTCGCCGACATAATGAACTATTCCGTTAAAACTTCAGTTCTTGGGGCTGCTGAGCAGCATGAGGGTGTACAGCGCCCGCATAGACTTTCAGCTTGCGAAACATATCGCGACCCAGTGGGCCCTTCGGCAGCATGCCTTTGACCGCGATTTCGATCGGGGCTTCAGGCTTCTTGGAAATCAGACCTTCGAAGTTCGAAGACTTGATACCGCCTGGGAAACCGGAGTGACGGTAGTACATTTTGTCTTGCGCTTTGTTGCCGGTAACACGTACCTGCTCAGCGTTGATGATCACGATGTAGTCACCGGTGTCAACGTGAGGGGTGTACTCAGGCTTGTGCTTGCCACGCAGACGGCTGGCGACTTCAGTGGCCAGACGACCCAGGGTCTGACCAGCGGCGTCGACGACAAACCAGTCGCGCTGAACTGTTTCCGGTTTTGCAGTAAAAGTTGTCATTCTTTAATAGCCTCAGGGGCCGCCCTGTAAATTAGACGGCGGATCTTACTGAATAGTGCGTACTTTGACAAGTCAAAGGCAGCCGGATACAGACGCTATCGGGGGCTCGGGTCGGCGCGTCCGTTCAACGGCAAGATTCTTCGGCAGACGGCGCATCACTTCCACTGCAGAAAGAGGTGGGCAATTATGCAGATTGCGAAAAAAAATTCAACCTGCTTTTATGATTGTTTTCCCTGAAGGAGTACCCGATGGATTATCGACAGCTGGGCCGTACGGATCTGAATGTGAGCGCGATAGCCTTGGGCACCATGACCTGGGGCGAGCAGAACAGCGAGGCAGAGGCCTTCGCACAGATCGAGCGAGCCAAGGCCGCGGGGATAAACTTCCTCGACACGGCCGAAATGTACCCGGTGCCGCCCAAGGCCGACACCTATGCCACCACCGAGCGTTATATCGGTAATTACTTCAAAAGCCGTGGCGACCGCGCCGACTGGATCCTTGCCAGCAAGATCGCCGGCCCCGGCAACACCATTGATTACATCCGCGACGGCCACCTGCGCCACAACCGCAAGCACATCGTTGAAGCCCTGGATGCCAGCCTCAAGCGCCTGCAGACCGACTGGATCGACCTTTACCAACTGCACTGGCCGGAGCGCAGCACCAACTTCTTCGGCCAACTGAGCTACAAGCACAAGGACGAAGACGACCTCACCCCGCTGGAGGAAACCCTCGAAGCGCTGGACGAGCAAGTGAAAGCCGGCAAGATCCGCCACATCGGCCTGTCCAATGAAACGCCGTGGGGCACCATGAAATTCCTCGCCCTGGCCGAAGCCCGTGGCTGGAGCCGCGCGGTGTCGATCCAGAACCCGTACAACCTGCTCAACCGCAGTTTTGAGGTGGGTTTGGCGGAAGTCGCGATTCGTGAGCAGTGCGGTTTGCTGGCGTATTCGCCACTGGCGTTCGGCATGCTCAGCGGCAAGTACGAGAACGGCGCGCGCCCTGCAAAAGCACGACTGACGGAATACAGCCGCTTCAGCCGCTACTTCAACCCGCAGTCGGAAGCGGCGTGCAGTCGTTATGTGGCGCTGGCTCGGGAGCATGGTCTGGACCCGGCACAGATGGCCTTGGCGTTTGTCACGCAGCAGCCGTTTGTGACCAGCAACATCATCGGGGCGACAAGCCTGGAGCAGTTGGACAGCAACATTGCCAGTGCTGATCTGAAGCTCACGAAGGAGGTGCTGGAAGGGATTGAGGCGATTCAGAAGGATCACCCAAATCCTGCTCCCTGATTGACCGGTAGACCGCTATCGCAGGCAAGCCAGCCCCCACATTTGACCGAGTACATCCATTTGTAATGCGGTTGAATGTGGGAGCGGGCTTGCTCGCGAAGAGGTCCTAAGCATCGCTACAAAACCATCAAAGCGCCCGCGCAATAATTTCCTTCATGATCTCATTGGTCCCCGCATAAATCCGCTGCACCCGCGCATCCGCCCAGGCCCGGGTGATCGGGTATTCCCACATGAAGCCGTAGCCGCCGTGCAGCTGCACGCACTCGTCGAGCACCTTGCACTGTAAGTCCGTGGCCCAATACTTGGCCATCGCTGCCGTAGGCACATCCAGCTTGCCTTCCAGGTGCAACGCCATGCACTTGTCCACAAACACGCGGCCGATCTGAATCTCGGTGGCCATCTCCGCCAGCTTGAAGCGGGTGTTCTGGAAGTCCGCAATCGCCTTGCCGAACGCCTTGCGCTCGCGGGTGTATTCCAGGGTCCACGCCAACGCCGCCTCGGCCGACGACAGCGCGCCGATCGCCACCGTCAATCGCTCCTGAGGCAACTCCTGCATCAAGTACGCGAAGCCCATGCCCGCCTGGCCCAACAGGTTTTCCTTGGACACACGCACGTCCTGGAAGAACAGCTCCGATGTGTCCTGGGCCTTCATGCCTACCTTCTCCAGGCGCTTGCCCTTGGCGAACCCCGGCGTGTCGGCTTCCACCAGAAACAGACTGATGCCTTTGGCGCCGGCCTTGGGGTCGGTCTTGGCGACGACTATTACCAGCTCGGCCAGATAGCCGTTGGTGATGAAGGTCTTGGAACCATTGATCACATACTCATCGCCCTCCAGCACCGCCGTGGTCTTGACCCCTTGCAGGTCGGAACCCGCCCCCGGTTCAGTCATGGCAATAGCCGTGACCCTCTCGCCGGAGATCAACTTGGGCAGGTATTTGTGCTTCAGCGCCTCACTGCCGTAATGCAGGATGTAAGGCGCCACAATATCCGAGTGCAGGGAAAAACCGATGCCAGTGAGGCCCAGCCGGCTGATCTCCTCGATCACCACCGCGCTGTACAAAAAGTCCGCGCCCAGCCCGCCGTATTCCTCCGGCAGATGAGAACACAGCATCCCCGCCTCCCCCGCTTTGCTCCACAAATTTCGGTCGATGTAGCCCTGTTTCTCCCATTGCCCATGGAACGGCGCGGCGTCTTTTTCAAGGAAGGTACGCACGCTTTCGCGGAAGAGTTCGTGTTCCGGGCTGAACAAGGTTCTGGGAATCATGGGTCACCTGCATGGATTGTCGGACAAAGACGAACCCACAGAGACTATGCCGCGAAGGCATCACGGGACACTGGACACATGCGACAAAAAATAAGACGATCCAGCCGTCTGGTGACCACTTTCCCCTATAAGAATAAATGAAATTATGTCTAACCAAATCTCCACGCCGTTGCGGCGCATCAGCATTTTGGCCATTGATCGGGTATTCGCTTCAACCCTCATGCAAGCCAAGGATTTTTTCCACCTCGCCAGCCTGCGTTACGGCAAGCAACTGGGCCAGGGCCTGACCCCTGCGTTCGAGACAAGGCTGGTCAGCCCCGACGGGCACTCGGTGCGCAGCTTCAGTGATGTGATCATGCCGGTGGACGGCGGCCTGGAAGACGCCGACATCATCGTATTACCGGCCTTCTGGGATGACTTCGACGCCTTGTGCGCGCGCTACCCTCAAGTGCTGCCGTGGCTGCGCGAGCAACATGCCCGCGGTGCGGTGTTGTGCGGCGAAGCCACCGGGGTGTTCTGGCTGGCGGAAGCCGGCCTGCTCGACGGCAAGGAGGCGACCACCTACTGGCGTTTCTTCAACGCCTTCAGCGAGCGCTTCCCCAAGGTCCAGCTCAACCAGGACAAGCACCTCACCGACGCCGACAACCTGTATTGCGCTGGCGGCACCACCTCGGCGTGCGACCTCTACATCTACTTGATCGAGCGTTTCTGCGGCGCCAACATCGCCCAGGCCGTGGCCCGCGACATCCTCTACGAAGTGCAGCGCAGCTATGCACCTGGACGCATTGGGTTTGGCGGGCAGAAGCTGCACCAGGACGTGATCATCCTGCAGATCCAGCATTGGCTCGAAGAGCATTTCGCAGACAAATTTCGCTTCGAAGATGTGGCACGGGAACACGGCATGAGCATCCGCAATTTCATGCGCCGCTTCCAGACCGCCACGGGTGACAAGCCGCTGCATTACCTGCAGCGGCTGCGAATTGAGACGGCGAAGGGACTGCTCTCGGGCAGCCGCAAGAGCATCAAGACCATCAGTTATGAGGTGGGTTATGACGATGCGAGTTTCTTTGCGCGGCTGTTCAGGCAGCACACCGAACTGTCGCCGAACCAGTATCGCCAGCAGTTCCAGCAGGCTGCCTAAGTTAGGTTGAACGCGGTAAAAATGTGGACGCGGGCTTGCTCGCGGCCACATTTGATTTACATCATTCTTAAGGTTTGTGACCGCGCGACAGGAACTCGTGGGACTGCATTTCCAACAAGCGGCTCAGCGTGCGCTGGAACTCAAAGTTCAAACGACCGCCGGTATACAGGTCCTTCAGCTCGACTTCCGCCGAAATGATCAGCTTGACGTTACGGTCGTAGAACTCGTCGACCATATTGATAAACCGTCGCGCGATGTCGTCGGTGGTCACGCTCATCTGCTCCACGCCGCTCAAAATCACCGCGTGAAAGATCTTGCCCAGTTCGATGTAGTCGTTCTGGCTACGCGGGCCGTCGCACAGTTGGCGGAACTCGAACCAGGCCACATCATCGCAGGTACGCAATGCGATGATTTCGCGGTTCTCGATCATCAGCTTGTCGTTTTCCACCGCCTGGGTGCATTCCGGCGTCAGCGCACGGAAGCTTTTTTTCAAGCTTTCATGGGCCGCTTCGTTCAACGGGAAGTGAAACAGCTCCGCTTGCTCCAGGTGGCGCAGGCGGTAGTCGACGCCGCTGTCGACGTTGACGATCTCGGTGTTCTGCTTGATCAGCGCGATGGCCGGCAGGAAGCGTGCGCGTTGCAGGCCGTCCTTGTACAAACCGTCAGGCACGATGTTCGAGGTGGCGACCAGCGTCACGCCGTTCTTGAACAGTTCTTCCATCAGCGTGCCAAGGATCATGGCGTCGGTGATGTCGGAGACGAAAAATTCATCGAAGCAAATCACCCGCGCCTCATCAGAAAAGCGCTTGGCGATGATGGTCAGCGGGTTTTTCTCGCCCGGCAGGGTCTTCATCTCTTCGTGCACACGCTTCATGAAGCGGTGGAAGTGCGTCCGCACCTTTTCCTTGAACGGCAGTGCTTCGAAGAACGTATCGACCAGGTAGGTCTTGCCACGGCCCACGCCGCCCCAGAAATACAGGCCCTTGACCGGCGTGTGGTCTTTTTTGCCAAACAGCTTGCTGAACATACCTGGCTTGCTTTGCGAGGCCGCGACCAGGTCGTCGTACAGGCGCTGCAAATGACGCACTGCCGTTTCCTGGGCCGCGTCATGGAAGAACTCAGGGCGTTTCAAATCAGCTTGATATCGTTCTAGGGGCGTCATAATTTCGTTAGCAAGGCAACAAAAACGGGCCGTCACTGTAACGACGGCCCTGGATAATGGCAATCAACCCTTGGTCGGGTTAATCCTCGAGGGGGGTCAACGCGACGCGCAGCGCGGCGATGGCGGCATCGCGGGACGCTTCGTCGGCGAACTCGGCGCTGTCCGCTACCGCGCTTCCGTCCAGCCATACGCTGAAGCTCACGGCCTCAGGGCGCACATCCAGCGCGTCACCGTTTTGCAGTTGCTTGGTCACGGCACCGGCGGCCTTGCCGTCGGCGAAATGACGCGACAGCAATAATTGCTCGCCATCGGCGGCCAACAGGCGGAAGCGGAAGCTGCCGTCGTCTTCGCGAAAGCTCACAAAGCGCGCGGCTTTTGCGGCTTTCTTCTTCGCAGCGACCGGCGCCGCAGCTTGCTCGACAAACGAACGCAGGCCAACCGCTTCACGCAGCTCGGCGAGGAACGGCGCCGCCACGGCACGGGCCTTTTTGGCGCCGACCAGCAGCAGGTCTTCCATATCCGATGGGCGCGACATCAGCGCGTGGTAGCGCTCGCGCGCTTCGCCCAACTGCCCATCCAGCAGCTGGAACAGACGGCTTTTCGCCTCACCCCAGCCCAGGCCTTGTTGCAGCTCGGCGCGGAATTCTTCTTCCTGGGCCTGACTGGCAAACGCCTGGTACAAGGTGAAAAGGTGCGAGTTGTCCGGGTCCTTGGCTTCGCCTGGCGCGCGGGAGTCGGTGACGATCCGCGAGATGGCGTCCTTCATGTCCTTGGCGCTGGTGAACAACGGAATGGTGTTGTCGTAGCTTTTCGACATCTTGCGGCCGTCCAGGCCCGGCAAGGTGGCGACGCTTTCTTCGATCAACGCCTCAGGCATGGTGAAGAATTCTTTGCCGTTGCCAAACAGGTGGTTGAAGCGCTGGCCGATGTCGCGGGCCATTTCCACGTGCTGGATCTGGTCACGGCCGACCGGCACTTTGTGCGCATTGAACATCAGGATGTCCGCCGCCATCAGCACAGGGTAGCTGTACAGGCCCATGGTGATGCCCGCGTCCGGGTCTTCACCGGTTTCTACGTTTTTGTCCACCGAGGCCTTGTAGGCGTGGGCGCGGTTGAGCAGGCCCTTGGCGGCCACGCAGGTCAGCAGCCACGTCAGCTCGGGGATTTGCGGGATGTCCGACTGGCGATAGAACGTCACCCGGTTTACATCCAGGCCACCGGCCAGCCAGGTCGCGGCGATTTCCATACGCGAACGCTGGATGCGCTGCGGGTCATCGCATTTGATCAGGGCGTGGTAGTCGGCCAGGAAGTAGAAGGAGTCGGCATTGGCGTCCTGGCTGGCAAGGATCGCCGGGCGGATCGCACCGGCGTAGTTGCCCAGGTGCGGCGTGCCGGTGGTGGTGATGCCGGTGAGGATACGGGTACGAGTCGTCATGGGTAATCGCTTATCAGACTGCTATCAATTCGAGAGGCGCGGCAGGACCAGATCCTTGAGATCGGTGAGCTTGCCATGAAAAAAGTGTCCGCATTCTGCCACTTTCAGCAGCTCATGGGGGCGTTTCAAGGCGGCGGACCAGTCGTAGACGAGTTGTGGGTCGACCACTTCATCGGTTTCAGGCTGGATCAGGGTCAATGGGCAACCCTGGGGCAGCAGGTCGTTATCGCTCAAGCGCATCACCGCAGCGGCCACCATGAACAGATGTGACAGTTTTTCGCCCTTGGCTTCCAGGCGGCCGCCGAGGCTGGCAGCGACGTAGCCACCGAAGGAAAAACCGAGCAAGGTGATCGGCAGCTCGGGGTGTTTTTCCCGCAGCCAAGCGGCGGCCGCTTCGGCATCGTCCACTTCACCGGTGCTCATGTCGTGGGTGCCGGCACTTGCGCCGACACCACGGTAATTGAAACGCAAAGTAATCAATCCAGCATCGCGGGCAGTGCGCTGCAGGGTCGACACAACTTTATTAAGCATGGTCCCACCCTGCACCGGGTTAGGGTGGCAGATCAACGCCAGGCCACGCGGCTCGGGGTGATCCAGATACAGGGCTTCCAATTGGCCTACCGGGCCATCGATCAAAACGGGGGTTTCACGCATGAGCAAGAGATGAACTCCGTGACCTCTCAATGGGTCGACTCGTCTAGCTAAAAGTCTGTGCTTGGCATCATTGCGAGCTTAATCGCGGTATACAGCGCAGGTTTGAGCCGTTAACGTAAAGCAAAGCCGTTTATAGAGGAAGGACTCGTGGAACACTCGCTCTTAGTTTGGTTGTTGCCGACTCTTGCCCTGGTTGCCGGTGTCGCCATTGGATTCCTGGTTGCTCGCCTGTTGCCGAATGCCGCGCCTAACCGCACGCAGCGTCAGCTGGATGACATTCAGGAACGTTTTGACAGTTATCAGAATGAGGTGGTTACCCACTTCAACAGCACCGCGACCCTGGTCAAGAAGCTCACCCAGAGCTACCAGGATGTACAGGACCACCTCGCCGATGGTGCCAACCGCCTGGCCCTCGATGACATTACCCGTCAGCGTCTGCTGGCCGCGTTGCATTCCGATGCACCTCAAGCGCCGCGGGAGCGCCTGACCCCGCCGCGGGAAAACCAGGAGCCTCCACGGGACTACGCGCCAAAAACGCCGAACGCCCCTGGCATGCTGGATGAGCATTACGGCTTGAAGAAGTAACTCGTCTTCAAGCAACAAAAAACCCGGCTGATCGATGATCAGCCGGGCTTTTTTGTGAGTCTCACAAACAACATCAATCAAATGTGCGGGCTTGCTCGCGACAGCGGTGGGTCAGTCAGCACATCGGTAACGGATAGACCGTATTCGCGAGCAAGCCGACTCCCACATTGACCGAGTTTGACCTTACGCCAATGGTTGTTCTTGCAACCGCCCACCCTCAATCCGCACATGCCGCCCATGGAAACGCTTGAGGCTGCTGCGATGCCCCACACTGACAATGCTCAGCCCCGGCAGCTCATCAATCAACGCTTGATACAGCGTTGCCTCATCCTCTTCATCCATAGCCGACGTCGCCTCATCCATGTACAGCCATTGCGGCGCATACAACAACGCACGGGCGAAGGCCAGGCGCTGCTGCTCGCCCGGTGAGAGCATGCGCTGCCAGTGGTTGGCGTCGTCCAGACGAGCAACCAGATGGGGTAGACGGCACGTCTCGAGGGCCTGTGCATAACGTTCTGCCGGGTAGACGCTGTCGTCCTGTGGATAACTCAACACCGCCTTCAGCGTGCCAATCGGCAAGTACGGTTTTTGCGGTAGGAACAGATAGCGCTCGGCCGGCAGGCGAATATTACCGTGGCCGTTGGGCCACAGGTTGCCCATGGCCCGCAGCAAGGTCGACTTGCCGCTGCCGGAACGACCGCTGAGCATCAAGCGCTCACCCTCGGCGACGGTCAGGTCGGCGCCCTGCAGCAAATGACGGCCGTCGGCGAGGTCCAGGCTCAGGTCCTTGACCTGCAAATCCCCGCCTTGATGTTGCAAGCCAATGCCCATGGTGCGGTTTTGGTTGTCTTGCATGGCCTGGCCGAAACTCAGCAGACGATCACAGGTGGCGCGCCAACTGGCCAGCATCGTATAGGCGTCGACAAACCAACTGAGGCTGCCCTGCACACTGCCAAACGCCTGGGCCACCTGCATCAGTACGCCCAGTTCGATTTTGCCGGAAAAATAACGCGGCGCCGCGACCACAAAAGGAAAGATGATCGCGATCTGGGAGTAACCACTGGTAAAGAAATTCAGGCGCTTCTTGAGCTGCATGATGCTCCAGAAATTGCTCCACACCCGCCCGAAACGCGCACTCAATTGCTGGTGTTCGTTGCGTTCGCCATTGATCAGCGCGATGCTTTCCGCGTTTTCGCGCACCCGCACCAGGCTGAAACGCAAGTCGGCCTCGAACCGTTGTTGACGGTTGCTCAGGCCGATGAGTTTTCGACCAATCAAGTGGGTCAACCAACTGCCGACCACCGCGTAAACCAGCGCCGCCCAGAACATGTAGCCGGGAATGGTGATGCCCCACACGTCGATACTGCCGGACACGCCCCACAGAATCACCGAGAACGACACCAGGCTCACCAGGTTGCTGATAAAACCCAGCCCCAGGTTGAGGGTGCTGCTGGTAAAGGCGTTGAGGTCTTCGGAGATACGCTGGTCGGGGTTATCGGTGTAGCCGCCGTATTCCAGGTGGTAGTAATTCTTGTGGCTCAGCCATTGGGCAAAGTAGGTTTCCGTCAGCCAGCGGCGCCAGCGGATGGTGAGCATCTGTTGCAAATAGGAGGTGAACACACCGGTCACGATTGCTACCACCGCAATCACGCTGAAGTACATCAGCAGATGGGTGAAGGCGTCGTAGTCCTTGTGCTCCAGGGCGTTATAGAAATCGCGGTTCCAGCTGTTGAACCATACCGACACGGCGACGCTGAACAGCGAAAGCCCCAGCACCACCAACAGCAGCAGCCAGGCTTTGCCCTTCTCTTCGCTGCGCCAATAAGGCGTGATCAGCCCCCACACCCGCCGTAAAAATTGCCCACGCACCGCGTCGTTGACCGCGGAGTACTCAGCGTTCTGATTCATCGTTCAGGCTCGGTAGGGATAAGGTCACAGGCGTATGAACCGATCATAAGTGATCGGTTCAGGGCTCTGTGCGGCCTGAAGCAGACTGTTCAGCTTAGGTTCAGCGACGTACCGGGCGCTTCTGCAACTTACGCTGCAAGGTGCGGCGATGCATGCCCAGGGCACGGGCAGTGGCGGATATATTGCCTTCGTGCTCGGTCAGCACGCGCTGGATGTGCTCCCACTGCAAGCGGTCCACCGACATCGGATTTTCCGGCACCAGGGTGTCGAGGTCAGCGTGCTCGGACAGCAAGGCGGCCAGTACGTCGTCGGCGTCTGCCGGCTTGCACAGGTAGTTGCACGCGCCGCGCTTGATGGCCTCGACGGCAGTGGCAATGCTGGAGTAACCGGTGAGGATCACCACACGCATTTCCGGGTCGAGCTCCAGCAGCTTGGGCAACAGCACCAGGCCGGAGTCACCGTCCATTTTCAGGTCGAGCGCAGCGTAGTCCGGCAGGTCGGCCTGGGCGATGATCAGGCCCTCTTCGGCGGAACCTGCGGTGCTGACGCGGAAACCACGACGGCTCATGGCGCGCGCCATCACGCGGGTAAAGGTGGCGTCGTCATCTACCAGCAACAGGTGCGGCAGTTCTTCACCTTCGACTTGGATCTCGTCACTCATCGATATCTCCTCGTGCGACACGGGGCAGGCGCAGCTCGGTGAGCGTACCGCCTTCCTCATGACTATAGAGTTTCACTGAGCCGCCCGCGCGGGTCACGCTGGCCTTGCTCAAAAACAGGCCGAGGCCGAAGCCTTTGCCCTTGGTGGTAAAGAACGGTTTACCGATCTGCTCGGCAATCGCCAGCGGCACACCTGCACCGTGGTCACGAATACTGATGGTCACGTTCTCGGCATCCCAATCCAACTGTACGCCCAGGCCTTCGGGGCAGGCGTCGGCGGCGTTGTTCAGCAGGTTGAGCAATGCCTGGGTCAAATCCGGTGGCGGCGCCATGCGCGGCACGCTGCCCTGCCCCAGCAGATGAAAACGGTAACTGGCTTCGGGGCGCATCAGGTGCCAGCGGTTCAGCGCTTCGTCGAGCCACTGGGTCACATCCTGCATCTCCACCGCCAGGCGGCGATTGGCTTCGGCGGCCCGCACCAGTTGCTGCAAGGTCTGCTTGCACTGCTTGACCTGCTCCTGCAACACGCTCAAGTCATCTTGCAGGGCCGGGTCGTGATGGTCTTGGGTCATTTCCTTGAGCAGCACGCTCATGGTGGCCAACGGCGTACCCAATTCATGGGCGGCGCCGGCGGCTTGGGTGGCGACGGCCAGC
This sequence comes from Pseudomonas sp. EL_65y_Pfl1_R83, assembly GCF_963970695.1. NCBI lineage: Bacteria > Pseudomonadati > Pseudomonadota > Gammaproteobacteria > Pseudomonadales > Pseudomonadaceae > Pseudomonas > Pseudomonas sp. EL_65y_Pfl1_R83. Next base: position 157,189 of record NZ_CAXAQI010000003.1, on the reverse strand, counting down.
AGTTGTTGGTCGCGCAGGCCCTCTTCACGGCGAATGGCGCGCAGTTCTTCCTGGCGACGCAGTTCTTCGGCCATGCGTGCGGCGAAGAAGGTGATGACCGCAGCAGACAGGGCAAAACTCAGCCACATCCCGTAGATCTGCAGATTTTCGCGGGCGATAGGAAAAGTTTGCAGCGGGTAGAACTGCGCCAGCAGCAACGTATACAGGGTCAGCGCGATGCCCGACAGCACCACCGAGTAGCGCCACGGCAAGGTCACGGCGGCAATGGTCAGTGGCACCAGGTAATAAGACACAAACGGGTTGGTGGAACCACCGGAGAAATACAGCAACACACTGTGGATAAACAGATCGCAGGCCAGTTGCAGCGCGTATTCCAGCTCGGTGACCGGCCAGGTGGTACGCAAGCGGATCGCGGTAAACACACAAAGGACGATGGAAAACCCGAGGGTTACGCCCAGTTGCAGCCAGGGCAGTGGCAGCAGGTCAAACCAATAGGCAAGCCCCACGGAGCCGGCTTGTGCGGCCAGTACCAGGGTACGTATGAACGTCAGGCGCCAGAGGTTCTGGCGGGTGGCGGAAGTCAGTTTTACGGCGGCGAGCATGAGCTCTCCCGGTGAGCGCTGCAGGCGGATCGGCAGGAGTATAAACGAAGCAGCGCCTTGGGCATTGGGTGTGTGGCTCTTTGACGCAGTGGGCGCCGCCGCTTGAAGCTTGCAGCTTTTTTTTCTAATTCCTAAACCCGAAGAACCCAACGCCATCGTCTACAGTCTTACCGAACACGAACATCCCAAGGAGCTTTCATGTCTCGTTTCACTCGCAGTGCAGCCGTTATCACGCTCAGCGTCAGCGCCCTGGCCAGCCTTCCGGCCCTGGCTGGCGATGAGCTGCATTACAACCAGATCTCCCTGCGCGCCGAGGCCAGCCAGGAAGTGGCCCGCGACAAGATGATCGTCACCCTGTACACAGAATCCCAGAACAGCGACCCGGCCAAACTCGCCGCCGAAATCACTGAAACGATGAACAAGGCCCTCGGCCAGGCCAGCGAAGTCAAAGCCGTGACCCTGCGCCAAGGCAGCCGTAACAGCTACCCGATCTACGACAACAAGAACCAGAAGATCACCGGCTGGCGTGAGCGTGCCGAACTGCGCCTGGAAAGCGCGGACTTCCCGGCGCTGTCCAAGCTCACCGGCGAACTGCTGACCACCCTGAAAATGGACAGCATGGACTTCGCCATCGCCGACGCCACGCGCAAGTCCAGTGAAGATGCACTGCTCAAGGATGCGGTTGCCGCCTTCAAGGCTCGCGCGCAACTGGCCACCGATGCATTGGGCGGCAAGGGCTACAAGATCGTCAACTTGAACTTCAACACCAACGGCTACCCAACGCCTTATGCCCGTGGCGGCATGATGATGAAGGCAGCGATGGCCGATTCGGCACCGACACCGGAGGTCGAAGCCGGCACCAGCCAAGTCACCATGAGTGCCGATGGCGTGATCGAAGTGCAGATGCAGTGACCCCTACCTGACAAACCTGAACGGCGTTACCCTCGGTGACGCCATTTTCGTTTGGGCAGCTTATGTATGCCTGCCACTTCAGGGGTCTCCATGGAAAGAATCGCCTTAAAGCCGCTCCTCCTCGCCGCAGGCCTGCTGGCCTTTATGCCGTTGGCCCAGGCGGCCAGCACCCTGGTCTACTGCTCCGAAGCCAGCCCCGCCGGTTTCGATCCCAGCCAGTACACCAGCGGCACCGATTTTGATGCATCTGCCGAAACCGTGTTCAACCGCCTGACCCAGTTCAAGCGCGGTGGCACCGAAGTCGAACCTGGCCTGGCGACAAGTTGGGATGTTTCCAAGGACGGCCTGACGTATACCTTCCACCTGCGCGATGGCGTCAAGTTCCACACCACGGATTTCTTCACGCCTACCCGCGACTTCAACGCGGATGACGTGCTGTTCACCTTCAATCGCCTGCTGGATGCCGAAAGCCCGTTCCGCAAGGCCTACCCTTCCGAGTCGCCTTACTTCACCGACATGGGCTTGAACACCACGATCAAGAGCGTCGACAAACTCGACGAACACACCGTGCGCTTCAACCTGAACAACGTCGATGCGTCGTTCGTGCAGAACCTGGCCATGAGCTTCGCTTCAGTGCAATCCGCCGAGTACGCCGCGCAACTGCTCAAACAAGGCACAGCCTCCGACATCAACCAGAAGCCGGTGGGCACTGGGCCGTTTGTGTTCAAGCGCTACCAGAAGGATTCGCAGATCCGCTACGTGGCCAACAAACAGTATTGGAAGCCCGAGGATGTGAAACTCGACAACCTCGTGTTCGCCATTACCCCGGATGCCGCGTCACGCCTGCAAAAGCTCAAGGCCGGCGAATGTCAGGTCAGCGGCTATCCACGCCCCGCCGACATCGAAGTGATGAAGCAGGACCCGAACGTGCGCGTGCTGCAGCAAGCCGGTTTCAACTTGGGCTTTTTGGCCTACAACGTGACCCATCCGCCGCTTGACCAGCTCAAGGTGCGCCAGGCCCTGGACATGGCGATCGACAAGCCCGCGATTATCAAAGCCGTGTACCAGAGCGCCGGGCAATTGGCGCAGAATGCACTCCCACCTGCGCAGTGGTCTTATGACCCCGCGATCAAGGACGCGCCCTACGACCCGACCCAGGCCAAAGCGCTACTAAAAGAAGCAGGGGTTGCACCAGGTACCACCATCAACCTGTGGGCAATGACCGTCCAGCGCGCGTCCAATCCGAATGCGCGCATGTCGGCCCAAATGATTCAACAGGATTGGGCAAAAATTGGCATCAAGGCCAACATCGTCAGCTATGAATGGGGCGAATACATCAAGCGCGCCAAAAACGGCGAGCACGACGCGATGATTTATGGCTGGACTGGCGACAATGGCGACCCGGATAACTGGCTTGGCGTGCTCTACAGTTGTGCCGCGGTCAAGGGCAGCAACTACGCTAAATGGTGTAACCCGGCGTACGACAAACTCGTTCAACAAGCCAAGATCAGCAATGACCGCGAGCAGCGCATCAAGTGGTATCAACAGGCACAGAAAATCCTTAAGGAACAAGTACCTATAACACCTATCGCAAACTCGACGGTTTTCCAACCCATGCGCAAGGAAGTCAAAGACTTCAAGATCAGCCCCTTCGGGTTGACGCCGTTCTATGGCGTGAGTCTAGATAAGTAACAGCAACGCCCCAACCGAGTGCGCCAGACGCCTCGGTTGGTCTTTTTTAGTGCGCTGCTTGCACCGAAAAAACCCTCGAAATATGCGCAAATATGTACAAACTTTCATAATTGCGACATTCCTGTACGTTCGTACCACTCTTTCACCCTCGGAACGGTTCAGCATCTTGCAATGGGTATGGCGCCTGCATAAGTATCCGCAGGCCGGCTCACGAGGTCGCCCTCACCATCAAAAATGACAACAAATCATGAGGCCAACATGCTTAGAAACGCAGTCATTCCGTTAATTGTTAGCGCTGGCCTAATGGCCGCGGCACCTTTCGCCCAAGCGGCGACTAACCTGGTGTTCTGCTCCGAAGGGAGCCCGGCCGGTTTTGATCCAGGCCAGTACACCACCGGAACAGACTTCGATGCCTCGGCCGAAACCATGTTCAACCGCCTGACCCAGTTCGAACGTGGCGGCACCGCTGTGATTCCTGGGCTGGCCACCAGCTGGGAAGTGTCCTCGGATGGCTTGACCTACACCTTTCACCTGCGTGATGGCGTCAAGTTCCACACCACCTCGTACTTCAAGCCGACCCGTACCTTCAATGCCGATGACGTGCTGTTCACGTTCAACCGCATGATCAACAAGGACGATCCGTTCCGCAAAGCCTACCCCACTGAGTTCCCGTACTTCACGGACATGGGGATGGACACCAACATCAAGAACATCGAGAAAGTCGATGAGCACACCGTCAAGTTCACCCTTGGCACTGTGGACGCCGCGTTCATCCAGAACCTGGCAATGAGCTTCGCCTCGATCCAGTCGGCTGAATACGCCGCTCAACTGCTCAAGGAAGGCAAGCCTGCGGACATCAACCAGAAGCCAATCGGCACTGGCCCGTTCGTGTTCAAGAGCTACCAGAAAGACTCGAACATTCGTTACACCGGCAACAAGGACTACTGGAAACCTGAAGACGTGAAGATCGACAACCTGATCTTCGCCATCACCACCGACCCGTCGGTGCGTATCCAGAAACTCAAGAAAAACGAATGCCAGATCACCTTGTTCCCACGCCCGGCCGACCTCAAGGCGCTGGGTGAAGACAAGGACTTGAAACTGCCGCACCAGGCCGGTTTCAACCTGGGTTACATCGCCTACAACGTTATGGACAAGGTCAAGGGCAGCGACCAGCCAAACCCGCTGGCCGACCTGCGCGTGCGCCAGGCGCTAGACATGTCGGTGAACAAGCAGCAGATCATCGACTCCGTGTACCAGGGCGCTGGCCAACTGGCCGTGAACGCCATGCCACCGACCCAATGGTCGTATGACACCACCATCAAGGACGCCAAGTTCGACCCTGAGAAAGCCAAGGCGCTGCTCAAGGAAGCCGGCGTCAAGGAAGGTACCGAAATCGTTCTGTGGGCCATGCCGGTTCAGCGTCCGTACAACCCGAACGCCAAGCTGATGGCTGAAATGCTGCAAAACGACTGGAAGAAGATCGGTCTCAACGTAAAAATTACCAGCTACGAGTGGGGCGAGTACATCAAGCGCTCCAAAGGTGGCGAGAACCAGGCCATGATCATTGGCTGGAGCGGTGACAATGGTGATCCAGACAACTGGCTGAACGTGCTGTTCGGCTGCGACTCGCTGTCGGGTAACAACTTCTCCAAATGGTGCGACAAGAAATTCGACGGCATCGTGAAAGAAGCCAAGGCTACGTCGGATGTCGCCAAACGCACCGAGCTGTACAAGCAGGCGCAACATATCCTCAAAGATGCTGTCCCGATGACACCTATCGCGCACTCGACGGTGTATCAACCCATGCGCAACACCGTGCAGGACTTCAAGATCAGCCCGTTTGGCTTGAACTCCTTCTACGGCGTGAGCGTCAGCGGCAAGTAAGGACCAATAACGGCGACGTTGCATAACGTCGCCGTTATTGCATCCGCCTGACCCGTAGGAAACAGACCACGCTTGCAATCGTTGCTTCCTACAGCAGCGAACTGCGATGCGCGACTCCGTTACCTACAAGGTCAATCCGATTTGGTGCATTTACTGCCAGGTCCGCGACCCATAACGTCGTAGGACAGCAGAGGCACCAACCTCGGAAGGGTACTTGCTGCGTGTGGGATCAGTGATGTCCCCCTGGCCGAACGCCAAGGTGATTGCTCGCTGATGACAACTACAAACAAGGATCGGGATCGTCATGCGCCATACCACCGTTCTATCCGCAATTTTTGGCACCAGCCTGCTGGCTGTGGCCACGATGGGCCAAGCCGCCGAAAAGAAGAGCCTGGTGTTCTGCTCGGAAGGCAGCCCAGCAGGTTTTGACACCGCGCAATACACCACCGCCACCGATAACGATGCGGCCGAGCCGCTGTACAACCGCTTGGTTGAGTTTGAAAAAGGCGCGACCAATGTGGTGCCCGGGCTGGCTACCAAGTGGGATATTTCCGAAGACGGCCTGACGTACACCTTCCACCTGCGCGAAGGGGTGAAGTTCCATAGCAACAAGGAGTTCAAGCCAACGCGGGACTTCAATGCTGACGACGTGCTGTTCACGTTCAACCGCATGCTTGACCCTGAGCATCCGTTTCGCAAGGCCTACCCCACCGAGTTTCCGTACTTCAACGGGATGAGCCTGAACAAGAACATTGCCAAGGTCGAGAAAACTGACCCGCACACCGTGGTGATGACCTTGAACACGGTCGACGCTGCGTTCGTGCAGAACATTGCCATGAGTTTCGCTGCGATCCTGTCGGCCGAATACGCCGAGCAGTTGCTCAAGAGCGGTAAGCCGAGCGATATCAACCAGAAGCCGATCGGCACTGGCCCCTTCGTTTTCCAGCGCTATCAGAAAGATTCGCAGATCCGTTATTTGGCCAACAAACAATACTGGGACCCTAGCCGGGTCAAGCTCGACCAGTTGATCTTCGCCATCAACACCGACGCTTCGGTGCGGGTGCAAAAACTCAAGGCCGGCGAATGCCAGGTAACCCTGCATCCGCGCCCGGCTGACGTGGACGCCCTCAAGGCGGACCCGAACCTGCAACTGCTGACCAAGCCAGGCTTCAACCTCGGCTACATCGCCTACAACGTGCGCCACAAGCCATTCGACCAACTCGAAGTGCGCCAGGCACTGGACATGGCGGTGAACAAGCAGAGCATTCTGAATGCCGTGTACCAGGGCGCTGGGCAACTGGCGGTCAACGCCATGCCGCCGACGCAATGGTCCTACGACGACAGCATCAAGGACGCCGCCTACAACCCGGAAAAAGCCAAGGAACTGCTCAAGGCCGCCGGCGTGAAGGAAGGTACCGAGATCACCTTGTGGGCAATGCCGGTACAACGGCCGTACAACCCCAACGCCAAGCTGATGGCCGAGATGCTGCAAAGCGACTGGGCCAAAATCGGCCTCAAGGTCAAGATCGTCAGCTACGAGTGGGGCGAATACATCAAGCGCACCAAGAACGGTGAGCACGACATCAGCCTGATCGGCTGGACCGGCGACAATGGTGACCCGGACAACTGGCTGGGCACTCTTTATAGCTGCGACGCCATCGGCGGGAACAACTACTCCATGTGGTGTGACCCGGCGTACGACAAGTTGATCAAGCAAGCCAAGGTCGTGACCGACCGCGAACAAAGGACTGTTCTGTACAAACAGGCGCAGCAACTGCTCAAGCAGCAGGTGCCCATCACGCCAGTCGCCCACTCGACGGTCAACCAGCCGTTAAGCACCAAAGTCGAAGGTTTCAAAGTGAGCCCCTTCGGCCGCAACGTGTTCTCGGGCGTCAGTATCACCCCATAAGAAAATAACCGGATTGCGCAGGGCGAACATCGCCTTGCTGCAAACGTGCGGCCTTCTATTAGGATTTTTCCTACGGCAAACGTTTGCATAGGCTTGAACGAGTTACACAACCAATAGCCGGATCACCAAAAAAGACCGGCATTAAAAAGAGAACCAAAGGAGCTTCATTCATGAAACTGAGCAGCAAAGCGCTTCTGGCCCTGGCCATCAGCAGCATCACGGCCACCGCCTACGCTGAACCCGTCAGCCAGGACTTCGTTCCGACTACCCTGGCCGGCACCAGCGCGCAAAGCGAGGCCAAAGGCTTTATCGAAGACTTCAGCCTGGGCGGCACGACGCGTAACTGGTACGCCCACGAAAGCAAATACCGTGGCGGCACCTTCACATACAAAAAGCATGGCCAGACCCTGACTGACCGTAACCGTACCAACTGGGTACAGGGCACGATCATCAACGCCAGCTCGGGTTTCACCCAGGGCACCGTAGGCGTCAAGACTGAATTGGCGGTGTACAACGCCGTGGTCCTGGACCGCAGCAAGCGTGATATCAAGGGCGGCTCCAACCGTACCCTGGCTGACTCCGACGGTGATGCAGTAGACCAATGGAGCAAACTGGGCCTGGCCAACGTGCAGTTCCGTGTGTCGAACACCACGTTGACTGCCGGTCGTCAGAACTTCAGCAGCGGCATCGTCGACACCATCGGCAACCGTGCACTGCCATCGAGCTTTGAAGGTGTGAGCTTCAACAGCGAAGAGTTCAGCAACCTGTCGTTCCAAGGTGGCGTGTTTGACCGCGTTTCGCCACGTACCGAACAGAGCTTGTCGAAATTCCGCAGCGAATACGGCAATGGCGCGGAAACCGACAAGGTGTCCACCCTGGGCCTGAACTACCAGCCGCTGAAAAGCCTGAAAGTCAGCGTCTTCGGCGCCAACGTGAAGGACTTCTGGAACCAGTACTACTTCGGCGCAACCCACGAGTTGGGTGATGCCCAGCAACTGGCGCTGACCACCGGTTTCAACTACTACAAGACTGTCGATGAAGGCAAAAAAGAGATGGGGGAAATCGACAACGATACCTACTCCCTGTCCCTGGGCCTGGCTCACCAGGCGCACAGCCTGACCTTCTCCTACCAGGCTGTGAACGGTAACGAATACTTCGACTACCTGCACGAAACCAACGGCATCTACCTTGCCAACTCCCTGACCTCTGACTTCAACGGCCCGAACGAGAAATCGTTCCAGGTTGCCTATGCCATCAACATGGCCGAATACGGCGTGCCAGGCTTGAAGTTCAACATCTACTCGGCGCGTGGCTGGGGCATCGACGGCACTCACTACACCGGCAACAACGGTCGGGCCAATTTCGCCTACGCCGGCATCCAGAACCAGGACGGCGAAAAACACCAGGAATACGGTGTCGGCAGCTCTTACGCCATCCAAAGCGGCCCACTCAAGGCCACCACCGTGCGCGCAACCTATGTTGAGCACCGTGGCAGCGAGTTCCAGGCAGATGGCAGCATCAAAGAGTTCCGTCTGGTCACCACCGTTCCATTCAACATCCTTTAATTAGCACCAGGTAGACGGCGGGCTCAGGACGAGCCCGCCGTCTACGTTTGTCTGGTCCCATCGATTGCAGAGGGCTCCGAATGAAATTGCTCCCACTACAAGCCGCCATGGCTGCCGCGCTGTTGAGCGTGGCGATCGGCGTTTCGGCCAAACCACTGGTGGTCTGCACCGAAGCCAGCCCGGAAGGTTTCGACCCGGTCCTATACACCACAGCTGTGACCGCTGACGCTGCCGCTGAAACCATGTTCAACCGTTTGGTGGACTTCAAGCCTGGTACCACTGAAATCGTTCCCGCGCTCGCCACGTCCTGGGAAATCAGCGACGACGGCCTGACCTATACGTTCCACTTGCGCGATGACGTCAAGTTCCACACTACCGACTACTTCAAACCCACGCGCAACTTGAATGCCGATGACGTGCTCTGGAGCTTCCAGCGCCAGTTGGACCCGAAACACCCTTGGCATAACAAATCCGCTACGGGTTTCCCCTATTTCGAAAGCATGGGCTTTAAGGAACTGCTCAAAAGTGTCGAGAAGACTGATGACCACACAGTGGTCTTCACCCTGACTCGCCCTGAAGCACCGTTCCTGGCCGATGTCGCGATGCCGTTTACCGCCATCCACTCCGCTGAATACGCTGACAAGCTGCTCGCCGCCGGCAAGACCGATGAGCTCAACAGCAAGCCGATCGGCACAGGCCCGTTCATCTTCATCCGCTACCAGAAAGATGCCCAGGTACGCTTCAAGGCCAACCCGGAGTACTTCCGTGGCAAGCCGCCGGCCGATCCGTTGATCCTGGCCATTGCGGTCGACAACAACGTGCGCCTGCAGAAGCTCAAGGCCAACGAGTGCCAGGTCGCGCTGTATCCCAAGCCCGATGACCTGCCCAGCATCAAGAAAGACCCGAACCTGAAGGTCGATGAACTGGCGGCGATGACCACCGCCTACACCGCCCTGAACACCACCCACAAATACATGAGCGACGCGCGGGTGCGTCACGCGATCAACATCGCGTTCGACAAAAAGGGCTACAACGAATCGCTGTACGGCAAAGGTAACGCTGTCGATGCCACTGGCCCGTTTCCACCTACGCTGCTGGGTTTCAACGACAAGCTGAAAAACCCACCGCGCGACCTGGACAAGGCCCGCGCCCTGCTCAAGGAAGCCGGGGTGCCGGAAGGCACCGAGTTCACTCTGTTCACTCGGAATGGTGGCGGCCCGACCAACCCTAACCCGATGCTCGGCGCACAGCGCATGCAGGCAGATCTGGCGCAGATTGGTCTGAAGGTGAATATCAAAGTCATGGAATGGGGCGAGATGCTCAAGCGCGCCAAAGGCGGCGAGCACGACATGGTTTCTGCCGGTTGGGCGGGGGATAACGGGGACCCGGATAACTTCCTCACGCCGAACCTGAGTTGCGATGCAGCGAAAAACGGCGAAAACTACGCGCGCTGGTGTAACGAAGAGTTTCAAGGCTTGATCGACAAGGCGCGCGCTGTCGCTGAACCCGCACAACGCGCTGCACTCTATGAACAAGCAATGGACGTTTTCGACAAGGACCAACCATGGATTCCCATGGCTTACCCGAAAATGTTCACCGCCATGCGCAAGAACGTCGAGGGTTATACCCAAAGCCCTCTGACGAACAATAACTTCGCCACCACCCAGGTGAAGTAAATAAGAAAAACGCTCGGCGCCGTCGCTATTGACGGCGCCGGACCTGCCTAACCGGCTGATCGAGGTACACAACAAGATGTTTAGTTTTATTGCCCGCCGACTGGGGTTACTGATCCCCACGTTCTTCGGCATCACGTTGCTGACGTTTGCGTTGATTCGCATGATCCCTGGCGACCCCGTCGAAGTCATGATGGGCGAACGACGAGTCGACCCCGAGATGCACGCACAGGCAATGGAACGCCTTGGCCTTAACAAGCCGCTGTATGCCCAATATCTGGACTATGTCGGCAAGCTCGCCCAAGGCGACCTTGGCGAATCGCTGCGCACCCGCACCAGCGTGTGGACCGAATTCACCGCCCTCTTCCCGGCGACCCTGGAACTGTCCATGGCCGCCCTGTTGTTCGCCGGTATCCTGGGCCTGCTGGCCGGGGTGATCGCGGCACTTAAACGAGGATCCCTGTTCGACCACGGGGTGATGGGCATCTCCCTGGCGGGATATTCGATGCCGATCTTCTGGTGGGGCCTGATCCTGATCATGTTCTTCTCGGTGAGCCTGGGCTGGACTCCGGTTTCCGGGCGTATCGACCTGCTCTACGACATCGAGCCGCGCACCGGCTTCATGCTGATCGACACCCTGCTGGCTGACGAGCCGGACGCATTCTGGGATGCACTGCACCACCTGATCCTACCGGCCATCGTGCTTGGCACCATCCCGCTGGCAGTGATCGCGCGGATGACCCGGTCGTCGATGCTCGAAGTACTGCGCGAAGACTACATCCGCACCGCCAAGGCCAAGGGCCTGTCGCCGGCGCGCGTGGTGTTCGTGCACGGCCTGCGTAACGCGTTGATCCCGGTATTGACCGTGGTCGGCCTGCAAGTCGGCACGCTGCTGGCCGGTGCGGTCTTGACCGAAACCATCTTCTCGTGGCCCGGCATCGGCAAATGGCTGATCGAAGCCATTGGCGCACGAGACTACCCGGTGGTGCAAAACGGCATTCTGCTGATCGCCTGCCTGGTGATCCTGGTGAACTTCGTGGTGGATATCCTCTACGGCTTCGCCAACCCACGCATCCGTCACCAGCGCTGAGATCATGACCATGACCACACCTACTCCAGTGTCAGCAGTCGATCAAAGCCTGCTGTACCCGTCTCCGTACAAAGAATTCTGGCAAGCCTTCTCCAAGAACAAGGGCGCGGTTGCCGGCCTGTTATTCATGTTGCTGATCGTGTTCTGCGCGATCTTCGCGCCCTGGGTTGCGCCGCATAACCCAAGCGAGCAATACCGCGACTTCCTGCTGACCCCGCCGGTCTGGCTGGAAGGCGGGCAGATGCAATTTCTGTTGGGCACCGACGAGTTGGGCCGTGATTTGCTCTCACGCCTGATTCAGGGCTCGCGTCTGTCGTTGCTGATCGGTTTGTCGTCGGTGGTGATGTCGCTGATCCCGGGGATCCTGCTGGGTCTGTTCGCCGGGTTCTTCCCGCGCTTGCTCGGCCCGACCATCATGCGTTTGATGGACATCATGCTGGCCTTGCCCTCGCTGCTGCTGGCCGTTGCCATTGTCGCGATCCTCGGCCCTGGCCTGATCAACACCGTGATCGCCATCGCTATCGTCTCGTTGCCGTCCTACGTGCGTCTGACCCGCGCTGCGGTGATGGGCGAACTGAACCGCGACTACGTGACCGCCGCCCGCCTCGCCGGCGCCGGCCTGCCACGCTTGATGTTCATCACCGTGCTGCCCAACTGCATGGCGCCGCTGATCGTACAGGCCACCTTGAGTTTCTCCTCGGCGATCCTCGATGCCGCGGCCCTGGGCTTCCTCGGCCTTGGCGTTCAACCGCCAACCCCGGAGTGGGGCACCATGCTGGCTTCGGCCCGTGACTACATCGAACGCGCCTGGTGGGTGGTGAGCCTGCCGGGTCTGACCATTTTGCTCAGCGTGCTGGCAATCAACTTGATGGGTGACGGCCTGCGCGATGCGCTGGACCCGAAACTCAAGAACGCCGCCTGAGGAGATTCCCATGTCACTGTTAGAAATCAAGAATCTCAACGTCCGCTTCGGCGACAAGACCGCCGTGCCGGTGGTCGATGGCCTCGACGTTTCGGTCGACAAAGGCGAAGTACTGGCGATCGTTGGCGAGTCGGGTTCGGGTAAATCCGTGACCATGATGGCGCTGATGGGCCTGATCGAGCATCCCGGCATCGTCACCGCCGACGCGCTGAACTTTGACGGCAAGGACATGCTCAAGCTGAGCAACCGCCAGCGTCGCCAGATCGTCGGCAAAGACCTGTCGATGGTGTTCCAGGACCCGATGACCGCGCTGAACCCCAGCTACACCGTGGGTTTCCAGATTGAAGAAGTCTTGCGCCTGCATTTGAAGATGTCCGGCAAGCAAGCGCGCAAGCGTGCCATCGAACTGTTGGAAAAGGTTGAAATCCCAGGCGCCGCCAGCCGTATGGACGCCTACCCGCACCAACTGTCCGGCGGCATGAGCCAGCGTGTGGCCATCGCGATGGCGATTGCCGGCGAGCCGAAGCTGCTGATCGCCGACGAACCGACCACCGCGCTGGACGTGACCATCCAGGCGCAGATCATGGAACTGCTGCTGGCCCTGCAGAAAGAACAGAACATGGGCCTGGTGCTGATCACCCACGACCTCGCGGTCGTGGCGGAAACCGCCCAGCGCGTGTGCGTGATGTACGCCGGCCAAGCCGTGGAAGTCGGCCAGGTGCCGCAGTTGTTCGACATTCCGGCGCACCCCTACAGCGAAGCGCTGCTCAAGGCGATCCCGGAGCACAGCCTCGGCGCCACGCGCCTGGCCACGCTGCCGGGTATCGTTCCTGGTCGTTACGACCGCCCGCAGGGTTGCCTACTGTCACCACGTTGCCCGTACGTGCAGGAATCCTGCCGTGCCCAGCGTCCTGACCTTGACCCGAAAACCAACAGCCTCGCGCGCTGCTTCTACCCCTTGAACCAGGAGGTGGCGTAATGGCCGTCGTTCTTACCGCCCGCGACCTTACCCGTCACTACGAAGTGTCCCGTGGCCTGTTCAAGGGCCATGCTCTGGTACGTGCGCTCAATGGCGTGTCCTTTGAGCTGGAAGCCGGCAAGACCCTCGCCGTTGTTGGCGAGTCGGGTTGCGGCAAATCCACCCTGGCCCGTGCGCTCACGCTGATTGAGGAGCCATCTTCCGGGTCCTTGAAAATCGCCGGCCAGGAAGTCGCCGGCGCCGACAAGGCCCAGCGCAAGCAATTGCGCAAAGACGTGCAGATGGTGTTCCAAAGCCCCTACGCCTCATTGAACCCACGGCAGAAAGTCGGCGATCAACTCGGCGAGCCGCTGCTGATCAACACCAACCTGTCCGCCGCCGAACGCCGCGAAAAAGTGCAGGCGATGATGAAGCAAGTGGGCCTGCGCCCTGAGCATTATCAGCGTTACCCGCACATGTTCTCCGGTGGTCAGCGCCAGCGTATCGCCCTCGCTCGCGCGATGATGTTGCAACCGAAAGTGCTGGTGGCGGATGAGCCGACCTCGGCACTCGACGTGTCGATCCAGGCCCAGGTGCTTAACCTGTTCATGGACCTGCAGCAGGAATTCAACACGGCCTACGTGTTCATTTCCCACAACCTGGCCGTGGTGCAACACGTTGCCGATGATGTGATGGTGATGTACCTCGGTCGCCCGGTGGAAGTCGGCCCCAAGGAAGACATCTACGCCCGCCCGCTGCACCCGTACACCCAGGCGTTGCTGTCGGCGACCCCGACCATTCACCCGGACCCGAACAAGCCGAAAATCAAGATCGTTGGCGAACTGCCCAACCCGCTGAACCCGCCGCCCGGCTGCGCCTTCCACAAGCGCTGCCCGTACGCAACTGCGCGGTGCAGCACCGAGGAGCCGCAACTGCGCGCCTTGGATAACCGCCAGGTGGCTTGCCACTACGCGGAGCAGTTTGTCGCGTAAGCGCCTGCGCGGGTCTGCTTTTGTGGCGAGGGATGCTCCCTCGCCACAGTAGTCCGACTCCAGGATTGGAGTGATACAGCGTTCTACAACCCTTCCCATCAGGTTGCGCATCAGCCTGGCGGGAGGGGGTTTTCTTTTGGGCGAGGCCTACGTCTGGCTATCGCCTTCGTCGTCCGAATCGTCGCTGTCCGGCTCATCGGTGGTGGAGTCATCGTCGTCCTGGCTGCCGCCCTGGTCCTTGTCGCCGGGTTCAGCCTCGGACTTGGCCAATTGCAGATCCTGGCTGTGCACCGCAGTCAATGCAGCACCGCCCTGCACCGGATTATGCGCCCAGGCCGACGACGTCCCCAACGACAACAGCACCAGCACCTTTATCAACAGCACGACTCGTTGAAAAATACTCATGGTTGATTCCGCCCAGTCAGTAGGTAAATCCCACGCGACAGCCGTTCACCGTCGCCAGCGTTGACGCTAGTCCCAATGCCGGGTTTACGCCAGGCCTCAGGTGTCGCCGTTGTCGTAAGTTTCGCTGTCTTCGCCTTTTGAATCGATGGGTTTCACCACTGTGGTTTGAACAGTGTCGCAGAGCTTGATGCCACGTCCCTAATATCGACGTACCGCACCGTAATAGCTAAACACTGAAGTCCGCATAAGCGGCGTTGAGCTATTTCAATAGATTATTAATCCAAACGTCATTATTCCTAATGCATTGCCCCCAACCACTGAGCAAACAAAGAAACCTTTGTTTATCGAGTGCAAAGCACCCACATTTAAAATCCCCAGCATTCACAACCTATTGTTTTTAAACCCCACTCATCAGTATTTTATAGCTAGCCCAAAAAAACAAAATGTCAACTGTTAAACCTAACAGTATATCGATTTAAAAACGCCTGCTAGATTCAGAACTTAACAAACCCGCTTAACATAAGGAACAATCCATGAGTACCGCTATCGAGTACACCCCACCGAATGCAAAAGTCACCGCCAACGATGTGGAAAAAGTGAAAAAGTACGTAACTCAAGGATTAGCACTTCCGACAACGTTACCGGCTATTGCTTACGCCTATAACGGAACTGTTGTAGACAATGGAATCAGTGACACCGAACTTCTTGCCACGTTTTCAACTATCCATGGGCATGCCGCCAAATGGTCACCTCTGGAGACTGAAATTATAAAAGTAGCTGTTTCCCTCAAAAGGTTTGCAGAAGACCTCAAGGACTATACGGAACCTGCCATTGAAGAGATTAAAGCGTTGCCGGGATACAGCAATTACGCGCTCCAAACGAGTAGCCTGACCGAAGATCAGATCAGTATGTTTAAATCCCCTTTAGATGAAGGGGATACCACGACACAAAACACCTATAAGACCATCGACGAATACGTCGTTGCCATAATTCAATCCATTCAAAACAAACAAGCTGAAGCCACCACGATAAAAAACCAATTAGTGGCCTTCGACATGGACCTGAACGCAATTGAAGTCGATGTAGGTCAAAAGGCAGCGAGAGCATTGGCCTCCCACACATTGACGGAGCTTAGAGATATTACTGCAAGGCTGGTTGCCATTAATAATGAAGTCAGCGATCTAAGAAAAGAATCAAAATACAGTGTTGGCGAGTGGTTTTTATTTGCCACTCTTGTAGTCCCAGTGATCGGTGTGCCCGTGACTGCCGGGTACTTTGCTAGTCGGGACAGTGCCTTTAGCGCCAAAATTGACGCCCTGCATAACGAAGAAAGTATGTTACTGACCCGGCAGGCCGATCTCCAAAAAGTCGCGGCAGTACTGAATAACATTCATTCCGCGATGCGCAGCCTTGGCATTTTTACAAAAGGTGCCATCGACGGCATGATGCAAATCGAAGCATTGTGGACTGCAACGCTCGCGGAAATCATCGCCTCCAAGAACCTACTGAGCAAGACCAAAGACTTCAGCGAACTGGCAATTTTTATTATAAAAATGACCGCCGTGCTCGCCCGGTGGAAGAAAATCAAAGACTACATGAATGACATGACACTTGCCTTTGGCCAAAGAAACTAAGCCTGGAGTACACAAAAATGACCGTTGCATTAATCACGCCGTATAAGCCTGGTATTTTTAAGGCCAGAATCCTCATCCACGAATACGCGAACATCAAACTGAGCAACGCCTATATCCAGGCACTCATCCAGGAACTACAAAGCCTTAAGACCTCTCTTGACAATACTGATCGCGTCTTTAACGATTCTCTAAGCAAAGTTTCGAGCATTTTAGATGTCACCGAGATCAGAAGCTATTTGGACATTCTCAATGGCTCGACGGATGAATCCAGTATCGCTCCCTATAAAAAAGAGCTGAAAAAGGCTCTTGAAGTACTCAAGTCGGAACTTGAAACGCTTTCACGCGACATGAAGTCTTCCTTGGGTAACTTTGAAACAGCCACCATCAGCGACTATTCCGGGGAGATTTCCACGTTAGAGTCTGAACGCACTAGATTGCTTAGTAACCTTCCCGAAGACCAAAAAAAATTAAGCAACCTTCGGGAGCAACGTGATGTGCTTGAAAAGGCAATCATTGAGTTCAAATCAAAGACGTTCATTGATAAAGGAATGCCCATTTTTGACGAAATGCAAAAAGCGGTCACAGAGGTTATTGACCAACCCTCCGAAAAATCGAAAACGGCGGTCAAGGCGGGGATGAACATTGCCAAAGACCTACTGAATATTGCGAATGAACAACTTAAGTTTAATAACTTAGTTGAAGCACGCGACAAATTAGCAGGTGAAATCTCTATTTGGCAGGCACAAATGAGCTATGAGCAAAAACAGGTCGATATTATAGATGATAAAAAATCACAACTAATGGCGCTTTCAGACATTGCTGAGCCTCGCACGCTATATGTAGTGGAGGCACGAAGAATTGTTGACATGCTTGTAGACCTTATAAATAACGTGTTCATCAATAGCGATTTAACTAGCAGAGAAGGGCTTATCGCCGCGACGGATAAGCTTCTGGAAAATTGTCCTGCATTCCCAAATCATATTGATGAAATCGCGTATTATTGGTTACGTAACGTGTAGACAAGCAGATAGCGGTTGCACTAACCAACTAAAAATCCATTTATATTACATCAACACTGCAAAAAATAATTAACGACCGGAACAATGTAAAAGCCCTCCCAGGGGCACAACCCATGCATTACAGTAAGTCGGAATAAGTTGCCTTTTTTCAATCTTGAACTTCGCTGGCCGGTAAAACCCAACACACTCAATGAGGAACTCACCGTGGACAAATTGACCATTGATCTTTTTCTAGTGGAAAACTCCTCCAACTGCTTAAAACCAAAATGGAATTACTGGACTTTAATTGACATAATAAATGACGGATGGGAAGTTACACTTTTAGACTCTGTCAAATGGTTCGAAGAAATCTGGCCTGGCAAATCTCACTATTGGTCAGGCGACCAAAAAAAACTTGAACAATTCGCTAAAGACCTGAATACCTATGCAGATACCTACGACGATCTTGACGTAGAAACCTTGGCTGTTCGGAACGACCTTTTAATTATCGCCGAGAAAATAAATTTATTTGGCGACTCAGTTATTAAAGTCATCGATAACACGTCAGCTGGCACCAACACTCAAAATTTCACACAAGCACAAATAGATGCGCTTGACGCTTCGTTATTGAGCGTCAATGACTGCGCCTGTGTTCTGAGTTTTTCGAGTTACATGGATGCATTAAGCAACGCAACCTCTAACGCGGTCGACCAGGTTTCCGCATATCAAAAAAAGATTTCCGATCTGAAATTACTTTTAGCCAACAACGTGCGCCCTACTGTTGACGGCGCGTTAGCCCTATGTGGCAAAACCGTAAACAACGTTCTAAACAATGCTCGTACTGTAATACACGACGCGAACAACAACGGAACCTCTTCAAGCGTAGCGTTGACTTTGGAAAAGATGTACTCGGACCTACAAGACGCTGTGAACTCAGATAATTATTATCCAGACCCATCCCCATTGTCTTATGATAATGTATTAGAAGCATTTATCGAACTTTCCGAATCTTTATCCCTCGTACAGCCAGCACTATCCCAATTTGAACTGCTTTGGATAGAAACGCACAGTTTCATTCTAAACTCCAAACAAAATTCCGACACAATTCAAGATGTAAAAATGCTTAAAGTTTTCAGAACCAGAATGCAAAAAATAATGAATGATTGGAGTAATGTGAAAACCCTTCTAGGCGCACAGCCCATCCCCCTACAGTGAGACAACACCTTCTTGATACAACCGCCTGCGCAAGCGTTTCAGCCACCCAATAGCACTTAAGCCAACCCATTAACTTGAGAACACCAAAATGAAAAAGAGCGTCAGCACCCTCCCAGGTTATGTTGCAAACCTCTCTCACAACAAAGTGATCGTGTTCCAAAATTGGATCACCTTCGTTCAAGGTACGACCCGAGTATTCCGAAGCTCGCAACCCTACTATAACGGCACAGATGACACGCCTTAAAAATTTGATGCTGCCGCAGTTGCGCTCTTAAATAACTACGGAATCAAAGGCCTTATCAGCCTAAATAAAAAACTGCTAGACAGCACCAGTGCAGCGGTAATAAGTGCGGCTAACATCACCTACCACCACCTTGCGGTCAAAGACTTTGATGCACCCACAGCTCCAGAGCTTTTGCAGGGTTGCAAGTCAATCGATAGTGCGTTGAGCAAAGGCAATGTTTTGGTTTTCTGTGGTTTTGGCCAAGGAAGAACAGGAACGATGATCACGGCTTATGAGATATATAAACTACCCAAAGGCAGTGCGACCTCCAAACTGGACGCCATCATCGCCACCTCTACCGCAGAGACCAATGACCAGGAAGCAAGTCTGCGATCACTCTACAAGCTGCTAAACCCCTAGAAAGCCTGCGTTGCGTTGAGCATAAGAGTGGCCATCGTGGCCACTCTCTATCTTATCAATCAAACCTTGCAGCGCTGGCGCGGCATAGCAGTCTCGAGGCGAAGTACGAGATACCGGATTTACGCCAGGGATCAAGTGTCGCCGTCGTCGTAGGTTTCGCTGTCTTCGCCTTCGTTATAGGGGTTTTCTGCGTCTTCCTTCGGGGCGGGCTGGACTTGCGGCTGCCAGCTGCCGGAGTTGACTTCTTGTTGCTTTTTCTTGGAGACGGGGCCGGTGTCTTTCCACTGCGGTGTACCCGCGTCTGCTAGTACAGCGACGGCGGACAATCCCAAGCCTGCGAGCAATACCAAGTGGATGATGCGTTGAACACTGCGCAAAGCGATCTCCTTTTCAGTTCCTGGATAGAGCAACGCTAGACCGGATGCGAGTTTCTCGCCAATCCCATGCCGAATGAAAATCGAAATGTGAGTTTTGCATTGTTCATAAAAAAGGGTGAAGCCATCACAGCTTCACCCTTCGATACCGCTCAGACCTTAGTGATGCTCACGCGTCGCACGGAATTTCACATCCGGCCAGCGCTCTTCCATTAGCGCCAGGTTGACCCGCGTCGGCGCCAGGTAGGTCAGGTGACCACCGCCGTCGATCGCCAGGTTTTCTACGGCCTTGTTGGAGAACTCTTCCAACTTCTTCTTATCGCTGCAATCGATCCAGCGCGCGGAGTACACGGTGATCGGCTCGTAGGAGCACTCGACCTTGTATTCCTCTTTCAGGCGGCTGGCGACCACATCGAACTGCAGCACACCGACGGCGCCGAGGATGATGTCGTTGCTGCGCTCGGGGAAGAACACCTGGGTGGCGCCCTCTTCCGCGAGTTGCTGCAAGCCTTGGCGCAGTTGCTTGGATTTCAGCGGGTCGCGCAGGCGCACGCGGCGGAACAGTTCCGGGGCGAAGTGCGGGATACCGGTGAAGCCCAGCGCTTCGCCTTCGGTGAAGGTGTCGCCGATCTGGATGGTGCCGTGGTTGTGCAGACCGATAATGTCGCCGGCGTAGGCTTCTTCGAGCTGTTCACGCTCGGAGGAGAAGAACGTCAGGGCGTCGCCGATACGCAAGTCCTTGCCGGTGCGCACGTGGCGCATCTTCATGCCTTTTTCGTATCTACCGGAGCAGATGCGCATGAAGGCAATACGGTCGCGGTGTTTCGGGTCCATGTTCGCCTGGATCTTGAACACGAAGCCGGTGAATTTCTCTTCAACAGGCTCAACTGTGCGCTCGTTGGCAACACGAGCCAGGGGTTTGGGTGCCCAGTCCACCACGGCGTCGAGCACGTGGTCGACACCGAAGTTACCCAAGGCCGTCCCAAAAAACACCGGGGTCAGCTGACCGTCGAGGAATTCTTGCTGGTTGAATTCATGGCAGGCGCCCTGCACCAGTTCCAACTGGTCGACGAAGCGGTCGTACTCGTCACCCAGGTGGGCGCGGGCTTCGTCCGAATCGAGTTTCTCGATGATCTTGACGTCGGTGCGCTCGTGACCGTGGCCGGCGGTGTAGACAATGATGTAATCATCGGCCAGGTGGTACACGCCCTTGAAGTCGCGGTAGCAACCAATCGGCCAGGTGATCGGCGCGGCCTTGATCTTCAAGACGGCTTCGATTTCATCCAACAGCTCGATCGGGTCGCGGATGTCGCGGTCGAGTTTGTTGATGAAGCTGACGATCGGCGTATCACGCAGACGGCACACGTCCATCAGCGCGATGGTCCGTGGCTCGACACCTTTACCGCCGTCGAGAACCATCAACGCGGAGTCGACCGCGGTCAGGGTGCGATAGGTGTCTTCGGAGAAGTCTTCGTGGCCCGGGGTGTCGAGCAGGTTGACCATGTGGTCGCGATACGGGAACTGCATGACCGACGTGGTAATGGAGATACCCCGTTGTTTTTCCATTTCCATCCAGTCAGAGGTGGCATGGCGGTCGGATTTGCGGGATTTCACCGTGCCTGCCACCGCGATTGCCTTGCCCATCAGCAACAGCTTCTCGGTGATGGTGGTTTTACCGGCATCGGGGTGGGAAATAATGGCGAAAGTGCGGCGTTTCGCGACTTCGGCGGCCTGGTGGGTCATGGGAAATCGCCTGGCAGGTGAGTCAAAAAAGGGCGGCGAGTATAGCGCAAACCCAGGCGGCCAGACCACCATTCAGCCCATTGGGGGTGGCTAAATGCTGCCAAGTGTGGAACCTTTTAAAAGGTAGAGACGTCCACTCCCCTCATGCCGTACTCGGAACAGGGGCTGATAAATCAGCAAGTTAGCCTGACGAGGCTGCGCTCATGGCTCGATCGCATACCGCGTTGCCGGTATCGGCGAGCTGCATTTCGCGACCACATTCAGAGGCAGCCAGCAATGGCATTGCCGCTCGGAAATGTGGACGCCGACAGAAGAAAAAAAGGAGTCCGCCTGTGGCTATTCGCTATGGCAAAGGGCTTATGGGAGGAGCGGTTGTCGTCGCTCTCCTGGCCCTGCTGGTCCACTGGATCGGCATAGACACGATCGAACGGTACCACGACGATTTGTTGTTTTACCTGCAAGCTCATTTGATCCTGGTGCTTGTCTCCATGCTGGCCGCCCTGATTGTGGGCATCCCCGCCGGTATCCTGCTAAGCCGACCGAACATGGCTGGGCGCGCAGAACGCTTCATGCAGATCTTCAACATCGGCAACACCGTCCCGCCCCTGGCCGTACTGGCCATCGCCCTGGGCGTCCTCGGCATCGGCAGCGGGCCGGCGATCTTCGCGCTGTTCCTCGCTTCCCTACTGCCCATCGTGCGCAACACCTACGAAGGCCTGAAAAACGTCCAGGGCTCCCTGAAAGAAGCCGCCACCGGCATTGGCATGACGCCGCGCCAGGTGCTGTTTCGCGTGGAACTGCCCAACGCTGTCCCAATCATCATCGGCGGTGTACGCGTGGCCCTGGCGATCAATGTGGGGACTGCACCGCTGGCGTTCCTGATTGGCGCCAACAGCCTCGGCAGCCTGATCTTCCCTGGCATAGCCCTGAACAACCACTCGCAGTTGCTGCTCGGTGCCGCATGCACCGCGTTGTTGGCATTGCTGCTCGACGCTTTGGTGACTATGACCAGCCGCCTCTGGCTGGAACGCGGGTTGCGTCCGTCTTAGGCCTGAAACAGGAACCAACATGAAAAAACTGACCTTGATATTGAGCTGCGTCCTGCTGTTCGCAGGTTTTGCGCAAGCCGCTGAAAAGCCGGTGATCCGCATCGGCGCCCGCGTCTTCACCGAGCAGACCTTGCTCGCCGAAATCACTGCCCAGTACCTGCGCACCAAGGGCTACGACACGCGCGTAACCGGCGGCCTGGGTAGCAATCTGGCACGCAGTGCCCAGGAAAGCGGGCAACTGGATATGCTCTGGGAATACACCGGGGTGTCACTGGTGAATTACAACCATGTGGACGAGAAACTCAACAGCGAACAGTCCTACGCACGAGTGAAGGAACTCGACGCGAAAAAAGGCCTCGCCTGGCTGTCGCCGTCGAAATTCAGTAACACCTACGCGTTGGCGCTGCCAGAAAACGTGGCCAAGGAATTTCCGCAGATCAACACCATCAGCGACTTGACCCGAGCCCTGGCGCAAACCACCAAAGGTACACGCCTGGTAGCCCTTGACACAGAGTTCGCTAACCGCTCCGACGGTATGGACGGCATGGTCAAGCTGTACGACATGAACCTGACCCGCGAAAACACACGCCAGATGGACGCCGGCCTGGTCTATACCGCGCTACGTAATGGCCAGGTGTTTGCCGGTTTGGTCTACACCACCGACGGTCGCCTAAGTGCCTTCAAATTGAAGCTGCTGGAAGACGACAGACATTACTTCCCCGACTACACCGCCGCGCCGGTGGTGCGCCAGGCGTACCTCGATGCTCACCCGCAACTGGCGGCTGACCTCAAGCCGTTGGCCGCGCTGTTCGACGATGAAACCATGCGCCAGTTGAACGCACGCGTCGACGTCGACCATGAAAGCCCGTCCAGCGTGGCCGCAGATTTCCTGCGCCAACATCCGATCAACTAATTAAGAGGAGAAGACATGGAATTTCTGAACGCCTTTTCCCATCTTGATTGGGTACTCGTCCTGCATCTGACCTGGCAGCACATCACCTTGGTCGGCCTCGCCGTGATCCTGGCGATTGTCGTCGGCGTGCCCCTGGGCGTACTCATGACGCGTTTTCCAACCCTGGCCGGCCCACTGCAGGCAAGCGCCACAGTGCTGCTGACCGTGCCCTCCATTGCACTGTTCGGCCTGTTGCTGCCGTTTTACTCCAAATTCGGCCAGGGCCTGGGGCCCATGCCGGCGATCACCGCCGTGTTCCTCTACTCCCTGTTGCCGATCATGCGTAACACCTACCTCGCCCTCACTGGTGTGGAACCGGGCATCCGTGAAGCCGCCAAAGGCATCGGCATGACCTTCGGCCAGCGCCTGCGCATGGTCGAGCTGCCTATCGCCGTGCCGGTGATCCTCGCCGGTGTACGCACCGCCGTGGTGATGAATATTGGCGTAATGACCATCGCCGCCACCATCGGCGCCGGTGGCCTGGGTGTACTTATTCTGGCTTCCATCAGCCGCAGCGACATGTCGATGCTGATCGTTGGCGCCGTGCTGGTCAGTCTCCTGGCCATCTTCGCCGACCTGCTTTTGCAATGGCTGCAACGCTCGCTGACTCCAAAAGGACTGCTCAAATGATCGAACTTCAACACCTGACCAAGACTTTTCAAAGCAACGGCAAGACTGTTTCTGCCGTCAACGACGTAAGCCTGACCGTCAACGAAGGCGAGATTTGCGTATTCCTCGGCCCTTCGGGCTGCGGCAAGAGCACCACGCTGAAAATGATCAACCGCCTGATCAAGCCCACCTCGGGCAAGATTCTGATCAACGGCGAAGACACCACCGACCTCGACGAAGTGACACTGCGCCGCAACATCGGTTATGTGATCCAGCAGATCGGCCTGTTCCCAAACATGACCATCGAGGAAAACATTGTGGTCGTGCCCAAACTACTGGGCTGGGACAAGCAGAAATGCCACGACCGCGCCCGCGAGTTGATGAGCATGATCAAGCTGGAACCCAAGCAATACCTGCATCGCTACCCGCGCGAATTGTCGGGCGGCCAGCAACAGCGTATCGGCGTGATCCGCGCACTGGCGGCCGATGCGCCGCTGCTGCTGATGGATGAGCCGTTCGGCGCGGTCGACCCGATCAACCGCGAGATGATCCAGAACGAATTCTTCGAGATGCAACGCGCGCTGAACAAGACCGTGATCATGGTCAGCCACGACATCGACGAAGCCATCAAGCTGGGCGACAAGATCGCGATCTTCCGCGCCGGCAAGCTGCTGCAGATCGATCACCCGGACACCTTGCTGGCGCACCCGGCCGACGAGTTCGTCAGCAACTTCGTGGGCCAGGACAGCACCCTCAAGCGCCTATTGCTGGTGAAAGCCGAAGACGCAGCGGACAACGCGCCGTCTGTGAGCCCGGAAACACCGGTGGCCGAAGCATTGGAATTGATGGATGAAACTGACCGCCGCTATGTGGTGGTCACTTGTGCCGAGAACAAGGCGCTGGGGTACGTACGACGTCGCGACCTGCACCGTCAGACCGGTACTTGCGGGCAGTACCTGCGCGAATTCAACGCCACGGCGGCGTATGACGAGCATTTGCGCATCCTGTTGTCGCGCATGTACGAGTTCAACCGCTCGTGGTTGCCGGTGATGGATGCGGAGCGGGTGTTCCTGGGCGAGGTGACACAGGAGTCGATTGCTGAGTACCTGAGCTCGGGTAAATCGCGTGGGGGCAAGACCAGTATCGTTTCGCCTGCTGAGACTGCTTTAGCCTGACCTGACACAACTCGGTTAAAACTGTGGGAGCAAGCCCGCTCCCACATTTGGATCTGCCGGGTGTCAGCAATTCCCGCGAATTCGCCCGCTTCGGGGAACATCATTCCGTCACACCGGTCGGTTACATAAGTAGCTGTACCGGTCCTCGCGACGAACGCGTGCAAAAACGCGACATTTTTAGTTGATCTATGGCCCCTCACGCCCTAAAGTTCGCGCCGAACGTCCATGCTGGAAACGATCCATCCGGCTCAAGTACTGACGACGAGACAGCAAGGCCAAGGGAAGCGGTTGATCCCATGGCCTTTTTGCTTTCGGCGACATGCCTTGGGAAGTAGGCGAACCAAAGTGGGGATACGGAGGACGTTCATTTGCACCCATTGACTAAAACAGTTTGCCCTTAGGAGTTCCCAGCATGTCGATCAACGTCGAAGATTATTTCGCGCGCGCCACTTTTGACAAAATGAAGGCATTCGCCGACAAGCAAGAAACCCCGTTCGTGGTGATCGACACCGCGATGATCAGCCAGGCCTACGATGACCTGCGCGCCGGTTTCGAATTCGCCAAGGTCTACTACGCAGTCAAGGCCAACCCGGCCGTCGAGATCATCGACCTGCTCAAGGACAAAGGTTCGAGCTTCGACATCGCCTCGATCTACGAGCTGGACAAAGTGATGGACCGCGGCGTCAGCGCCGACCGTATCAGCTACGGCAACACCATCAAGAAATCCAAGGACATCCGCTACTTCTACGAGAAGGGCGTGCGCCTGTTCTCTACCGACTCCGAAGCCGACCTGCGCAACATCGCCAAGGCCGCGCCGGGTTCGAAAGTGTATGTGCGTATCCTCACCGAAGGCTCGACCACGGCTGACTGGCCTTTGTCGCGCAAATTCGGCTGCCAGACCGACATGGCCATGGACCTGCTGATCCTCGCCCGCGACCTGGGCCTGGTGCCTTACGGCATTTCGTTCCACGTTGGCTCGCAACAGCGCGACATCAGCGTGTGGGACGCGGCGATCGCAAAGGTCAAAGTGATCTTCGAACGCCTGAAAGAAGAAGACGGCATTCACCTCAAGCTGATCAACATGGGCGGTGGCTTCCCGGCCAACTACATCACCCGCACCAACAGCCTGGAAACCTACGCCGAGGAAATCATCCGTTTCCTCAAGGAAGACTTTGGCGATGAACTGCCGGAAATCATCCTTGAGCCGGGCCGTTCGTTGATTGCCAACGCCGGTATCCTGGTCAGCGAAGTCGTGCTGGTCGCGCGTAAATCGCGCACCGCCGTCGAGCGCTGGGTTTACACGGACGTGGGCAAATTCTCCGGCCTGATCGAAACCATGGACGAAGCCATCAAGTTCCCGATCTGGACCGAGAAGAAAGGCGAGATGGAAGAAGTGGTCATCGCCGGCCCGACCTGCGACAGCGCCGACATCATGTACGAAAACTACAAGTACGGCCTGCCGCTGAACCTGGCGATTGGTGATCGTTTGTACTGGCTGTCGACCGGCGCGTACACCACCAGCTACAGCGCGGTTGAGTTCAATGGGTTTCCGCCGTTGAAGTCGTTCTACGTGTAAGACGGCTGCCAATAAAAAACCCATGACATGTCATGGGTTTTTTTATGCGTCAGCAAAGGCTGTCGGCACGTTGCAGGTAGGCGTCTGCCATTGCCCTGACCTGCGGATCACTTGCCGCCGCCAGAGCCTTGTGTGCCGTTCGCAGAAACTTCAAATTCCCGCCACTCAACGCCTTGCGCAACCACGCCAGCGCCGTCTCAATCTGGCCTCTGTCCGCCAGCACCGCCGCGTAACTGAACTGCCCGCGAAAATCACCGCCTTCTGCCGAGCGTCGGTACCAGTGCACTGCAGCATCCAGGTCCCGTGGGCAGAATTGGCCCTCTTCCAGGTAACGGCCCAGCAGATTCATCGACTTGGCGTGTCCTTGTTCGGCTGCCTGCAGATACAAGGCCAGTGCGTGTAGTGGGTCCTCGGCAACCCCGCGCCCGGTGGCCAGCAGATTGGCGTAGTTGTACTGGCCCCAATCCAACCCGGCCTCGGCGGCCATACGGTATTCGCGTGCAGCGGCCGCCTCGTCCGCAGCGCATCCCCAGCCATGTTCCAGGCAACGCCCGGCCATATTGCGCGCCATCAAATGCCCGCCCTGTGCCGCGATCTGAAACCAGCGCAACGCCAGCGCCTCATCGCGCGCAATGCCGCGCCCTTGCAGCAAGATTTGCCCGAGCAGCGCCTGGGCATCGACCACACCCTCCTTCGCCGCGATCAAGATCGCCTGGGCAGCGCGTACCGGCGAGTCGTCGAGCATGCTTTGCAGCTGCTCAATGTTGAGCACTTCTTCACGTCGCAATAAAAAGCCCATGTCAGACCTCGACCCAGCGGCGCAGCAGGTTGTGGTAAGTGCCCGTAAGCTGGATCAGCGCCGGATGGTCGGGGACATCGGCGGTCAGTTGCTGGATCGCGCCGTCCATTTCGAACAGCAAGGTGCGCTGGCTGTCTTCGCGCACCAGGCTTTGGGTCCAGAAGAACGAGGCGTAACGCGCGCCACGGGTCACGGCGTTGACTTTGTGCAGGCTGGAACCGGGGTACAGCACCAGGTCACCGGCCGGTAACTTCACGCGCTGCAGGCCGAAAGTGTCCTGGATCACCAGTTCGCCACCGTCGTATTCGTCCGGGTCGCTGAAAAACAGCGTGGACGACAGATCGGTGCGCACGCGCTCGTGGCTGCCTTTGGGCTGGCGCACGGCGTTGTCGATATGAAAGTCGAAACTGCCCCCCGCGGTATAGCAGTTGAGCAACGGCGGAAAGACCTTGTGCGGTAACGCCGCTGACATAAACAACGGGGTTTGCCACAAACGCTCAAGCATCGCCGCGCCGATTTCCTTGGCAAGCGGGTGGCCCTCAGGTAACTGCAGGTTGTGCTTGGCCTTGGCAGATTGATGCCCGGCGGTGATTTTACCGTCGGCCCAATCGGCATTTTCCAGGGCTTGGCGGATGCGCTGTACTTCCTCGCGAGAGAACAGGCCGGGGATGTGCAGCAGCATGGGCAATACCTGGGATCAGAGAAGCGCCAATGGTATTGATTCTTATCCGCCCTGTAAAACAGGTCGACGAATGAGTTCGTAAATACCGTAAGCAAAAAGTGTAAAGAATGTAAATTCAGTGCAATTAGCAATATATCTCAATTGATAGAAATACTTGTTACCACTATATTCCGCGGCCTCACATCCTTGGGGAAAGGACACGTCATGTCGCCCACTACTACAAAAATACCTGCCAGTTCACCACGCATGCTGGCTTCGGCCATCGGCGTTGCGCTCAGCGCCAGCTCTGTTGCCCATTTGGCGCAGGCGGCTGAAGACACTGAACAAAAAGGCCAGCGCAACAGCATCTCCCTGGGCGCCACCAGCATCACCGGGGAAGAACAGGACAACACCTCCTACCAGGTCGAAAAAGCCTCGTCGCAGAAATACACCGCGCCGCTGGTCGACACCCCGCGCTCGGTCACCGTGGTGCCACAACAAGTGCTCAAGGACACCGCGGCCACCTCGTTGCAGGACGCCTTGCGCACCGTACCGGGTATTACCTTCGGCGCCGGAGAAGGCGGGAACCCCCAGGGCGACCGTCCGTTCATCCGTGGTTTTGACGCCCAGGGCGACACCTACCTGGACGGCGTGCGCGACACCGGTGGCCAGAGCCGGGAGATCTTCGACATCGAGTCGATTGAAGTCAGCAAAGGCCCGAACTCTTCCTTCGGCGGCCGTGGCTCGGCCGGTGGCAGCCTCAACCTGGTGAGCAAGACCCCGCAAGCGCGGGACTTCACCAACGGTGGCTTTACCTACGGTTCCGACCAGACCCGACGCTATGTGCTCGACGTAAACCGTCAGTTCCTCGACGACAGCGCCGCGTTCCGCCTGAACCTGATGAGCCACGAGCAGAACGTGGCGGGCCGCGACGCGGTGAATTACGACCGTTGGGGCGTAGCGCCGTCGCTGACGTTTGGTCTGGGCACACCGACCCGCGTCAACCTCAGCTACTACCACATGGAAAGCAACGATCTGCCGGACTCGGGGATTCCCTACGGCTACAGCTCGTCGACCGCGACCGCTCACGTGCATGACAAACCCACCGACGGCGGCGACAGCAACAACTTCTACGGCCTCAAGAGCCGCGACTTCCGCAAGACCCGCGCCGATATCAGTACGTTCTCCATCGAGCACGATTTGAACGACAACATGACCCTGAAAAACACCCTGCGTCATGGCAGCACCGGCCAGGATTACGTGCTGACACAGCCGGACGACAGCAAGCTCAACGTCAACAAATACGGCACCGTGTGGCGTCGTGCCAACACCCGCGTATCGACCACCACCACGACCACCAACCAGACCGACCTGTTCGGCAGCTTCCAGGCCTTGGGCTTCAAGCACAGTTACTCCACAGGCCTGGAATTCACCGGTGAAGAAACGCGTGTCAGCGGCTATACCGTAAGCCCGAACACCAACCCGACCTGCACCGTGGCCGGCGGAGGACGGGGTGGCCAGTGCACCTCGCTGAGCAATCCGAACCCGGATGACGCCTGGACCGGTAGCGTCGCGCGCAACTACAACGGCACCCACACCAAGGCCACCAGCCGTGGCGCCTATGTGTTCGACACCATCGAACTCGATCCGAAATGGCTGCTGAACGTCGGCCTGCGCTACGACACCTTTGACACGGTAGCCAACACCAACGCGACCACCGGCCGTACCACGATCAAGGAAGACAGCCAGTTCTTCAACTGGCAGGCCGGCCTGGTCTGGAAGCCTGTGGAAAACGCCAGCATCTATGCGTCCTACGCAACTTCGGCAACGCCGGCTGGCGGCCTGGTAGGTGAAGGTTCCGACGGCAACCCACTGTCAGCCGGTGCCGCCACCAGCGATCTGCAACCGGAAGAAACCGTCAACTACGAGCTGGGCACCAAGTGGGACCTGTTCCACGATCGCCTCTCGCTGACTGCCGCCGTATTCCGTACCGAGAAGAAAAACACGCGCATCCTCGTCGATGCCTTGACCTACGAGAACGCTGGCGAATCCCAGGTCGACGGCCTGGAGCTATCGGCCAGCGGCAAGCTGACCGACCAATGGCAGGTGTTCGCCGGGTACAGCTACCTTGACAGCGAGCTGGTCAAATCCGGACGTAATGGTCGTAACGGTGTGATCAGTGCCGGCTCCAATGAAGGCAACCAAATGCCAAACACGCCGAAGAACACCTTCAGCCTATGGACCACCTACGACGTCACCTCCAAACTCACCATCGGTGGTGGCGCGTTCTACGTTGACGACGTTTACGGCGACGCCGGCAACACCGTTTACGTACCGTCCTACACCCGCTACGACGCCATGGCCAGCTACAAGCTGACCAAGAACGTCGACCTTCAATTGAACGTGCAAAACCTGACCGACAAGGTTTACTACGACAAGGCATTCTCGACCCACTTCGCCAACCAGGCAGCCGGTCGCACGGCACTGTTGACCACCAGCTTCCACTTTTAAACAGCAGCGCCACGCATCAAAAAGCCCCACGCATCGGATGCGTGGGGCTTTTGCGTGTTACACAGAATGTTTCTCGACAAGCCACGGCATAATGCGCGCCGTGCCCTACATATTCAGATAGACGAGGCGGTCAGACGTGTTGAAGAAAACCCTGTTCCAGTTGCACTGGTTCTTTGGCATTACTGCCGGGCTGGTGCTGGCCTTGATGGGGATCACCGGAGCTGCGGTTTCGTTTCAGGATGAGATTCTGCGGGCGCTCAACCCCACGGTACTGAGCGTCGAGAAGCGCGAAGCGGGTGTGCTGCCGCCCGCCGAGCTGGTGCGCAAACTGGAGGCCACTGAAGGCAAGACCGTGTCCATGCTCTGGGTGGAAAGTGAAAGCAGTAACGCTGCGCGCGTGTTCTTCACCCCGCCGCCCGGCGAGCGCCGTGGCCAGATGCGCTACTTCGACCCCTACACCGGCGACTACATGGGCGACGCCGTCGGCCAGGACGCGTTCGGTTTTATCCTGCAACTGCACCGTTTCCTGGTCATGGGCGAAACCGGCCGGCAGATCACCGGCGCCTGCACGCTGATCCTGGTGTTCTTCTGCCTCTCCGGCTTGTACCTGCGCTGGCCGCGCCAAGTGGCGAGCTGGCGGGCCTGGCTGACGTTGGACTGGCGCAAAAAGGGGCGCAGCTTCAACTGGGACCTGCACTCGGTATTCGGCACATGGTGCCTGCTGGCCTATCTTCTGTCGGCACTGACCGGGCTGACCTGGTCCTACGACTGGTACAGCCAGGGCCTGACCAAACTGTTGTCCGACGCACCTCACAATGAAAGGGTTCGCAAGCGCGGCCCGGCGCCCGACGGCGCGGCACCAGTGGCCAACTACGACGCCATCTGGAGCAGCATCTACAGCAACGCCGGCCCAGGTTTGAGCGCCTATAACATCCGCATGCCAGCGGTCGCGGGGCAACCGGCCACGGTCTATTACCTGCTGAGCAACTCGCCCCATGACCGCGCGCTGAACCAGATCAACCTGGACCCGGCCACCGGCGAGGTTAAATCCCACGACCAATACGCCAGCAAGACGCTCGGCGCCCAATTGCTGACCAGCGTTTATGCGCTGCACACCGGCAGCTATTTTGGCCTGACAGGGCGGATTATCCTCACGGTCAGCTCATTGCTGATGCCGTTGTTCTTCATCACCGGCTGGCTGCTGTACCTGGACCGTCGTCGTAAAAAACGCCAGGTGCGCGATGCACGTCAAGGCCTCACTGCCAATACCAGCGATGCCCCGGCCTGGCTGATCGGCTTTGCCAGCCAGAGCGGTTTTGCCGAACAGCTTGCATGGCAAACGGCTGGGCAACTACAAGCAGCAGGCTTGCCGGTGAAGGTGCAGCCCCTGGGCAGCGTCAGCCAGGATGACTTGCGCCAGTCGGAAAATGCGTTGTTCGTGGTCAGCACCTTCGGTGACGGCGAAGCCCCCGACAGCGCCCGTGGTTTCGAGCGCAGCGTGCTCGGTCAGGACCTGTCTCTCAAAGGTCTGAACTACTCGGTACTGGCATTGGGCGACCGCCAATACGAACACTTCTGCGGTTTTGCACGGCGCCTGAATTTCTGGCTGACCCACCAGGGCGGCAACCCCCTGTTCGCGCCAGTGGAAGTAGACAGCGGTGACACCAGCGCGCTGCTGCACTGGCAACAACAGCTTGGACAACTCACAGGCCACACCGCCGTGGCAGCCTGGCCGACCGCCCAGTACGAAAACTGGACGCTCAGCCAACGCACCCTGCTCAACCACGACAGCAGCGGCTCGAACGTGTATTTGCTGGGCCTCACCTCGCCGTCCCCTCAAAGCTGGCAAGCCGGTGATCTGGTGGAAGTGCTGCCACGCAATTGCCCCTGGGCCATCGAACACTTCCTCGGCGGCCTCGGCCTGGTCGGCAGCGATGGCGTATTGATCGACGGCATGGCGCAGTCCCTCAACCAGGCGCTCGCCACGCGCCAACTGCCGGACAACCGCACCCACTTGGTCGGCCTGCACGCCCAGGCCCTGGTGAACGCGTTGGTGCCCCTGGGCATGCGCGAATACTCCATCGCCTCGATTGCCAGCGAGGGCGTGCTGGAGCTGATCGTGCGCCAGGAACGCCACCCCGACGGCAGCCTGGGGTTGGCCAGCGGCTGGCTCACCGAACACGCCACCATCGGGTCAAGCATCAGCCTGCGCCTGCGTCGCAACAGTGGCTTCCACCTGCCGGAGGCACCGGTGCCGCTGATCCTGCTGGGCAACGGCACCGGCCTGGCAGGCCTGCGCAGCTTGCTCAAGGCGCGGATTGCCGACGGGCAGCAACGCAACTGGCTGCTGTTCGGCGAACGCAATATCGCCCATGACTTCCTGTGCCAGGACGAGCTGCAGGGCTGGTTGGCCAGTGGTGATCTGGCGTTACTGGACCTGGCGTTTTCCCGCGATCAGACCGATAAGGTCTACGTGCAGGATCGTCTGCGGGAATCAGCCGACGTGCTGCGTAAGTGGCTGAGCGAAGGCGCGGCGATTTATGTGTGCGGGAGTTTGCAGGGGATGGCGGCTGGGGTGGATCAGGCGCTGGTGGATATTCTCGGCAGTGAAGCCGTAGCGCGGTTGATCGAGCAAGGTCGCTACCGCCGGGATGTCTACTGACTTAATCACAATGAAGATCTAAATGTGGGAGCGGACTTGCTCGCTCCCACAGTTTTGATTGCATTCCAAGTCAGGCGGGTTGCAGCTTTTGCTCGAATACGCAGACGCCATCCAGATCACGAAGGATGACCGTCAACTCCGCCGTCTGCCCATCAATCTGCACCTCGCCAAAAAACTGGAATCCGGCAAACGGTGAGGTGTTCTGTGCCGGTGGTGCCTTCTCGAACACCACCTCGGGCCCAAAGGTTTTATCCAGCGGATTAGGCCCGAAACTCCCCGCGTTCAGCGGCCCGGCGACAAACTCCCAGAACGGTTCAAAATCCTGGAACGCGGCGCGATCCGGGTGGTAGTGATGCGCCGCGCAGTAGTGCACATCCGCCGTCAACCACACATGGTTGCGCACCTTCTGAGCCCTTAAAAAGCCCAGCAATTCGGCAATTTCCAACTCGCGACCTTGCGGCGCACCCGGGTCATTGTTAGCGATGGCTTCCCAGCGCGCTACACCGGGGCTCACCTCACCGTCAGGCACGCCAAGACCAATGGGCATGTCGGCGGCGATCACTTTCCACTGCGCCTGGGACGCCTTGAGTTCGCCCTTGAGCCAGTCCAATTGCTCACGACCGAGGAAGGGTTTTTCGCCGCCCAGGTTGTCATCGTTGGGGCCACGATAACTGCGCATATCCAGCACGAACACATCCAGCAACGGCCCATAACTGAGCTTGCGATAAATCCGCCCGCCGCCATCGGCGCTTTGCCGGCGCATCGGGGAATATTCCAACCAGGCCTGGCGCGCGCGGCCGACCAAGGTGTTGATGTCCTTGTTCTGGTAACGCTCATCGAGCTGCTTGCTCGGCGACCAGTTGTTCACCACTTCGTGGTCGTCCCATTGCCAGATCTGCGGCACCTCGGCGTTGAAGCGCCGCACGTTTTCGTCCATGAGGTTGTAGCGGTAATTGCCGCGATACTCATCCAGGGTTTCGGCAACTTTGCTCTTGGCTTCGGTGGTGATATTGCGCCAGATGCGCCCGCTTTCGGTGGTCAGCTGCGCCGGCACCGGGCCGTCGGCGTAGATGGTGTCGCCGCTGTGGATAAAGAAGTCCGGCAGGCGCAGGCGCATGGCTTCGTAGATGCGCATGCCGCCGATATCCGGGTTGATGCCGAAGCCTTGGCCGACGGTGTCGCCGCTCCACACAAAACGAATATCACGGCGCTGTTGCGGCACGCTGCGCAGGTGGCCGAACCAGGGTTCGCTGGCGACACCGGTCTGGGCGTCTTCGAAATGCACGCGGTAGAAAATCGCCTGGTCGGCGGGCAGCCCGGTGAGTTCGACACGGGCGGTAAAGTCGGTGCGATTGTCGGCAAGCGGCGAGATGAATGTGCGCGGGTTGCTGAACACGCTGCGGGTGTCCCACTCCACCACCATGCGCGCGGGGCGGTCGCTGCGGCTCCAGATCATCGCGCGGTCGCCGAGCAGGTCGCCGGACTGCACACCGTCAGTGAGTTGCGGGCGGTCCTTCACTGAGGCGATCACTGCCGGGGCCAGGCCCGGCAGTAACAGGCCGGCGCCGACGGCTTGCATCACGCGGCGGCGACCGAGATCGAAGTGGCTCATGCAGGTGCCCTCTGACTTTCAAAAGGACAACTTAAACATGGCCGGATGAAGCGACTATGACAGTCCAGCCGAGAATGCGTCAGGCGACGGTAACGGCGCTGATTTTTCCGCTGCGATAAGCCTCGAATATTTGATCAATGCTGGATTTGGCATCGCCCTTTGCCGTGAAAATCCCACCGCAACCTTGGTTGGCGGCGGCGTAACGCTCGTCGTCCATCAACACCTGATGCGCTTTCTTCAAGTTCCAGAATGGGATACCGGCAAACAGGTGGTGGGTCAGGTGGTAGTTATCGCCATGCATCCCGATGATCGAACGCTCAAGCAGCGTGGGGAAGCGATTGCGCGTGAGCTGCACCTCTTCTTGGTAGAGGCCAAACATACCGAAGTGCTCGGAGACTTCAGATAACCAGCCAATGACCTGGAACACCGTGAAATACGGCACCAGCCAAAACAATACATAAGCCCATGGACCGACGAAGTAGCTGAAAACCAGCAACAGTACCGTGTGAACGCCCAGCAATTTCAAACCTTGGGACGGGTTGGCCAGGATATCCCCGGCCCGGTTCTTCACCAGGTAGAGGAAGTAACGATAGGTATTGGCCAGTGTCAGGCTCTTGAGCAAATGTCCGATCAGGAAATCGAAGCGGTCAGTCGCGTTATACAGGCCCGATTCGATGTAATAGCGGTGGTCCGGATCTTTATAGGGGTCACCGAGATTGTGATGGTGAAGCTGCACGTGGGAGCGACGGTAAGCCTCATAATTCTGGAAGATCGGGTAGCCGAGCAAATACTCGCCGATGACTTTGTTGAGCTTTTTACTTTGGGTCAGCGTCATGTGCGCCGCTTCGTGCAGAAGCGAGGCCAAGGCCCGTTGTCGGGAGCCTATGAACAGGAGAGCCAGTGGGTACAGGTAGTTGTAGCGATCTGCAAAAAACACCGCCAGCGAGATAACGGCCAGGTCGGCCAGCACCGCCACCATCCAATGCCAATTGTCCTTTTTATAAAGTGCACGCAGTCGTTGTTTCACTTCATTGGCAGGATTGAATTTGTTTACTTTACTCATCAGAATTCCTTTTCCTCAGTACGAGGCGCTCAGTGCAATTGCCCCAGATGCGCGAAGTTATAAAAACGAGCCTTGCGACGCGAGTTTGATTACCACACCTCAATTCGCGAAGCCACTTAATAAAGTGCAACTGCTTTAGCTGACAGACAGATAATCGGCGATCATCGCCTTCCCATCTCCACGACATTTATATAATCCGAATGTTACATTTTTGCCAACAGATCCATGAATACCTGCACATCTTCAAGACTGTTTTTATTATTAATCGACAGGCGCACAAAGCGATCATGCCCTTGCCCCAACATATAGTAAGGCGTATGCGAGGCATACCCCGGCCAGCCATTCACGCCCCGCGTGCGCATATAAGCGACAAGTTCAGTTGCCGAATAATTAGCATGGGTCAATGAAATGATCCCCGCTTGTTGTGCACCAGGAGCGATGACACTGATGTGCGCCGTTTGTGCCAGTTGCTGATAAAGAAACCGGTAGGTCCCACGCTCAACGTTATAGGCCACAGACAGACGCTCTTTGATCGCCTGGTTCAAGCCAACCACTGCCGCATTGTTACGCTCGGCATACTCATAACGCCGGGCATCCTCAACCCCCAGGCTCACCTCCCCGCGCACATCAACACTGGCCCTGCTCAAGTCAGTGAAGCGCGGTTGCGCAGCCGCCATAAAATCCTCGGACAGGTAGGCAAACCCCGTGCCTCTGGGCCCGCAAAGAAACTTCCTGCCGGCGGCGGTCAGCACATCGGCACCCATCGCGCGCACATCCAGAGGCAGCATGCCCGCCGACTGACAGGCATCGACAAAGTAGAAACACGGGTAATCACGCAAAATATTACCCACTGCCTCAACATCGTTCACGATGCCGCAGCACGACGGCACGTGCACCACCGAGACCAGCATGACTTGCGCGCTCATGTGCTGTGCCAGCCATTGCAGGTCCAGGTCACCATTTGCGAGCAACGGCATCACATCAACCACAACGCCATATCGGCGCTGCAACTCGGACAGTGCGATCAGATTGCCGGCGTACTCATAGGGCGTGACCACGACACGCGCCCCCTTGGGCCAGCGCAGCACGTTCAACGCCGTTACCCAAGCCTTGGTAGCGCCATCGAAAAGAGCAATATTTCGTGCGTTTGTGCCAAGCAACCGGGCGATGTTTTCATACACTTCGCCGTCCAGCGTTGCGGCGTAGGAAAGTTCGGTTTCATACGCGCCGATTGCATATTCCTCTTGTAAGTAAACCTGCATCAGATGCAACGTTTCAGAAGAAATACGACCCGCCCCTGCCGTATTAAAGTGAATCATCCATCAGCCCTTTGTCGTGAGCCCATAAAATAGAAACCGCTCGCCACCACGATGCACATCGATAAGACATAAAACATCGCCTGGGGGGCATAAAGCGATAACGCAACGCCACACAATACCGGACCGAGGGCCGCCCCCAGATTCGACAAGTTCTGCGCACCGTAGTAAACGCCGCGCATATCCTCCGGCGCAATATAATCAATAAACAAGTATTCCGCCGGAATAATGATGATTTCACCCACGGTAAAAACAATCATCGCAAGTACCCAAATAGCCGGCATCTGCGCGTAGGCGAAACCCATCAGCCCTATCACAAAGAACAGCATTCCCAGCATCAACATGCGAAACAGGTTGTGCTGGTTGATCCGGGAGCCGATCAAATATTGAAGACTGATAACCACACAGGCGTTAGTAGTGACCAGGTAATTGATAATCCGATACGCATTTTGCGGATCGCTCGTCACGATCAGGTATTGCGACAGGTAGGCCGTGAACTGCCCAAACACAATGGCGCTGAGAATGCCGCCGATCGTGAAACACACCAGCCGATAGTTCGTAACCAAATGCACCAGTACGTTGACAAAACTCGATCCGCTACCGCCACTCACACCGCCAGACGAACGAGGAATTCGGCCACCCACCAGCCCATACAGCACGACAAAGACCGCCCCGATCAATGCAGCCACCGCAAATGGCATCCCGGGGCTGACTTTGGCAAACATCACACCGAGAAAAGGGCCGATGGCATAGCCGACGTTGGTCAGGGTGTACTTCAGCGAGAACACCCCGCCGCGCTTGTCCGGCGCCACCAGAAAACCTATGCCGGATTTGACCGCGATATCCACCACCGCATAGGCCAGGTTCACTACCACAATCGCGATGATGAACGGCACCAGGCTGGTCACCTGGAAGGCCACCGCGAACGCAAGCGAGAACACTGTCGCGGCAGCGAGCATGATCCGGTAGTTGGAGAACCTGTCTACCAGGAACCCGCCATAGACCCCCAGGATTGAACTGACGATCAATGCCCCGCCAACCGCGATACCGATATCCGCAACGCCCAGGCCGAATGCCTCGGAGAAGTAAATAACCAGATAGGGCAACGCCAGTGCCCTGGCAACGGTCAGGATGAAGGTCGCCGACAGCAGCAAAATCACCGTTCTGTCATAGACTCTGGCCTGACTCTGGACTACCAACCCCTCCGAGACGTTCTTCATGCCAGCATTTCCCTGTATACGCTTGCCTCGTGCTCACGCAGCACTTCAATACTGTGCTGAATGTTCGCTCGGTTGCTGTCGAGGATGAATACATGACCGGGGCTGTTTTCCAGGGAAATGGTCGGCTTGAGTACACCGTCATCCTGGATCTTTATGCTGTGCACCCCAGGGATCGCCTTCCATGCTGTGATGTCCGGCGTACGCTTGATCGGCCCCGCATGCCGTGAGATGAGAAACACACAGCTGGAATGAAAGTAGAGATTTTTTCGCGACCGTTGGCGGTAGTCGAGAAAGGCCTCTGGGTTAATCAACGAGTCGATCCACAGACTCAACTGGTTATGCCCCAGGGCTCGGGTATAGGCCGAAAGATCGATACCGCCCGGCATGCGCGCAGCCGTCTCCAGCAATACCGGTTCGTCATTGACGATCATCAATTCGCTATGCCCGACGCCGTGCCGGATGCCCAGCGCGTCGAGTACGGAGAATATGTAACCGGACAGTCGACTATAGACATCGGCATTGTCCACCGGGCACATCAACTGGTTGTAATCATGCACCGGCGAGGCACCGATACGGGTGCGGTAGACACGGATAATTTCGCTGACATAGTGCAGGCCATCGATACTCACCGTATTGACGCAGTACTCGATGTCGACGTCTTTGGACTTGCTGAGCAACAACTCCGAGTTGAAATCCGAGTTGTCCAGGTATTGCTGCACCAGGATTTCTTCATTACTTTCCAGAAAGATATTGCGACTGGATTTGATAACCTCGAAGGCGTGTTCAATCTGGCTGACGTCGGTGCAAATGTGGATGTTGTCGGAACCGGCGCTTTTAACCGGTTTCAATACCACCGGCAGCATCTGGTTTTCCTTGACCCAGTCCAGAATGCCCGGCAGCGCATCTGACTTGAAGTGCTTGATCGAACGTACACCCGCCCGGAACAACGCCTCGTGCATTTGGTACTTGTCACGCCAGCGCACGGCGTGGGCTGGATTGTTATGGCGCGGGACGTTGAATAGGGCAGCCAGATGAGCCGCTAACTCGACGCCGAACTCACAACCGGCCAGTACGAATTGCACGTTGTACTCAGACAGTGCCTGCTGCAACTCTGCATCCGAACGATAAAGCAGGTCGTTGATGAAATCCCCGGTGCGCAACCAAGCCTCATAAAACGCATTCACGTCGGCGGTCGAACGCACGTGCACACATTCATACCCCCGTGACATGAACGCAGGCGCGATCAAACTGCCAATCGAGTAGGCGTCGACAATCAATACGATATTTTTCTTATAGATCATTTGATTGCCTCCTGTGATGAACTCAATTCACGCACGGCGGTTTTGATTATGCCCGCCGCCCTGAGGATGTCGGCGCGGCTGATATTGATATGCGGCATAAAGCGCATTTCCCGTGCGTTATAGGGCAAGCCGGCGACACCTTGTTGGCTCAGGTGAATGCCAAATTGCA
This sequence comes from Pseudomonas sp. EL_65y_Pfl1_R83, assembly GCF_963970695.1. Lineage (NCBI taxonomy): Bacteria > Pseudomonadati > Pseudomonadota > Gammaproteobacteria > Pseudomonadales > Pseudomonadaceae > Pseudomonas > Pseudomonas sp. EL_65y_Pfl1_R83. Next base: position 117,300 of record NZ_CAXAQI010000003.1, on the reverse strand, counting down.
TCGGTGTCATGCCCAACGAAGAAATGTCCAGGGTCACCATATTGGTGCCCTTGTAGTGCGCAGGCGTCTCATCGATATCGCTGAGCAGGCGGTGCAGCAGGGCCGCATGCTCATGATCCTCGGCCAGACGCTCAATATTGTTATGCATCGCATAGAGCCCGGCCGCAGCCATCATGCCGGCCTGATGAAGATCGCCGCCAAACCATTTACGGTATTTCCTGGCGCGCTGGATCAGCTCTTTGGAACCCACCATGATCGAGCCCACAGGTGCGCCAAGAGCCTTGGATAGACACATCGACATGAGGTCGGCGTTTTCCGTGTAGGAGGTCACATCAATGCCGGAAGCGATAGAGGCATGGAGGATGCGAGCACCATCCAGGTAACGATAGGCGTCGATAGTCTTGGCATAACCGAAGACTTCGTTCATCTGCGCCAGAGGAAAAATCGCGCCGCCTTTGCACCCAAGGGTGTTTTCAATCACCACCACACGCGGCAAGGCGTAATTCTGGTTCCAGCGGCAGCGCGAGGCATACAACTTTTCCAGGTCACTGATATCAAACAACCCGTTGTCGTGGGCCGACAATGAAAAGTTGACCCCGGAAAACGCCGAGGTTGCGGCGGCCTCGTAATAGTTGATGTGGTAGGAGGCATCCAGAAAAATCTCATCACCGGGCTGGGTGAGGGACTTGATCGCGAGTTGGTTGCTCAGTGTGCCGCCGGTAGTAAAGAGTGCTGCTTCCTTCTGGAAGTAGTTGGCGCAGAACGCTTCCAGGGCACGCACACTCGGGTCTTCGCCGAAACATTCATCCCCGACTTCCGCCTGGTAGATAGCCTTGCGCATGCCTTCCGTTGGCTTGGTGACGGTATCGCTTCTGAGATCGATAAACATGACTGCTCCTTTAATAACCAGCGCCGAAGGTGATACGCGAGGGGTCGTAGAAGTCGGCAAGTGCCTCAAGGACGTTGTCCGGCGACTCCGCCAGGCGGTGCAGGAAATGCAGGTACCAGCTATCACCATAAACTGCGGCAATCCGGCAGGTCAGGCCCCCCTCCCTGACGCTGCGCAACACATCCGGTTGCACGCCGTGGAGCATCTCCAGTTCCTGGATCTTCAAGTGATAAACACCGTCGAAAAGACGCTTGATCAAGTTGGGATCTTGCGTTGCACAACTCACAGGAATATTGGCGACCAGTAAATCGTCAAGTAACGCCAGGTAGCGTTTATCCAGTTCTTCACCACGAGGTAGAGCAATTTCAGGCGCCTCGTTGTAAACCCCTTTGACCAATCTGACTTTACGGCCATAGCTGATGATGCGCGGTAAATCCTCGACGGTCCTATGCAAATGCGCCTGCACGGTAATACCGACATTGTGATGGGCCGGGGCAAGTTCGGCATACACTTGCAGAATTTTATCGACTGCCGAAGAGTGCTCCATACTGATCATGACGGGGATATCGTGCTCCGCCGCCGCCGACAGGATAGTGACAGCATTGTGATAAGCCGTTTCCTGGGAAATGAGCATACCCACGGCACTTAAATCAAACCCCAACTGTGGTTTTAAATTAGCGCGGGCAAACGTTTGAATGGCACTCAGGTATTCGCTGACAAAGCCTTTTACAACTTGGGGATCATGATTCTCTTCACCCACATATTCAACACCGAGCTGATAGCCTTTTGCCGCAAGCTGATGCAGCTTACCGCTCAGCTCCTGCGCGTCCGACGCGATAATGTAACGATGGGCGGCGTGCTCGAACAATTTGAAAAACAATGAGTTTTTATCGAACGCTTCGCGACACGCCTGGTTGAGTGCCAACTTCTTCAACCCTGCACATGCCAGTGTATAAACTTCCTTGGAAAGCATTTATTGCTCCTTGCCGACAATGGTTTGCGCAAACACAACTTATTTTTTACAAAACAGCAAACTTTATTTACTGCGGACTCCGCGGCCGACATCACCCACGCGATCGCGCCCTGAACAGGGAGGCGCCATTAATGACCTATAAGGAGTTTTGCCCTATTTCTGCTGCATGAGAATGCTCGGAAATATAAAGCAAAGCTGTCCCCCAAACAGGTGACTCAGCGATTGCTCATAAAGTGGTCGATATACGAAGTGCTGAGAAAGAGCACTTAACGTCGTCAGATTCCTTTTAAAGGTGACCAGCATCCTCGCCTCTTCGATCCAATAGGTCATTTTTATGACATTGCGAATAGCGAATCACTCACAGGTATTCGTGCTTCTAGCTTACCGCCGCGCCACGTTCTGATTTATGATAATTTTTACCAGATAGGTGGAACTAAATTCATGGATACAGGGTTCGTATGTTTTCCTCAGAGCGCTTGAAAGGGATTGATGTGTTCGTCTGCGTCTCGGAGACCGGCAGCTTCAAGGCAGCTGCCGAGAGAATGAATTTGACAGGCTCCGCGATCAGTAAAAGTGTCGCCCGGCTGGAGAGCCGATTGGGCACCCGGCTTTTTCAACGCACGACCCGACGCCTTGCGCTGACCGATGCAGGGATCGCGTTCTATCGCACCTGCACCGGTGTGCTCGCCGACCTTGAAGAGGCAGAGTTGTCACTGCAAATCGACAATATCGAGCCGCGTGGACGGATTCGAATCGACCTTCCAGGCGCGTTCGGCCGCGCACAAGTGCTCCCTACGCTCCTGCAGTTCATGCAGGATCACCCACTGGTGATACCGCACATCACGTTCTCCGACGGGCTGATCGACCCGTTCCAGGAGGGCGTGGATGTGATGGTGCGCATTGGCGGGGCTGATGTCTGGCCCGAACGAGTGGCGCATCGTTACCTGGCCAGTGAGTGGCATACCTTCTGCGCATCGCCGAGCTATTTGGCCAGGCACGGCACGCCGCTCACAGAGCAGGATCTGGAGCATCACCAGTGCATCGCCTATGGCTGGGTGGATGGCGTTATCACCCCGTGGAGTTTCGCAGGTGATCATCCGGGCAGGATAAAACGCCAGCCGGTGGCTGCGGGGTTGGTGATCGGCAATGGCGAAGGCTTGTTGATGGCGGTATTGGCTGGCTGTGGTATCGCGCAATTGCCATCGTGGCTGATTAATCAGCAGCTGGAAGAGGGCACCTTGGTGGAAGTGTTGCCCCACCTGGCAACCGAGGGCATTCCGATCAATCTTGCCTGGATCAAAAGCCGTCAGGCACTGCCGAAGGTCAGTGCCTTGTTGGATGCATTGACGGCCAGCCTGACGCCAGTGGGCGGCATATTAAGGGGGCTTAGACGAACGTGACCCCCTTGAGGCTCCAGGCGACCCCGAGGCCGCCTTTCCATGCCGATGCTCAGCCGCGAACACCCCCGCGCTGCCACGACACCTTGCCCCTAGTGCCGGCGCTGGCCATCAGGTCGGCGCGACCACCAGTTCTACAGCCTCCGGACGCTTGATCAGCGCGTACACCAACCCCGTCAACAGGCTACCGGCAACGATTGCCAGCAGATACAACAGCGCATGGTTCATCGCATTCGGGATGATCAGCACAAACAACCCACCATGGGGCGCCGCCAGTTTGCAGCCGAAGTACATCGACAGCGCACCGGTCAAGGCGCCGCCGGCGATGCTGGCCGGGATAACGCGCAGCGGGTCCTTGGCGGCAAACGGGATCGCGCCTTCAGAGATAAAGCACATGCCGAGGATCATCGCCGCCTTGCCGGCTTCGCGTTCGGCCTGGGCGAACTTGCGTCGCGCCAGGAACGTAGCAATGCCCATGCCGATGGGCGGCACCATGCCGGCGGCCATGGTCGCGGCCATCGGTGCACCGCTGGACGCCGCCAGCAAGCCGACCGAGAACGCATACGCCGCCTTGTTGATCGGCCCGCCGAGGTCGACGCACATCATGCCGCCCAGCAGGATGCCCAGCAGCACCGCATTGGTGGTGCCCATGGTGCTGAGGAAGTCAGTAAGGCCCGTGAGCAGACGCGCCACCGGCGGGCCCACCAGGTAGATCATCGCCAGGCCGGTGAACAGGCTTGCCAGCAACGGGATGATCAGGATCGGCTTGAGCGCTTCCAGACTCTGCGGCAATTGCACCGCACGCGAGATGAACTTGACGCAGTAGCCTGCCAGGAAACCGGCGAGGATGCCGCCGATAAAACCCGCGCCCAAGGTGCCCGCCAACAGGCCGCCGATCATCCCCGGCGCAATGCCAGGACGGTCGGCAATCGAGTAGGCGATGTAGCCCGCCAGCAGCGGCACCATCAGCATGAAAGCGCGATCGCCAACGGTTTTCAGCGCAGCGGCGAGCGTGCCCTCTTGTTCAAACGCGTGAATACCGAAGACGAACGACAACGCAATCAACAACCCGCCCGCCACCACCATCGGCAACATGAACGACACGCCGGTCAGCAGGTGTTTGTACACACCGGTTTTTTCTTTCTTGGCCACCGCGCCGCTGGCGGCGCTTTCCACGGCACCTTCGGCGAGGGCCTTGTTGAGGGTGGCTTCGGACTGCTTGAGGGCAATACCGGTGCCGCAGCGGTAGATTTTCTTGCCGGCGAAGCGCTCGGTGGCCACTTCAATATCGGCCGCCAGCAGCACCACGTCGGCATTCGCAATCGCTTGCGGACTCAATGGCGTGCGTGCGCCGACCGAACCCTGGGTTTCGACCTGCAAGTCATAGCCCAAACGCTTGGCCGTCTGCTGCAAGGCTTCGGCGGCCATGAAGGTGTGGGCGACGCCCGTTGGGCAGGCCGTAATCGCGACGATGCGCGGTGTATCTTTGGCTACAGCTGCAGCCGCGACGTAGACCTGCGCCTCTTCGGCGCCGCGACGCAACACGGCGTCGACATCCGCCAGCGCCTGGGCCGGGGTGCTCTGGAACACGCGTTTGCCGACAAACCGTTGCATGTCGACGGGGGTGCTGCTGACCAGCAACACCCACTCAGCGTCATCAATCGTGGCCTGGGACAACTGGCGTTCCGGGCGCTGTACGTCCACCACCTCAACGCTGGTGCTCCAGCCCTGGCGCTGCGCGGCAGCGTCCAACAAGCGAGCGCACAGCACACTGGTGACCATACCGTTCGGGCAGGCAGTAACAATGGCTAATTTCATCACAAACCCTCTTATTGTTCTGTCAGCGGGCGTACGTGTACACCGCTTTCGAGACGCGCCAACTGCGCGTCATCGCTGATGCCGAAACCAATCTGCGTGACGGCCATGGCGGCAATCGCCGTGGCCCGGCGCAGGGTGTGCTCCGGCGCATTGCCACTGAGCACACCGTGCAGCATCCCGGCCAGCAGCGAGTCGCCGGCGCCGACGGTACTGGCGACCGTCACCTGTGGCGGCGTGGCATGCAGTGCCCCGGCCGGGCTGTACCAGCTCACGCCGGCGGCACCGTCGGAAACCACCACATGCTCCACGCCCTGCTGATGCAACTGACTGATCGCGTCCGTGGCATTTCCCAAGGCTTCGGCCAGCTCTTCGGTGTTGGGTTTGACCATCCACGGGCCAGCCTTCAAGCCGGCGCGCAGCGCTTCGCCACTGGTGTCCAGGGCGACTTTCAAACCGAGCGCCTTGAGTTCCTCGAGCAAGCCCTGAAACCACTGCGGGCTGACGCCGCGCGGTAAGCTGCCGGCCACCACCACCGCATCGAATTCAGGGCCGATCATCGCAATCCTCTTGAGCAGTTCTCGTTGCGCCTGCTCACTGACCACAGGCCCCGGCGCATTGATGTCGGTAACCCGGCCGTCTTGTTCGGCAATCTTGATGTTGCTCCGGGTTTCGCCCGGCACGCGAATGAACGCGTCGCCAAATCCACGACTGGCAATCAGTGCATCAAACGCCTCGGGGTTTGCCGCACCGAGAAAACCACCCACGCTCACGTGATGGCCCAAATCCGCCAGCACCTGCGCCACATTCACGCCCTTGCCGGCGGCATGGGTGAGCACGGCTTCGCTGCGGTTCACTTCACCCGGTTCCAGGCGCGCCAGGCGCACCGTGAGGTCCAACGCCGGGTTCAGCGTCAGGGTCAGAATCCTTGCCATCTACACGGCCTCCACTAGGGCACGCACTTCGGCGGGCGAGCCCACCGCGAGTGCTTTTTGCGCCAGGCCCTGGGCCTCGCTCAGACTGAATTCGCGCACCCGCGCCTTCACTTCAGGAATGCTGCGGGCCGACACACTCAACTCATCCACCCCCAGGCCGATCAGCACCGGCACTGCCAGCGGGTCCGCCGCCAATTCGCCGCACACCCCTACCCATTTGCCATGGGCATGGGCGGCGCGCACGGTGATGTCGATCAGTTGCAACACCGCCGGGTGCAGGCCATCAGCCTGGGCCGACAAGGTCGGGTGGCCGCGGTCGATGGCCAGGGTGTACTGGGTCAGGTCGTTGGTGCCGACGCTGAAGAAGTCGACTTCCTTGGCCAATACCGGCGCAAGCAAAGCGGCCGATGGCACTTCGATCATGATGCCCAATTGCAGGTCGGCCACCGGGATTTCCAGGCGCAGGCGCTCGGTCATGTCGCGGGCCGCGCGCCATTCGTCGACGCTGCCGACCATGGGGAACATGATGCGCAATGGGCGGTTGTCCGCCGAGCGCAGCAGCGCGCGCAGTTGCGCCTCCATAATCTGCGGGCGTTGCAAGGTGAGACGAATCCCGCGCACGCCGAGGAAGGGGTTTTCTTCCTGGGCAATCGGCCAATACGGCAGCGGCTTGTCACCACCGACATCAAGGGTACGAACGACCAATGGGCGACCACCGAGGCCATCGAGTACGCGGCGGTACTCGGCTTCCTGGGTGGTTTCGTCCGGCGCTTGCGGGTGGGCCATGAAAATCAGTTCGGTACGCAGCAAACCGATGCCTTCGGCACCCTGCTCTACTGCGCTGGCGACACCGGCGCTTTCGCCGATGTTGGCAAACACTTCTACGGCGTGGCCGTCACGGGTCAATGCAGGTTCATGACGCTGCGCGGAAGCGGCTTGCAGGCGTTGTTCACGGGTGTCGCGCTCAACCGTGGCGCGCTGCAGGGTGGCAGCGTCAGCGTCGACATGCAGGCGACCGCGCTGGCCATCCAGCAGCAACGGCGTACCGGAGGCCAGCAGCAATACGGCGGGCCCTGCACCGACCAGCGCTGGAATACCGAGGGCACGGGCGACAATGGCGCTGTGGGCGGTCGCGCCACCACGGGCGGTGAGGATGCCGGCGACGCGCGAGGGATCAAGCCGTGCAACGTCGGACGGGCCGACTTCGTCCATGACCAGAATGTAAGGTTCGCTTGGCGCCTGAACCGTTTCAACCCCGCACAGTTGAGCCAGCACGCGTCGGCCGACATCACGAAGGTCAGCCGCACGCTCGGCGAGCAAAGCGTCCTGCAAAGACTCCTGCTGCTTGGCGGCGGCTTCGATCACGCTCATCCACGCCGCTTCGGCGCTCTCGCCTTGCTTGAGGCGGGTGTCGACTTCGTCGGTCAGTTCCGGGTCGTCGAGCATTTCCTGGTGAGTGATGAAAATCTCGCGGATAGCCTTGGATTGGCTGCGTTCGATCAGGCCGTTGATATCACCGCGCACCTCGGCCAGTGCGCTTTGCAGGCGCTGGCGCTCAATGGCCGAGGATTCGCCGCGCAGCGGGTAATCGAACGTCTGCTGAACCTGGATATGCGCAGGGCCGATGGCAATGCCTGGCGCGGCGGCGATGGCCTGGATCTGGCTGCCGGCCAGCGGCGCGCTGAGCACCGGCTCGATGTCGAGGATTTCGGGCTGGGCACTCAGGGTCGGCAGCGGCTCGACGTCTTCGCCGAGGCCTTCTTGCACCGCCGCCAACAGCGCGGGCAGTGCATCACCGGCAATCGTCGGCTCGGCGACAAACTCCAGCACCTGACCGCGACGCGCGCCGAGGCTGAGCAGCTTGCTCAGGCTTTTCACCGACACGGCGCCCACCGGGCCATCGACGATGCGCACGCGAATGTCGCCTTCAAAACTTTTCGCCAACTGCGCGAGGATCTTTGCCGGGCGCGCATGCAGGCCGTGGGCATTGGCCAGGGTGATGCGCGCGCTGGGCCAGTCTGGCGGCAGTTCGCCGCCGAGCACTTCAAGCACCGCGCGGCTGCTGGTGGCGCGGCCAAGTTCCTGGCCGCGACCTTCAATCAGCAAGGCACATAAGCGTTCAAGCAGCGTTTGGTGGGCCTCACCCAGGCTCGCCAGGCAGAACAGGCCATTGAGCGGCTGGCCGAGGTAACGCATGGGTTTATCCGGAGTGACAAACGCCAGGCCCGGGCGCTTGACCGTTTGCTCGCTGTGCAACCACCACAGGCCATCGCCCAGGGGCAGTGCGTCGACCTGCTGCAGGACGGCGGCGAAACCGTTGCTGACACAATCGGCCTGGCGCAACAGGCGTGCGCCGCGCCACACCAACTCTTCGAAATCATCGACGGACACGCCGAGGCCGATCATCTGCGCATCCAGTGCCAACTCCTGCGGCGCACCTTGCAGCAGCTTCAGCAACGCTTCGGCAGTGCCGGCACGGCGCAGCGCCTGGCCCAGGTCGGTTTCGCCGAGGGCCCGGGTGAGCAGTTGCAACAGGCGCAGGTGTTCGTCGGATTTAGCGGCAATGCCGATCGCCAAGTACACGATCTGGCCGTCACCCCAGTCCACCCCTTCGGGGAACTGGAGCAGGCGCACACCGGTAGAAAATACGTGGTCACGGGTTTCAGGGGTGCCATGGGGGATGGCAATACCTTGGCCGAGGAAGGTCGAGCCCTGGGCTTCACGGGCTTGCAAACCGCTGAGGTAACCCTCGGCGACCAGGCCGTCGGCCACCAGTTTCTCAGCGAGCAGGTGCAAGGCAGCAGATTTATCCACAGCCACCTGGCCCATGGAAATCTGCTCTACAGTGAGCTCAAGCATGCCGTTCTCCTAGTTAGTGCGGTGGCGCACTAGGTATTGTTTTAAACAAACAGTGTAAGGGTTGTTTATGAACACTGACCGAGCAGTCAATTGGCAGTAGCTACTCAGACGCGATCTTCGTAAAAATACGCTGGCTGAAACGTTTAATCTAGACTTTATGGAAGACTACGCGTTAATTACTCATCCTTGAAGAACCGCTCGGCGCTTGAGCCAGGACATTGGTCGTGTACAGGAATCGGTTACGATTGGACAAAATGTCGGGGCAAGCTCCAAAAAACAAGGAAATCCCGGTTTGAAACTCAGTGATATCGCACGTCTCGCCGGTGTGTCCGTGACCACCGCCAGCTACGTCATCAATGGCAAGGCCGAACAGCAACGCATCAGCAACGCCACCGTCGAACGGGTGCGCGCTGTCGTCGAAGCCCATGGCTTTACCCCCAACCCCCAGGCCGCCGGGCTGCGCAGTCGGCACACGCGCACCTTGGGTTTTATCCTGCCCGACCTGGAAAACCCAAGTTACGCACGCATCGCCAAGCTCCTGGAGCAAGGCGCACGGGCGCGTGGCTATCAGTTGCTGATCGCCAGCTCCGACGATGACGCCGACAGCGAGCGCCAATTACTGCAACTGTTCCGCGCCCGCCGTTGTGATGCGTTGTTTGTGGCCAGTTGCCTGCCGGCCAGCGATGACAGTTATCGCGAGCTGCAAGTCAAGGGTTTGCCGGTGATTGCCATCGACCGGGTAATGGGCGCGGATCAATTCTGCTCAGTGGTCAGCGACGACCGCCAGGCGTGCCAGCAATTAACCAGCAGCCTGCTGCAACCATTGCCCAAGCAGATCGTGCTGATCGGCGCACGGCCCGAGCTGAGCATCAGCCAGGAACGTGCCGCTGGTTTCCGTGAAGCGCTCGAAGGCTTTACCGGTGAGGTGATCGTCGAACACGGCGATGCGTTCAGCCGCGACTGCGGCCGGCAGTTGATGGAGCAACTTCTGGGTCAACTGGGGCATTTGCCTGACGCGCTGGTGACCACGTCCTACGTGCTGCTGCAAGGCGTGTTCGATGCGTTGCATGACTTTCCGCTCAAATCACGCCCGCTGCGCCTGGGCACGTTTGGTGACACCCAGTTGCTGGACTTCCTGCCGCTGCCGGTCAACGCCATGGCCCAACAACATCAGCAGATCGCCGAAACCGCCCTGCGCCTGGCCCTGGCCGCTATTGAAGAAGAGCAGTACCAACCTGGTGTGCACGCCATTGGCCGGACGTTCAAGCAGCGTATTCACGAGGCCTGAACGTGGAGTTGATCGACACCCACACCCACCTGGACTTTGCGGATTTCGACAGCGATCGCCGGGACGTCCTCAGTCATTGCCGGGCGTTGGGTGTGCGACGCATGGTGCTGCTGGGGGTGTATCAGCAAAATTGGCAGCGCGTGTGGGATCTGGTGCAAGCGGACGAAGGTTTGTTCGCCGCCTTTGGCCTGCACCCGGTGTACCTTGATGAGCATCGTCCCGCCGACCTGTCGGAATTGGGCGACTGGCTGACTCGCCTGCACGGCCATCGGCAACTGTGTGCGGTCGGTGAGATCGGCCTGGATTACTTTCTCGAGCAACTGGACCGCGAACGCCAGCAGAGCCTGTTTGAAGCTCAACTGAAGCTGGCGGTGGACTTCCAATTGCCAGCGTTACTGCATGTACGTCGCAGCCACGCCGCTGTGATCGCCACCCTCAAGCGCATACGCCTACCCCGTGGCGGCATCATCCATGCGTTTGCCGGTAGCCAAGAAGAAGCCCGCGAGTACATTAAGCTCGGCTTCAAGCTGGGCTTGGGCGGCGCCCCTACCTGGCCCCAGGCACTGCGTATGCACAAGGTATTGGCGCAACTGCCGCTCGACGCGGTGGTGATGGAAACCGACTCGCCCGATATGGCACCGGCCATGTTCCCCGGCCAACGCAACAGCCCCGAGCACCTGCCAGCTATCTGCACCGCCCTGGCCGAGCGCATGGGTATCAGCCCGCTATTGCTGGCTGAGGCGAGCACACGCAATGCCTGCGAGCTGTTCAATTGGTAGGTTCGGCGTGACCCCTTGCAGGTCCAGCGTTAGCTGTTGGCGGTAACGGGCATAACGCAACGCCAGGAAATGCACCAGCAGCACCACCAGCGAGACGTTGAACTGGCCGATCACACTGATCAGCCCCAGCCACTCCGCGACCAGCACCACAATCAGCACAATACAGGTCAAGACCACCATGCTCGGGCGCACCAAGGCCCAATGGTCCAGGGACTTGAACTGACGCAGTTGCCGGGGGCAGTTCAATCGCAATACCCACTGGCAGTAAGGGCAATCGAATGGCTCTTCGATAGCAATGGCATTCAATTGCCAAGGCTTGAGCTCAAAGGTGATGTCGCAATGGGCGCAGTGCCCTTTGATGCCGATTGCAGCGATCATCGCTGTGCCTCCCCTGAACTTGAAATCGAGTGAAACAATTTTCACCCATTCAGGGGAACAGAAAAGGGACGCCGGAAAATCAGGACAAGCACCACGCCATCCGACGACAAATCCTACGCCCAGGTCTTACACGCGAAACGCACCGATCAATTGCTTCAACTCGTTCACCTGCATCGATAACTGCCGGCTCGCCGCTTCGGTCTGATGCGCGCCCTCGGCGGCATGTTCGCCGGCCCGATTGATTGCGACGATGTTCTGGTCGATATCGTGGGCGACGGCCGTCTGTTGCTCCACGGCCGCAGCGATCTGCTGGTTTTGATCGACGATCATGCCCACGGCACCGAGGATATTTTCCAAGGCCTGCTGGACCCTTTCCGACTGCTCAACGGTGCCATTGGCCATTTCATGGCTGCTGCCCATGGCCGTCACGGCGGCCGACACACCGCTGTGCAAGCGGCTGATCATCTGTTCGATTTCTTCTGTGGAGTGCTGCGTACGCCGGGCCAGGGTGCGCACCTCGTCGGCCACCACCGCAAAACCACGCCCCTGCTCACCGGCCCGCGCGGCCTCAATGGCGGCGTTGAGTGCCAGCAGGTTGGTTTGCTCGGCAATGCTCTTGATCACTTCCAACACGCTGCTGATGGACTGGCTGTCGGTGGCCAATTGGTTAATCACCCGCACCGACTGATCGATCTCCGAGGCCAGCCGCGCGATGCTGCCCTGCTGGGATTGCACCAGGCTACGGCCACTGACAGTTTCATCGTTGACGCTGTGGGCACTGCTGACCGCCGCCGCCGCACTGCGTGCGACTTCCTGGGCAGTGGACGACATCTGGTTCATGGCCGTCGCGACTTGCTCAATCTGCGTGCGCTGCCCGGACACCGCCTGATTGCTCTGGGCTGAGACCGTTTCCACCTGGCCGGCTTGGATTTCGACCTGGCTGACGGTGTGTCCGACACGTTCGATCAAGTCATGGATCTTCGCGACGGTGCCATTGAACACCTGGCCCAGGTCGCCCAACTCATCGCGGCTATCCGCGACAAAGGCGACCGTCATGTCGCCGGCCGCCACCTTGTCCATCATCGCCCCCAGGCGCCGCAGGGTTGTGCGCGTGGAGGCGTAAAACCCTGCGTACAAATAGAAGATCAGCAGGAACACCACCGTCAGGGCCAGGACCAGCACCACCATGTGCGTGCGGTTCTGCGCCAGGCGTTGCTCCAACTGCTGTCCGAGAAATGCCAGCGTGGCGTCGTCCAACTGGTAGGTCTGGGCCATCAGCTGGCTGACACCGTCATAGAAACCCTGCCAGGGCGCGTCAAGGGTTTGCGCCATCACCACCTGCTCTTCAAACAACTCGCTGCCTTGCTTCAAGCTGGCGTTGCTGGCCTTGGCCAGGCCATCGAGTGCGGCGTGCGCAGCCTTGCTGGCGCCCAAGGCATCCTGCAACTTCAAGCCATATTCGGCCTGGAGTTTTTCCAATTGCTGCAACAGTTCGTCAAAGCGCGTACTGGACGATGAATTAAGAAAGCCTTGGCCCAGGGAATACGCGCCGATTGCCCGACCTTCACCCAGGGTCTGCGTGACTTGCGGGGTCACGCTGGTGATCAATTCGCTGAGCTGGCGCAGATCGCTCTGGGGGTCGCGGCTCAAACCGGATTGGCTGGCGATGATCTGGCTGAGCATCTGTGCCTTGTTGAGCAACTTACCGATCAGTGCACTTTTGCTCAGCAGCGACGTTTCCTGCTGCTGGGCCTTGAAGGCCGCGATCAACTCGTCGCGCTTGCCGTCAAAAGCGGCGACTTGCTCGGGGTCGGTCGCCATGGCGCTGAGGCTTTGCAGGCGGCTCAGGACACTGTCTTCCAATGCGCTGATCTTGCCCTCAAGGTCGCCGGCCTTGCCGGACTGGCCGAGGGTGGCGTTGATTTGGACTTGGTTGTTGAGGGTTTCCAGGTCGCGGCGCAAGGCCAGGCTGCTGCCGAGCAAGTCGAGGCTTTGCAATTCCACGCGTGTGCCCTGGAATTCACGCCACGAATCGCGCACCAGGTAATAGTTGGTCGCCAGCATGGGCAGCAGGAACAGCACGCTGATCAAGCTGAACTTCATGCCGAAGCTCAGGCGGTTCATCAGCGCGACGGCGGGATAGAGCAAGCTCTTCACAGGTGAACTCCCTTTCTTTTTTTTATTGAGGCGCAGGGCGGCAGTTAGCCAGCATCTGTATAGCTCAATTTGAAAGGGAGTTTTGTAACTTAAGGTTAACGGCAGCGGGGCTGCCGAAAAATAATGTGCCCGCATTCACTCGACTAGGGCAACACTGCCCAGATGGCAAACCCGGCGTACCACAGCACAGCGGCGCGCAGCAGCAGTTCCCATATGCGATCCAGGCTGATGATGCCATCGGCGCCCACCGCCGGCGGCGGGATTTCGGCGGCGACCAGGCCGACTTTTTCCACCAATTGGGCAGCGCTGATGTCCCAGCTCAGCAGTTCGTGCAGCATCACGCGGCCAACCGCGACGAAATTGCCCACCAAGGCAAAGCTGGCCGCCAACAGGCGCACCGGCAGCCAGTCAAACGCGTGGCGCAGTTGCCCGGCGCGCTCAGCGACCAGCGGGTTCTTGCTGTGCTCACCGGCCAGGGCAAGCAGGCGATAGGCCAACGCAGCCACCGGGCCCAGCAGGAAGTACCAGAAAATCACCGCAAAAAAGCTCTGGTACGCCTGCCACAACAGATGGCCCTGAACGCATTCGAGCAGTTGTTCGCCACTGTCGGCGCTGAGGTTCAGGTCACGTTCGGCCACGTGCTCGGCAGCTTGCAGGTCGCCACGGCGCCAGGCATCGCGAAACGGACCGAGCCCAGCGAGCAGATCACCACGGCCCAGGCTGTAGATCAGCACTACCAGGTGCACCGGCAGCGCCAACAGGCCGTAGGCCACCGGCTCCAGCACCAGCAGCAACAACGCCAGCAATGCCACCGGCAACAACACCAGCACTACCAGAATCAGCCAGGGACGCTTGCCCATGCTCGGGCTCGATTCCAGCTTGGCCAGTTCGCGCAGCCAACCACCATCGCGCTGCAACCGCTGGCGCAGGGCCGAGAACTTCTCGATCCATACGGCCAGTACCAACACCAGAAAACTCATCGTGCGTGTCCTCCATCCTGCAGGGCGCTGCGAAAGCGCGTCCAATCAAAAGCGGGGCCGGGATCGGTCTTGCGTCCCGGCGCGATATCGCTGTGACCACAAATGCGCTGGGGGGTGATGCCTGGGTAGGCCGCCAGCAATTGGCGGGTCAGGTCGATCAGCGACCCATATTGTGCTTCGGTGAAGGGCTGATTATCCGTGCCTTCCAGCTCTACCCCCAGGGAAAAGTCATTACAGGTTTCCCGGCCCTCGAAATACGAAACCCCGGCATGCCAGGCGCGGTCGAGGCAGGAGACAAACTGCGTCACCGTGCCATCGCGCTCAATCAGAAAATGCGCAGACACCCGTAGGTCGGCAATCCCTTCAAAGTAGGGATGTTCCGTGACATCCAGGCGGTTCTGGAAAAACTCCTGCACTTTACCGGTGGCGAACTGCGCCGGTGGCAAGCTGATGTTATGCACCACCAACAGTGAGATTTCGCCTGCGGGGCGCTCGTTGAAGTTGGGCGAAGGGCAATGACGAATGCCCTGGCACCAACCGCTGGTGGGGTCCAACTGCATACAGGTTCCTTGAACGAGACAACGTATGACCAGTATGCCGCGTTCGACCCTCTGGTTGCGATCACTTGCCGCGATTGAGTTGACGCAGTTTATTCAACACCGCGGCCAGCGCGCGCTCGAACAGGGGGCCGTCGTCCAAGGAATGCAGCGTGCCGCGCTTGAACGCCAGCGCCAACTGGCCGGTACTCTTCTCCAGCACCTTGAGCCCCGTGCGGCTGGTGAAGATATACGTGTTGGCCGGTGCCATGATCGCCGTCAGCTTGCACCGCAGTGGGCTGGTCGCGTCCGTCTGGAACACCACCCAGCTACCCACCTTTAGTTCTTGAGCCCTGAGCAAGTCCGGGTCGTTGCCCGGCAGGTCGATGACCGGGGCGGGCGACGTCGCGCTGAGGACAAACGGCTCGCGCACTTCGATCAGATCTTCCATGCCTTCGGGCGCCTGGACGTGCAAGGCCTGCAAGCGCAGAAAGAATTCACGGGTGCTGAACGGGTCGAACGCGGCACTGGTCAACCCATCGCGCAAGGCCTTGAGCAAGCCAGGCAGTTGCTCCAGCAAATGGCGCCCGGCTTCGGTGTCTTGCTGCAGGCTGACGCTCCAGATCAGCTCATCCATGGTGCTCAACGCCGCTTGCCATTGCACCGACTGCTCACCATGCTTGAGACTGGCCAGCAACAACACCTGGCTCCATGCCTGCTGCAGGAACTGCACCACCGGACGCGGCAGGACCTTGCCCAACAACAGTCGATTAAGCACATCGGCCACGCGCTGGCGTACGGCTTCGGTGCGCACGTGTCCAGCTTCGGCATCGCGGGTGTGCTGTTCAAGCAGGTCGCTGCGCCGCCGTTCATCGGCGGTAAACGCGCTGAACTCTGCGAGCAATTGGGGGAAAATCGCCGGGTCTTCGACGAACTCATTGAGCAAACGCTGCACGACCTGCTCGATACGCAGATAAAGGTGGTCGCGCTGGTAGTCTTCACACGGACTGCTGCCCATGACGGCGGCCGCGATTTCATTGAGCAAGCGTCGTGCCGGGTGACCGGCGCGGCTGAAAAAGCTCTTGTCGAGCAACGCGACTTTCAGCATCGGGATCTGCAGGCGACCGATCACAGCCTTGAAGGCACCGGGCACGGTGAGGTCGTTGAGGATAAATTCGAATAACAGCGCGACCAGGTTGATTACGTCTTCGTCCGCATCCTCTACGACCCGCGACTTACCACTCTTGACGCTGACACGGGTGAGCAACTGTTCAAGCTGGTTACACAGGTCGAAATCGTCTTCGGCCTCAGGCTCCGGCACGTACTGCTGCAAGTGGGACAGCAGGCGTAACAGGTCACGGGTGGAAATAGGCAGCGGTTCGGCACTGGCCTCAAGCGTTGGCGCCACGCTGCCGCGTACCGCTGTGAGTAATTTCTGGAGCGCGGCGAAAGCTTCCTGGCCATTTTCGTCGACGGGCTGATCGGCGGCCGGCGAAGCCTCTTCGCGCGCGTGTTCGAGGGCCGCACGCGCCTCAAGCCGAGGGGACGGTACGGCCTTGAGTTCCGGCAATACGCCGGTCGCGACCAGCAATTGATTGGCTTCGCCATACAACTGGCCGGCGTCACTGAGCACGTATTTTTCAAAGAGCTTGAGCATGATCAGTTTGACGCGAATCTCCACACCGAGGCTGCGTCCCGCCTGCAGGAAAAACTCACACAGCAGCGCGGGCCCCAGCGGGTTCTCACGCTCATCCAGGCGATTGCCCAGTAATGCGCTCAATCGCGCAGTGAGTTGGCTAAGGGCCAGGCCGTCACGCTGTCGCACCCGGCCGAGCATGGCTTCAAGCGCCACGATTTTTTCCAGGGCATCCTTGGATGAACCAGGCGGCGCGTCATAGGAAACCACCGGCACCCGTTGCAGCTCTCCCTGCCCCGCCTGGCCCAGGCTGGCGAAGGCTTCAAACAGCTGCTCCAGGAACACGCGCTCAAAATTCTTGCGCTTAAGGCGCAGGTCGCGCATGGCTTCAAAGAAAATATGGTGGTCAAGCATGTTGCGCGACCTGTCGGCCATTTCGAACAACGTGTCATCGGCGTTATCGAACAGTTCCTGCAGCCCTTGCTGCAACTGTTGCACCGCCTTGTCGCGGACCTGCAGCAACACCACCGGAAGTCGGGCGAGCGGCGATGCCGTGGCGTGTGCCTTTTTGATTGGCACCACCTTTCCGTCATTGTGCATCCTGGCCTCCTGAAACGGCGGTATTTGTCTAAACGTCAAAGCTATGACGCCAATTGAAAGGCGCAAGATTATCTTGCAAATGAGGTGGGTTGCGCCAGCAAACTCTGCCATCGCACGGTAAATGAGGGGTGAGCCTGGGTTCAAACGCGCACTGCCCCTATAATCGGGGCACTTTGTTTGTGGAGCCTGTTATGCCGAATCTCCGTCTTGCCGACCTCACCGCCGAAATCGAAGCCAACGTGCGCCGCGCACTGCTGGAAGACATCGGCAGCGGCGACATCACTGCGCAGTTGATCCCGGCCGAACGACTGGCCACCGCCACCATCATCACGCGCGACGCCGCTGTTATCGCGGGTACGGCTTGGGTCGACTCGGTATTCCGTCAGTTGGACCCGCGGGTCGCCGTGCACTGGCAGGTCGCCGACGGTGAGCGCGTCAGCCCTAACCAAGCGCTGTTCCACCTGGAAGGTCCGGCACGCTCGCTGCTCAGCGGCGAACGTAGCGCGTTGAATTTTCTGCAGTTGCTGTCCGGGGTCGCGACCCGCGCCCAATTCCTGGCAGATTTTGTCGCCAGTACCCAGGTCAAGCTGCTCGATACCCGCAAAACTCTGCCGGGCCTGCGCCTGGCGCAGAAGTACGCGGTAACCTGCGGCGGCTGCCACAACCACCGTATCGGTTTATATGACGCGTTCCTGATCAAGGAAAATCATATCGCCGCCTGCGGGGGCATTGCCCAGGCGATCACGGCCGCCCACAAGATCGCACCCGGCAAGCCGGTGGAAGTCGAAGTGGAAAGCCTGCATGAACTGCGCGAAGCCCTGGCAGCGGGCGCGGATATCATCATGCTCGATGAGTTGAGCCTGGACGATATGCGTGAAGCCGTGCGCCTGAACGGCGGAAAGGCGAAGCTGGAGGCCAGTGGCGGGATCAACGAAAGCACCCTGCTGCCTATCGCAGAGACCGGGGTGGACTACATCTCAATCGGCGCCATGACCAAGGATGTGAAGGCGGTGGATTTGTCGATGCGGCTGAGTATCTAAAACACTCAGAAATGCTTGTGTAGTGAGCGGGCAAGCCCGCTCACTACACGCTCAGACCACTAAGTTATTCATCTCGCAGTACTCTTCCCAATCGACACCCAGCACCTCGGCCGCCTCTTTGTGCAAGACCAGCCGTGCCGCTTCGAATGCTTCCGGTGTCGAGGTGTACTTGAGGGTCAGCTCCCAAGGCTGAAGGCCCTGGCTCTCGGCCTCGTCCTCGAATGCCCACTGAATCTGATCGCGCTGATCATCGGCGCTCAGGTCCTTGATTTCTTCTTTAAGCTGCGGCGTGTCCTCAAGGTATTTCTTGAGTGCTTCTTCGTGCCGAGCTTCCTGGGTCATTTCAGTCGTGGTCATGTGTGTTCTCTTAGATCGAGGAATGGGGATGCATCTGGGTCATCAAGGTTTGCGCAGATACAAATGAGCGGGCGCGAATGCCGGCTCGTCTGGCCTTCAGAACCATTCTGGGATCAACTGAAAACGTGCTGCCTTTGTTGCCTTTTTGCCCGAGACAGGAATCGAACCTGCGACCTTCGCGTTACGAGTGCGCTGCTCTACCGGCTGAGCTACACGGGCGGTGGGCTAAAGCTAGCACTGCATCGGAAGTCCGGCAACTTGCCGGCGTCAACGGGCAATCACACCTTGGGCCCAGAAGCGCGGTTGCAGGAAGGTGTCATGGCCGTCCAGGTACTGCTGCTGCGCTTGCTTGATGTGAGGTACATCGCGCGCGACAATAAAAATCAACAGACCAACGGCCAGCACACTGAGCGTTTTCCAAGCACTCCGGGCCAATGGCAGCTCAGCGGTCGGCGGCGTTCGCCACACATGCAGCGCCATCAACCAGCCCACCACCAGCGCCAGCCAAACCTGGGAGTTGGGCATCACAATCACGCCATCGACCATGGACTGCACCAACGCGCCAACCACCGATGCAAACAGGCATAGCCGCAGCAGGTCCGCACGCTCGGCGCTCAGCGCGCGCTCACGCAATATACCGAATGTGGCCCAGCCGCCTCGCCACGCCAACACCGCGACGCACAGAGCCGATGGCACACCCCATTCACTGGCCCATTGCAGGATGGCCTGGTGGGGGTGAGCGGCAATCCTGTTGGTGATATCGGCAAAATGCATAGGCCCGAAACCCAGCCCTGGCCGCTCGGTGAGCATATGCCATCCCTGCCACCAGATCGGCCCGCGTCCCGACAACGAGAGGGTGAGGCGATCGCTGGCGCTACTGGCGAGTTCGATCCCCAGGTAATCCGCTAACACTGTAAACACCAGCCAGTACAACAACAGCCCGCCAAGCACTGCGGCCAGCTGCCACCCCAGCCAGCGCCGACCCCATGGCCCCAACACCGCCAACACCACACCCGCCGCGCCCATGCCAAGCCAGGTGCCGCGTGTGCCGCCACCAATTGCGATCAGCCACCACACGCACAGCAACGCAAACACCGCAACTTTGAGCGAGCGCGAGAGAGTCGGGATCAACAAGGGAAGCGCCAGCAATGGCAGGGTGAACGTCTGGAACTGGCCGTAGAATCGCTTGTTGGAAAAGCCAGAGAGCAGCAAGTCAGGGTCCAGCGTCCGCTCGGCGCTGGCGAACGCGAGTGCGCCCGCATACACGTATTGAATCGACTTGATCAGGCACAGCAGCACCACCACCAGGATCAAGGCGCGATCCAAAGGCTCACCGCCCTGGCGACGCAGCAAGGCAAATGCCACGGCAATCGCACCGCAGCTGACAAATAAAGCCACTTCGGCCAGTGCCCAGAGCGTCTGGTGGGCCAGCGTCGATGACACCAGGCCCAGCCCAATAATCAGCGCCAGGCCCAGGGCGGTAGGCCGGTCTACCAACCGTTCAACGGGGGCGACCAACAGCCCATACAGCACCGCACAAGCCCCGATGGCAATCTGCATCGCCCGCTGTAAATCATGCCCACTGAACGGTGCACAAATTCCGACAACCAGCAGACACACCACTGCTACCAGAAAAATACTGCCACGCTGCTGTACGGATAAATACATCGGCCACCTCAACTTCCCTGTGGAGGGTTTAGCAGTTATGCACCGTCGGCGCCGCAGCCCTTGGCGATATATTTCGCGTCAGCGGTGGTGGTGCATTTCCAACCAGTGGTGGCGTTGCGC
This sequence comes from Pseudomonas sp. EL_65y_Pfl1_R83, assembly GCF_963970695.1. Taxonomy (NCBI): domain Bacteria; kingdom Pseudomonadati; phylum Pseudomonadota; class Gammaproteobacteria; order Pseudomonadales; family Pseudomonadaceae; genus Pseudomonas; species Pseudomonas sp. EL_65y_Pfl1_R83. Next base: position 96,893 of record NZ_CAXAQI010000003.1, on the reverse strand, counting down.
GTCAGGCTGATGGTCTTGCCCAGTACTGGCGCGGGAGCGTCGAGTATTTCGCAACTGATGGAACCCGCGCCCGTCGCCACATCCCCTGCCACATCGATCTTGCAATTGGCGGTTGGGCTGACGCCACCGATCAACGCCAGCGTGGGTACGGTGCCTTGGTTGAGGGTGTCTTCATACCCAGGCTTCAACGCGGTGATTTCAGCCAACCCGGCGGTGAACTTGGCCTTGGCCTGGTGGGTGGTGTACATGGGCAGGCCGATGGTGGCCAAGATGCCGATGATTGCCACGACGATCAACAACTCGATCAAAGTAAAACCTTTCTGACGCATCACTTTCATTCTCCAGAATAGAACTCATGACAAGGCGCTTCCTGCGCCCCGTGTTGTGCAGCGGCGCCAGTGTACTCATCCGCAAGCGCTCAATCGCGCACTGGACGCACATTCTGACATTTTATCCTGCGCTGCCAGCCTGCCCGAATCCGTCACCTGACTAAGCTATAAATCTTCGACGACCTCTCTGCGGAACCCTGTCATGGATAACGCTTCAACGCTGTACGCCTGGGAAGGCATCAACCGTAAAGGACGTAAGGTGTCCGGGCAAACCGCAGGGCACAACCCCGCCTTGGTCAAGGCTCAGTTGCGCCGGCAAGGCATCAGCCCAGGCCTGGTGCGCAAGCAATCTGCCGTGTTGCCAAGCTTGGCACCGTCGATCAAATCGACAGACATCACCCTACTCACTCGCCAGCTGGCCACACTGCTGAAGGCCGGCATTCCTCTTCTGCAAGCCTTCGACATCATCGGCGAAGGCTTCGACAACCGAGCTGTGCGTGAGCAGGTGCAAGGGTTGAAACAGGCGATCGCCGCCGGCTCCAGCCTGGCCGAAGCGTTGCGCAAACAACCGCGCTATTTCGATGAGCTGTATTGCAACCTGGTGGCGGCCGGTGAACAGGCCGGGGCACTGGAAACACTGCTGGAGCGCGTGGCAATACATCGGGAAAAGAACGAGCAATTAAAGGCCAGGATCAAAAAGGCCATGACCTACCCGATCGCCGTGCTGGTGGTGGCCAGCGTTGTCACCGGCGTTCTATTGATCCACGTCGTACCGCAGTTCCAGAACCTGTTTGCCGGGGTCGACGGCAAGCTGCCCGGTTTTACCTTGCAGGTTATCGCTCTGTCCGAGTTCATCCAGAAAGCCTGGTGGATCATGGCGCTGGGCGCTCTTGCGGGAGCTCTGGGATTGCGCCACGCCTATCGTGCCTTGCCTGCTTTTCGTCTATGGCTGGACACCGGTTTGTTGAAAATGCCTCTGGCAGGCAAACTGCTGAGCAAATCAGCCGTGGCTCGCTATGCCCGCACGCTTTCCACCACCTTTGCCGCCGGCGTTCCGTTGGTGCAGGCACTGGAATCTGTGGCTGGTGCTGCCGGTTCAGGACCGTTCAAACAGGCAATCGAACATATGCGACACGATGTATCCACTGGCATGCAACTGAATCAATCCATGGTCGCCAGCGGACTGTTTCCCGCAATGGCGATCCAGATGACGGCCATCGGCGAAGAGTCGGGCACACTGGACTGCATGCTGGAAAAGGTCGCCAGCCATTACGAGGCCGATGTGGACAACTTGGTCGACAACCTCACCAGCCTGATGGAACCGCTGATCATGGTGGTATTGGGGGGTATCGTTGGCGCGCTGGTGATCGCCATGTACCTGCCGGTCTTCCAATTGGGGAGTGCCTTTTGAACCTGCTGCTGGGTGAACACCCATTGGCTTTTGTCATGATGGCATTGGTATTGGGGCTGGTGATTGGCAGTTTTCTCAATGTGGTGGTGTGGCGCTTGCCGAAAATGCTCGAGCGTGAATGGCGCGCCCAGGCCCATGAAGTGCTCGGTTTGCCCGCTGAGCCTGCCGGGCCGACTTACAATTTGATGCATCCCAACTCCTGCTGTCCGCACTGCAATCATCCGATACGTCCCTGGGAAAACATCCCGCTACTCAGTTATCTGCTTCTCAGAGGGCGTTGCGCCCATTGCCAGAGCGCGATCAGCGCCCGCTATCCACTTACAGAACTGGCGTGCGGGCTGATCTCGGCCTGGGTGGCCTGGCATTTCGGCTTTGGCTGGCAGGCGGGAGCGGTGATGGTGCTGAGTTGGGGATTGTTGGCGATGAGCCTGATCGATGCAGACCATCAACTGTTGCCCGATGCGTTGGTGATGCCGTTGTTATGGCTGGGTCTGATCATCAACGGGTTGGGCCTGTTGACGACATTGCCGGACGCCCTGTTGGGCGCGGTGATCGGGTATATGAGCCTATGGAGCGTGTTCTGGCTGTTCAAGTTGGTCACTGGCAAGGACGGCATGGGCCACGGCGACTTCAAGTTACTGGCGCTGCTCGGCGCCTGGGGTGGCTGGCAGATCCTGCCGATGACGCTGTTGATGTCGTCCCTGCTTGGGGTGTGCGCAGGCTTGATCCTGATGCGTCTGCGCAAGACCCAGGCATCGGCGCCCATGCCGTTTGGTCCGTATCTGGCAATTGCCGGCTGGATTGCATTGCTCTGGGGTGGTCAAATAACCGACTTCTATTTGCAGTCTGTCGGTTTCAGATGACCACTTCTGTTGCAGCACCCTGGATTCTCGGCCTCACCGGCGGCATCGGCAGCGGCAAAAGCGCGGCCGCCCAACACTTTATTGACCTGGGTATTGACCTGGTGGACGCCGACCACGCCGCCCGCTGGGTGGTCGAGCCTGGCCGGCCGGCACTGGCGCGCATCGCCGAGCACTTCGGTGCCAGCGTGCTGCAGCCTGACGGCCAGTTGGACCGCGCTGCATTGCGCAAGCTGATCTTTGAAGTACCCGAAGAGCGCCGCTGGCTTGAAGCCTTGCTACACCCGTTGATTGGCGAGGAGATTCGCAACCACCTGGCGCTCGCGCAGTCGCCTTACGCAATCCTGGTATCGCCGCTGCTGGTTGAGTCAGGCCAGAACAGCATGACCCAACGCATCCTGGTGATCGACGTGCCGCAATCGCTGCAGATTCAGCGTACCCTGCAGCGCGACGGCATCACCGAACAACAGGTACAGGCAATCCTCAAGGCGCAGTCAAGCCGTGAAGACCGCCTGAACCATGCCGATGACATACTGGTCAACGACAAGGACCTCGCCTGGCTGCACAGCGAGGTCGAGCGACTGCACCACTTTTACCTTACTTTGCGTGGAGGCCGAACATGAGCCAACCCTTGACCGTCGATTGCCCAACCTGCGGCGCACCCCTGGAATGGAAAGCGACCAACCTCAACCGGCCGTTCTGCTCGGACCGTTGCAAGCTCATCGACCTCGGCGCCTGGGCGGCCGAGGAACACAAAATCCCGGTGGCTCCGGATGCCGAAGACGAGCTGTTTTCCGAAGACCTGCCGCCGCGCCATTAAGGGCGCATAAAGGCGTATTCCTGCTGGTCGTCGAGGTTCTCTGCAAGGTATTGCAGCTCGTCGGCCAGGTCTTCAAAACTGCGCACACCCTTGCTCTGCTGCACCACCGCACTGAGCATGGCGCGCAGGGTCAAGCCTGGGTCAAAACCAATTTCCTGTGCCGCATCCTGGCTTCTGCGCAACTCCTGCCGTGCCCACTCGTACACACTCATGATCGTGCCCCCGCCTTGCCTAGGAAAACTTCGCAGAGCATGGGCCTGCTCGGCTACGCGGGATTTGATCTGGGTCAACGCTGTGAATCGTCGCCCTTCCAGGGCGCCGAGAGGTAGCGAGTACGGTTGAAGGTCTCCAGCCATTCCGGGCAAAACACCACCAAAGCGCTGATGACCATGCCGTTGATAAAGGCCTCTGGAAAGATGATCAACCACAGATAACCGACGAAATCCTCCAGCCATTCCGGCATGGCAAAAAGACCGTCGAACCACAACAGCCCAAGCCCGAACAACAGGCAGAGCAACGCCGACAGTGCGGCGGCAAAAAAGCCGGAGCAGAAGATATACACAAAGGGATTGCGCGGTTGCGCACGCTCGACCAGCAATGCGCAGCCCTCGGTAACCAACACTGGCAGCCCGATAAGCAGCAAGCCGTTGACACCAAGGGCGGCCAGGTCCTGGCGCCCCAACAACATCAGGCCCACCTGGGCAGCAAAGCCGCCGACGATCGCCAGAGGCCAATCCAGCAGCAGGGTGACGGCAGTCATGCCGATAAAGTGGTAGGACACACCGGTATCGAAATCCCGCCGTACCAGCCACAGCATGAACAACGCGAACACCGTGCCGAACAGCAAATGCTGACGCCGCCGGTCGGCAAACAACTCGACCCATGGCGAACGCAAGATTGCCCACAGCACCACCGGCGCGCACAACAGCCAGCCGATGCCAAGGGTTTGCGGCGCCAACACGGCCGCACTGATCACGGTTTCACCTGCTCCAGGGCTTGGCGCAGCTCAGCGCCAGAGCTGTATTCGCGTTGCGCGACCAGCTTGCCGTTATCCAGTTGCAGCCACAGCACCTTATCCACAGGGCCCGGATAACGCGGCGCGATGCGCGCGTCACGGTCCAGCATGACCCGGTAGTTATAGGACTGCATGGCCGGCACTGCGAACAGTTTGGCGATCAGTCGGGGCATGCGCTGGATATCGGCGACAAACACCCCGCGCCTTGCCTCCAGATACCCCTTGGGCTGCCCTTGCAGTGCCGTATCCACCCATTTGGCGGCTTCCATGCTGCGCGCCACCAGCAAGATCTGCGCTTGGTCATTCAGGGTGTAGGGCTGGTCGAATTGATCCAGCAACGTCCAGGGCGCCAGGCGCTCACCCACTTCAACGGCCTGGGACCACACGGGAAAAAGGCTGAGCATCAGCAACACTAAAAACTTCACTACGCACTCCTAAAGTACGATTTGACGATCGAGTGACCAGTCTACACCGAGCTTTTACAGCGGGACTTCCTGCGGTCATGATTTGAGCGCTAAGCTGCTACCTATGGATGACTCAGATTACTTGCGTCTGCTCACCGTGGCGGCCGAACAAGCCAACGCTTTCCTGTCCAATGCCCGCAAGTGGGAGCGTGAGCGTTGGGTCTGCCAGCGCCTGCTACAAGGCTTGAACGTGCCCTACCGGACTGAAGAGTTTCACGCCGCGGGGCAAGAACCGCCGGACGTGCTGTTTCGCGACGCCAGTTTCGAAGTGTTTTTTGTACTGGATGAAGGCCGTCGCCTGAACGACGAATGGCGTGACGAGTTGCTGCGCCGCCGCAGCGCTTTCTCCCTGAGCCAACTGGTACGACGTGAAGCCAAGCCGCGACGCATTCCGGCCCATGAGTTTTTAATGCGCTTGGCGCCCACGCTGCGCAAAAAGGCCCACAACTATAAAGAGCGCGGCATGGACCTGGGGGAGCTGGATATCGTCGCATTCTCCAGTCTCAAGCGCGAAGTACTCGACCTTAACAGCCACTTCCCGCCACCGACGGAATACCTGCGCCAGGGCTGGCGCTCGCTGTCACTGGTGGGGCCGACCTTTGCACGGGTGCTGTTCGCACACCCGGACGCGCCGGATTTCTTGCGCAACAACCTGGGCCGCAGCATAGTGTTCGACGTGGGCATCAGCCTCTGAGCCCCCGGACTGTAACGTGGCGCCCTTTTGCAACGTCTACCTGACGAGGCCTTTATGACCAGCCGCCTGAACCCCGATGACCAACAGCATGTCGAAGAGTATCTGCAACTCTCCCAACACCGAGTCGAGCGCAAGCCTTTCCGGCCATGGCTGCTCCTCTGTGTGGTGCTTGTAGTGGTGATCGGCCTCGGCCTGTTGAGTCGCCTTTTGAGTTACCTGACGCTATGAGCTGCCTGGCGCTCGCGGGGGTAACCGCTCAGATTTCTTTTAGCCTTGCGAGATATCCCCATGACCCATCGTATTATTATCGTCGGCGGCGGCGCCGGCGGCCTGGAGTTGGCTACCCGCCTGGGTAAGACTCTGGGCAAGCATGGCACCGCCAGCATCACGCTGGTGGACGCCAACCTGACCCATATCTGGAAGCCCTTGCTGCACGAAGTGGCCGCAGGTTCGCTGAACTCTTCGGAGGACGAACTCAATTATGTCGCCCAGGCCAAATGGAACCACTTCGAGTTCCAACTAGGGCGCATGAGCGGGCTTGACCGTGAACAAAAGAAGATCCAGCTCGCCGCCACTCTTGATGAAGAAGGCCGTGAGCTGGTGCCCGCACGCGTGCTCGGCTATGACAGCCTGGTGATCGCGGTCGGCAGCACCACCAATGACTTCGGCACCGAAGGCGCAGCGCGACACTGCCTGTTCCTCGACACCCGCAAGCAGGCCGAGCGCTTCCACCAGCAATTGCTCAACCATTACCTGCGTGCCCATGCCGGGCAGACCGATGTGGTGGAAAAAATCAGCGTCGCCATCGTCGGCGCCGGTGCGACCGGCGTCGAACTGGCCGCAGAGCTGCATAACGCCGCCCAAGAGTTGGCCGCCTATGGCCTGGACCGCATCAAGCCGGAAAACATGCACATCACCCTGATCGAAGCCGGGCCACGGGTGTTGCCTGCCCTGCCGGAGCGTATCGGCGGGCCTGTGCATAAAACCCTGGAAAAGCTCGGAGTGACGGTGCTGACTAACTCGGCGGTCAGTGAAGTGACGGCCGACGCCCTGATCACCAGCAGCGGCCAAGTGATTCCAGCCAGCCTCAAGGTGTGGGCCGCTGGCATTCGCGCACCAGGTTTCCTCAAGGATATCGACGGCCTGGAAACCAACCGTATCAATCAGCTGCAAGTGTTGCCGACGCTGCAAACCACACGCGACGAAAACATCTTCGCCTTTGGTGACTGCGCTGCTTGCCCACAAGTGGGCACCGACCGCAACGTACCGCCACGGGCCCAGGCGGCTCACCAACAGGCGTCGCTGCTGGCAAAATCGCTGAAGCTGCGCATTGAAGGCAAGGACCTACCGTCGTACAAGTACACCGACTATGGGTCGCTGATTTCGCTATCGCGGTTCTCGGCGGTGGGTAACTTGATGGGTAACCTCACTGGCAGCGTGATGCTGGAAGGCTGGTTGGCGCGGATGTTTTACGTGTCGCTGTACCGGATGCACCAGATGGCGCTGTACGGTTTCTTCCGTACGGCGATGCTGATGCTGGGCAGCAAAATCGGCCGAGGCACCGAGCCACGCCTGAAGTTGCACTAACAACACGGCCTCGGATGGGATCTGGTAAATGTGGGAGCCCGCTCCCACATTTATTTTGCGCTGAGTCAGGATTTGCGCGCAAAAAAAATCCCCGCATCTTTCGACACGAGGATTTTTAATATGGTCGGGGTAAGGGGATTCGAACTCCTGACATCCTGCTCCCAAAGCAGGCGCGCTACCGGACTGCGCTATACCCCGGTAATAAAAAGGCGACCTTTCAGTCGCCTTCTTCGATCAGTGCTTTTGGCCTCTGATCTTAAGATCTGATTCCAGCGTTAACTGGTCTCAAAAATGGTGGGTCGTGTGGGATTCGAACCTACGACCAATTGGTTAAAAGCCAACTGCTCTACCAACTGAGCTAACGACCCAAATATGGTCGGGGTAAGGGGATTCGAACTCCTGACATCCTGCTCCCAAAGCAGGCGCGCTACCGGACTGCGCTATACCCCGGCTTGAAATTGGCTCCGTGACCAGGACTCGAACCTGGGACCCAATGATTAACAGTCATTTGCTCTACCGACTGAGCTATCACGGAACTACATATTTCAAAGTGTTACTTATTTCAAAGCATTTTTACTGCGGTGTAACCTTCTCTTCGACTTTCCCGTATCGCTACGTTCATGTGTCTGAGGCGCGCTATTCTACAATCTTAAAAACCCCTGTCAACCCTTTAAATTGCTTTTAAGACAATGATTTGCGCTTGTTTCTGATTTCTTCTTGGGGAGAAGAAACCCGTGGGCTGACGTTGCTGCGGGGCGCACTTTACAAGCCTTTGCCTTACAGTTCAACGCCCTATCGAAAAAAAAAGCCCCGCAATGCGAGGCCTTGTCTTATCAGCCAACAGCCTGGGCTCAGTGGAAGACGATTTCGTCGTTTTCCACAGTCGCCGTGACGCTGGTGCCCGGCATGAAGCTACCCGACAGAATCAACTGGGCCAGCGGGTTCTCGATCCAGCGCTGGATCGCACGTTTCAACGGCCGTGCCCCATACACCGGGTCGTAACCGACCGCGATCAATTTCTCCAACGCGTCACTGCCCAGCTCCAGCGACAGTTCGCGCTCAGCCAGACGGCTGCGCAGACGGCCCAGCTGGATCTCGGTGATACCCGCGATCTGGTCACGTGCCAGAGGCTCAAAGATCACCACTTCGTCGACCCGGTTGATGAATTCCGGACGGAAGTGCGTGGTCAATGCATCCATTACCGCAGCGCGCTGGCCCTCACGATCACCTACCAGCTCCTGGATCTGCGCCGAGCCCAGGTTGGAGGTCATCACGATCACCGTGTTGCGGAAGTCCACGGTACGCCCGTGACTGTCCGTCAGGCGGCCATCTTCCAGCACTTGCAACAGGATGTTGAACACATCCGGGTGCGCCTTCTCGACCTCATCCAGCAGGATCACCGAGTAAGGCTTACGCCGCACGGCTTCGGTCAGGTAACCGCCCTCCTCGTAGCCCACATAGCCTGGTGGGGCGCCGATCAAGCGAGCCACCGAGTGCTTCTCCATGAATTCGGACATATCGATCCGCACCATGGCTTCTTCGGTATCAAAAAGGAACTCGGCCAAGGCTTTGCACAGCTCGGTCTTGCCCACGCCGGTCGGGCCGAGGAACATGAACGAACCACTTGGGCGATTCGGGTCGGACAACCCGGCACGGGAACGCCGTACTGCGTTGGACACCGCCACCACGGCCTCTTCCTGACCAATGACGCGCTGGTGCAACAGGCTTTCCATTTTCAACAATTTGTCGCGCTCGCCTTCGAGCATCTTCGACACCGGAATGCCGGTCCACTTGGAAACGACTTCGGCAATTTCTTCCTCGGTCACCTTGCTGCGCAGCAACTGGTTCTCGCTTTTACCGTGCTGATCGACCATCTGCAGGCTGCGCTCCAAGTCCGGGATCACCCCGTATTGCAACTCGGCCATGCGGTTCAGGTCGCCTTTACGACGCGCAGCTTCCAGTTCCTGGCGGGACTGCTCGATCTTTTGCTGGATCTGCGCAGAACCCTGCACTTCAGCTTTCTCCGAGGTCCAGATTTCCTCCAGGTCGGAATACTCGCGCTCCAGACGCACGATTTCTTCCTGAAGTTTTTCCAGACGCTTCTTCGCCGCTTCGTCTTCTTCTTTCTTAAGGGCCTGGGACTCGACTTTCAGTTGAATCAGACGCCGATCCAGACGGTCGAGTACTTCCGGCTTGGAATCGATTTCCATGCGGATACGGCTGGCCGCTTCGTCGATCAAGTCGATGGCCTTGTCCGGCAACTGACGGTCAGTGATATAGCGATGGCTCAACTTGGCCGCTGCAATGATCGCGCCGTCGGTGATCGCCACCTTGTGGTGAACCTCGTAGCGCTCTTTCAAGCCACGCAGGATCGCGATGGTATCTTCTTCGCTCGGCTCTTCCACCAGCACTTTCTGGAAGCGACGCTCAAGGGCGGCGTCTTTTTCGATGTACTGGCGATATTCGTTGAGCGTGGTAGCACCGACGCAGTGCAACTCACCCCGCGCCAAGGCAGGCTTGAGCATGTTGCCGGCATCCATGGACCCCTCACCTTTACCGGCGCCGACCATGGTGTGCAATTCGTCGATAAACAGAATGATCTGCCCTTCCTGCTTCGACAGTTCATTAAGCAGGGATTTGAGGCGTTCTTCGAACTCACCGCGAAACTTGGCACCTGCAATCAACGACCCCATATCCAAGGACAGCAGGCGCTTGCCTTTCAGGCCGTCTGGCACTTCGCCATTAATAATGCGCTGAGCCAGGCCTTCGGCAATCGCGGTCTTACCCACACCAGGCTCACCGATCAGCACCGGGTTGTTCTTGGTGCGGCGTTGCAGCACCTGGATAGTGCGACGAATTTCATCGTCACGGCCGATCACCGGGTCAAGCTTGCCCTCTTCGGCACGCTTGGTCAGGTCGACAGTGTATTTATCCAGGGCCTGACGCGACTCCTCATGGTTAGGGTCGTTTACCGCGTCACCGCCACGCAGGTTGTTGATGGCGTTTTCCAGGGCCTTCTTGCTCACGCCCTGGCCCAGCAACAATTTGCCAAGCTTACTGTTCTCGTCCATCGCGGCGAGCAACACCAGCTCACTGGAAATGAACTGGTCGCCTTTCTGCTGGGCCAGACGGTCTGCCTGATTGAGCAGACGCGCCAAGTCCTGGGACATATTCACGTCGCCGGTCGGGTTTTGGATTTTCGGCAGTTGGTCGAGCTCTTTGCTCAACTCCTTGCGCAAGCTGTTGACGTCAAAGCCCACCTGCATCAGCAAGGGCTTGATAGAACCACCTTGCTGTTCCAGAAGTGCCTGCATCAGGTGCGCAGGCTCAATGGCCGGATGGTCAAGGCCCACCGCCAAGGATTGGGAGTCTGATAAGGCCAACTGCAATTTGCTGGTTAAACGATCAATACGCATTAGTCACCTTCCTTTTGAGCAGGCCGGAGCTATAAAACATCCTGAATGAAGAAACCTGCCAGATACCCCTATAGATGCGGTCGATTCTGGGAGATTCAAGCTACGGGTAGTTGACGCAGATCAGAAGAGTCTAGCGCTCGAGCCAGATAAGGGAGGCGAACCGACCGGTGCGCGAACTGCGGCGGTAAGAAAAGAAGCGTGGATCGGTCACCGTGCAGAAACCGCCACCGTAAACAGCCGTGACACCCCGCGCGGCAAGGCGCAGACGGGCCAACTGATAGATGTCGGCCATGAACTTGCCGGGGGTGCGGCTGGGCACAAAGGCTTTGGCGGTAATCGGCAGTTGCTGCATAAAGGCTTCACGCACTTCAGGGCCGACTTCGAAGGCATGTGGGCCAATGGCCGGGCCGAGCCAGACCAACACGTCAGCGGGTTCGGCGTCCAGGCTGTCGAGAGCAGCTTCCAACACGCCTGCCGCCAACCCGCGCCAACCGGCATGGGCAGCCGCCACACGGGTGCCGGCGCGGTTGCAGAACAACGCGGGCAGGCAATCAGCAGTCATTGCGGTACAGGCAATGCCTGGAGTGCTTGTCCAACTGCCATCGGCTTCGGCAGTCTGGCCAGGGTCGGCCTCGACCACCTTGATACCGTGGACTTGGCGCAGCCAAGCCGGCTGTATAACGAAGGCATCGGTAAGCCGACGGCGATTTTCCAGGACGGCGTCCAGGCTGTCCTCGACATGATCGCCCAGGTTGAGGCTGTCGAACGGCGCTAGACTGACGCCGCCTGCACGAGTGGTGACGCAGGCCTTCACCTGAGCCGGCGCAGGCCAGTCAGGAATCAGCCAGTCACTCATCCGATAAATGCCTCGCGATCCTGCTTGAGCAGCGACAACAACCAGACCAGATCGTCCGGAAGAGGCGATTCCCAGCTCATCCGCTTACCGCTCGTCGGATGATCCAACTCCAGGAAGCGTGCATGCAGTGCCTGGCGCGGGAAGGATTTAAGCGATTCAACCATTGTCACACTGGCCGCCGGCGGAATACGGAAGCGACCGCCGTAGGCCGGATCTCCGACCAACGGGAAGTTGATGTGCGCCATGTGCACGCGAATCTGGTGCGTGCGGCCGGTTTCCAGCTTGACCCGCACATGCGTGTGGGAGCGGAAACGCTCAAGTACACGGTAATGACTGACAGCTTGCTTGCCGCCCTCCATCACCGCCATACGCTGGCGCTGTTGGCCGTGACGACCGATCGGGGCGTTGATCTTGCCACCTGCCACCACCACGCCGATCACGATGCACTCGTAGATTCGGCTGACGCTGCGGCTTTGCAATTGTGTGACCAACTGCGTCTGCGCCTGAATGGTCTTGGCCACCACCATCAAGCCGGTGGTGTCCTTGTCCAGACGGTGCACGATGCCGCAGCGCGGGACATTAATGATGTCCGGCACGTGGTGCAACAAGGCATTGAGCAAAGTGCCGTCAGCGTGCCCGGCAGCCGGATGAACCACCAGGCCTGCGGGTTTGTTGATGACCAGGATGTCGTCATCTTCATAGACGATGTCCAGCTCAATGTCCTGGGCGACCCATTCTCCCTGGGCTTCCTGCTCGGCAGTCAGCTCAAGAATCGCACCGCCATGGACTGTGTCTCGCGGGCGGATAACCGCTCCATCCACAGTCAGGCGGCCGTCTTTGATCCAGGCGGAAAGGCGCGAGCGCGAGTGCTCAGCGAATAATTGTGCGGCGACTTGATCGAGGCGTTGGCCGCCCAATTCGGACGGCACCTCTGCGCGAAGTTCAATTTTATCGGACATGCTCAGACTAGGCGTGGCACAGCCTTTGGTTTCGGCTGCGCGCTTGTGGTTAAATACGGCGTCTTTTGCCCCGAGGCTTTCAACGGGGCGCTCATCATAACAGGACGGCCCCGCCCAAGACAGCGGCCGTCATAGGGACGCAAGCCGCCATGCAAGTGAAACACCTGCTGCTGATCGCCATCCTCGCCATGACTGCTGCTTGCTCGTCAACAAAGGAAGTCGTCGACGAAAACCTGAGCGAAGTCGAGTTGTACCAACTGGCTCAGAAAGACTTGGACAATAATAGCTACACCAGCGCCACAGCGAAGCTGAAGGCACTGGAGTCGCGTTATCCGTTCGGGCGCTACGCCGACCAGGCTCAGCTCGAGCTGATCTACGCCAACTACAAGAACGCCGAGCCGGAAGCTGCCAAGTCCGCCGCCGAGCGTTTTATCCGCCTGCATCCGCAGCACCCGAACGTCGACTACGCCTACTACATGAAGGGCCTGACCTCGTTCGACCAGGACGTTGGCCTGCTGGCGCGCTTCCTGCCGCTGGACATGACCAAGCGTGACCCGGGCGCTGCCCGCGACTCCTACAACGAGTTCGCGCAGCTGACCAGCCGCTATCCCAACAGCCGCTACGCGCCGGACGCCAAGCAGCGCATGATCTACTTGCGCAACCTGCTGGCCTCCTACGAGATACATGTGGCTCACTACTACCTGACCCGTCAGGCCTATGTAGCTGCCGCCAACCGTGGCCGTTATGTTGTCGAGAACTTCCAGGAAACCCCTTCCGTCGGTGACGGCCTGGCGGTCATGACCGAGGCTTACCAGCGTCTGCACCTGGACGAACTGGCCAGCACCAGCCTGGAAACCCTGAAGCTCAACTACCCGGATCACCCGAGCCTGAAAGATGGCCAGTTCGTACCTCAGGTTGCCGAAGCCGACAACCGTTCGTGGCTGAGCAAGTACACCCTGGGCCTGATCGAGTCCCGTCCACCGCTGCCGCCGGGCGAAACCCGCGCCAACCAGGACGTGATCAAGCAGTACCAGGACGCCAAGGACGCTATCCCTTCGGACCTCAAGCCGCATGACGAGAACGGCGACGTGATCGAAGAGGAAGAGCCACAGGCCCTGGGCAACAACCAGGACCGCTCATGGTTCAGCTACATGACCTTTGGTGTGTTTGACTGATTGCACCCTGCGTCATCAAGAAGGAGCCTTTCGAGGCTCCTTTTTTGTGAGCGGTATTATTGCGCTGTGCGCCTGGCACGTCCTTGGCTAAACTGGCGCATTCCTTGTCGAGAAACTGCCCATCATGCTTCGTCTACTGTTCTGGATTGCCGTCATTGCCGCTGCAGTATGGTTCTGGCGCAAATTCAAAAGCCCGGCCGCCAAACAGCAACGCGCCAGTGAGCCCGACGCCGCCTTGATGGTGCGCTGCGCCCACTGCGGCGTGCACCTGCCGCAGGATCGCGCCTTGAGCTCGCGCCAGGAGTGGTATTGCACCCAGGCGCATCTTGAGCAGGGGCCGACGTCTATCCAGCGCTGATCCGCCCCTCAGGCGCATAAGGCGCCGGGTCGATGATCGGCGTACGCGCCAGCAGCAAGTCAGCAAACAATTGGCAGGACGCCGGCGCAAGCACCAGGCCGTTGCGGTAATGCCCGCAGTTGAGCCACAACCCGTTGAAGCCCGGCACGCGGCCGATGTAAGGGATCCCTTCCGGCGAACCTGGGCGCAATCCGGCCCAGTGCCCAACAACCTCGGCGTCCGCCAAGGCAGGAATCAACTCAACCGCTGACGCCTTGAGGCTTTCCAGCGCTGTTTCAGTAGGGGTCTTGTCGAAGCCTTCATGCTCCAGCGTACTGCCGATCAGGATATGCCCGTCACGCCGAGGGATCGCATATCGCCCCTTGGCCAGGACCATGCTCGACAGGAAGTCCGAAGCGCATTTGTACAGGATCATCTGGCCTTTGACCGGTTCCACCGGTAGCGCCAAGCCCAGCGTGCCCAGCAACTCACCGCTCCAGGCGCCCGCCGCAAGGACGACCTGATCACCGAAGATCGGGCCATCGGCCGTCTTCACGCCCACCACATTGCCAGCGTCCAGGACAAACCCGGTTACTTCACACTGTTCATGCAGGGTCACACCGGGCAACGCCAGCAGTGCAGCCTTGAGGGATTTGACCAGGCGCGGGTTGCGCACATTGGCGACGTTGGCCATGTAGATCGCCTGGGAGTACCCGCTGCCCAGCACCGGAACGGCATCATGGGCGGCTGATACATCCACTTTGCTCAATGGCCGGCCTTCACGTGCAGCCCAAGCCAAGGCTTCGGCTTCGTCGTCCAGGTCCAGCCAGTACAGCCCAGTGGTGTGCACCTCAGGGTCGACACCCGTCGCAGCAAACAAACGCTCTGCCAACTGTGGATAAAAATCCTGGGACCAATGCGCCAGCGCGGTGACTGCCGGGCTATAGCGCCACGGATACAGCGGCGAAACAATCCCGCCGCCCGCCCAGGAAGACTCCTGCCCCAACCCCGCACGCTCCAGCAGCACCACCGCTTGCCCTTGGGTCGCCAGGTTGAACGCCGTCAACAAGCCGATGACCCCGCCACCGACTATCACTACCTGCTGTTGCTCTGCCATGATTTGATCCAGCCGATAAATAGGAACAAGCGCACCCGGCGCCCAATCATCCAGCACCCTCATTATTGCCCCCAGCACAGCTTGCGCGACATGTCCGGCGCCGCGCCCGGATTGGACCGCGCAGCGGTGCTGGTCAGGCTGAAGTCGCCGCAAGGGTCGCCGACCATTATCGAGTCGACAGCAGGCGTAGCCACTAACTGGAAATCCTGAGGGTTCAATGCAGCGCTGATTCTATAGCGATCATTGCCCGCACTGACGCCGTTCGCGTCAATAAAAGTGCCATTCCTCGTATAAAAGCGCTCCAAGTGTTGAGCTTGCTCGGTCAACAACGCGACGATTTCAGCGCGATACACCTTTTTCATATGGCCGGTGTATCCGGGATAAGCGATCCCAGCGAGAACCGCGATGAGCGCCACAGCGATCAGTAACTCGATCAGGGTGAAACCCTGGCTATCCATGCCCATTACATTGCTCCTTATTGAAGTTGCCGCCATGCCACACGCCGAAAACGCGAGCCACCCTCCTCGTCCACCCGTACGTAGACGCTCTCGAGCACCGTGCGCAATTGGCCGCTCAGCCCCACAGCTGTCACTCGATACACCGCAGCGCGGGTTTGCGGCGGTAAATGGGCCACCCCTACTGCAGGGCCCAGGAATTGAATGCCGTATACACCGCCCTTAAGCGCAACCCAGATGACGCCAGAAACGGGGTCCACTCCCGCTCCGACCACTGACAATGCTGCTTGCGGCGGCGCGCAGGCAACCATCGACTGGCACAACGGCAGCGCCGCGAATGACTGCTGTATGGCCTGTTCACCGCGCCTCAAGCCACTCTCGGCACTTTGCAGCGACTGATTGCGCTGCCAGAGACTACCGGCGATCTTTTGCTGGGTGACTGCGCCTTGCATCGACGACAAACCGATCAGCGACACCAGCAACAGGAACACCAGACTGGTCAGCAGAACCATGCCCGCCTGGCGCAAACGAATACCCTCCGTGAGCATCATGGTGGCTTACCCCAGACGGTTTCGCAGCGCCGCCACGACGCTGTAGGTTTGATCTTTAACCCGTTCGGCCGGATCTCGCAGCGTCATCAGGATGCGAACACTGCGTATCAGGGATACATCGGCGGGACTCGAGTCGTAGCGCACTACCTCCGTTGATGCGGCTTTGGCCACCACGCCAAAGCTGATATCAAAAGCCTGCACGTTATCCACCAGCACTGTCTTGGCGGGTGCCGCAGGCGTGCTGACCTTTAATTGGCCTGTTTCGAAGATGTACGTGAGCTGGCGCAGTGCAAAACGGATCTGTCCGGGTGCAGGCACAGGGGAATTTCCGGCATACGCTTGGGCGCTGCCTGTGCAGTCAGATAGCACCGTCCAATCGGGTTTGCCACTCTCATTGCCGACATCCGCGGTCACCAGCGTCAGCGACTTTGCACCCGCCCCGGCACTCCAACTGACAGGCCGATCAAAGGCCGGAGGAGCGTTGTCGATAAACTCCGCGGCCAAACAGCCAAACATGCCCGCCTGACGGATATCCTGGGTCATCTTGCCCAGCAAGAACCGCGCATCATCCTGCAGCATCATGGCGGCCTGCTGGCTGTCGTGGGTGGTCCTGGAACTGATCGCCACCTGGCTGACCCCTAGCACGAGCACCAAGCCCATCGCCAAAGCCAACAGCAATTCCACCAAGCTGAAACCTCGAGTGCGATGCCTCATTGCGTCACCCCCGGCTTATCACTGACGCGACTGGTCAGAATGAATGTTTCCCGAGCACCCGGGCTGATAGCGCCTCGGCTGTCATCCCAACTGATACGGACAGTGGCTTCGTTTGCACTGATCGACACCACGCCCTTCGCGCTATCCCCAGCGAAGCCGAGAATATTAGCCTCGAAATCATGCAGGTCCTGGTCGCGTACACTGGCGGTAGCGCTGCTCGCCGGGGCATGCTCGGACCGCTCCCATGCGTAGTCGGCAGCGGAATTGGCGCGGATTCGGTCGAGCATGTCGTAGGCAATGAAACTGGCCTGGCTGGTCATCCTGGAACTGTCGGTGTATTTCAGCGCATTGAGCTGGATCACCGCCGCACCCAACAGCCCGATGGTGAGAATCAGCACCGCAACCAACACCTCGATCAGCGTCATGCCGAGCTGATGCCGCGCTAAGGCGTGGGAAAAGCGGGTGTTTGGGCAGGCAAGCATTACCGTCGTCATCCGTGTCGAAGGCCAGAAAAAAGCAGCTGAAATCTGCTGTACGGCCCAAGACTAGCGTCGGTTTTTCGCCCGCGCTGCTCCCGGAACAAAGCGAAATACTTTGGACATAAAGGCCACCATCCAGCACCACAGCACGGGCGCTATACCTATGGCTGTACTCAAATCCATGGAGGGATGGCATATGCAACAACGAGGTTTCACCCTGATTGAACTGCTACTCGGACTGATCGTGAGCAGCATCCTGGCTAACCTGGCAGTGCCCAGTTTCAAGAGCCTGCTGGAGTCACAGCAAAGACATAGCGCGGCACAGTCCTTAGCGGGAGGGCTGCGCTACGCACGCACCGAAGCCGTCGCACGCAACCGAGCGGTGGTCATTCACGCGCTGGACGACGACTGGAGCCGGGGTTGGCGGGTGATCGTGGATGAGAGCGGACGCGGCCACTTGGACGATAAAAACCCGGTATTGCTGGAGCGTCAGGACAGCGGGAAGGTACCGATCGTCGGCAATGGCCCGCTCAAGAACCAGGTGCGCTTCAGCAGGCTGGGCGAGCCAATATTTTCAGGGGGAGGATTTCGTGCAGGTACTGTGCATGTGTGCAACTCGGAGCAGCCACAGAGCTTGTATCAGATCGTACTGGCGCCCAGCGGGCGCATCAGCCTGCGCAGCGACCGTGCCGAGCAGGCATTGTGCCGGAGCTACTCCGGCACCCGGGTAATTAGAGCAGCGAGCGAACCCGCAGCTCCTTGGGCATGGAGAACGTGATGTTTTCTTCGCGCCCAGCCAGTTCGTCCGCACCGGTGGCCCCCCACGCATGCAACTGCTGGATAACGCCGCGCACCAGCACTTCCGGGGCCGAAGCGCCCGCCGTGATACCAATGCGCCCGACGCCATCGAACCAGCTGCGCTGCATGTCTTCGGCGCCGTCGATCAGGTACGCAGGGGTTGCCATGCGCTCAGCAAGCTCACGCAGGCGGTTGGAGTTGGAGCTGTTAGGGCTGCCGACCACCAGGACCACGTCACATTCATTGGCCAGTTGCTTGACCGCGTCCTGCCGGTTTTGGGTGGCGTAGCAGATGTCGTCCTTGCGCGGCCCGCCAATGGCCGGGAAGCGACTGCGCAGCGCGTCGATAACACGGCTGGTGTCGTCCATGGACAAAGTGGTCTGGGTCACGAACGCCAGGCGTTCAGGGTTTTGCACCTGAAGATTGGCAACATCCTTTTCGTCTTCGACCAGGTAGATAGCCCCGCCATTGCTGGCATCGTACTGGCCCATGGTGCCTTCAACTTCCGGGTGGCCGGCATGGCCGATCAGGATGCACTCTCGACCGTCACGGCTGTAGCGCGCGACTTCGATGTGTACCTTGGTGACCAACGGGCAGGTGGCATCGAAGACTTTCAGGCCACGGCCTGCCGCTTCGGTACGCACGGCCTGGGAAACACCGTGGGCGCTGAAGATGACGATTACGTCGTCCGGCACCTGGTCCAGCTCTTCGACAAAGATGGCACCACGCGCGCGCAGGTCCTCGACCACGAATTTGTTGTGGACGACTTCATGGCGCACGTAAATCGGCGGCCCGAAGACTTCCAGGGCGCGATTGACGATTTCGATCGCCCGGTCCACACCAGCGCAGAAGCCACGGGGGTTGGCGAGTTTGATTTGCATGCTGTGCCTCGTGTCTTGCAGCCACTTAGGGTCAAGTTTGACGCTAACTCAACTGACAATGAAGATCAAAGGTGGGAGCGGGCTTGCTCGCGAAAGCGGTGGGTCAGTCGACATATGCATAACTGACAGAGCGCATTCGCGAGCAAGTCGAAACGTCGCACCGCCCCTCCCACATTTTTAACCGCGTCCTCGGTCAGAGCGCTTTAACGTCGATGATTTCAACGTCAAAGGTCAAGGTTTTACCGGCCAGCGGGTGGTTGAAGTCGATGGTCACTTGCGCGTCATCGAAGGTTTTCACCACGCCGGGCAGCTCGGTATTCGCCGCATCGTTGAAGATCACCAGCAGGCCTTCCGACAGGTCCATGCCCTGGAACTGCGAACGCGGGATGATTTGCACGTTTTGCGGGTTAGGCTGGCCAAAGGCGTTTTCCGGCAGGATCTGCAGGGTACGCTTGTCACCCGCCTTGAAGCCGAACAGGGCCGCTTCGAAACCCGGCAGCAGGTTGCCGTCGCCCACCTTGAAGGTAGCCGGGGCTTTGTCGAACGTGCTGTCGACCGTGTCGCCATTCTCCAGGCGCAGTGCGAAATGCAAGGTGACTTCCGTGTTCTGGCCGATGCGTTGCTCAGCCAATACCTGATCAGTCATTGACGGTCTCTCCGGTTTTCTTACTTTTGAACATGTCCAACGCCAGCATGATTGCACCGACGGTGATGGCGCTGTCGGCAAAATTGAACGCTGGGAAGTACCAACGGTTCTGCCAATGCACCAAGATGAAGTCAATCACATGGCCCAGGGCAATGCGATCGTACAGGTTGCCTAGCGCGCCACCCAACACCAGAGCCAAGGCGATCGCCAACCAGGTGTCATCGCGACCAAGACGCTTGAGCCACACTACCAGCACCGCACTGACCACCACCGCGATCATGGCGAACAGCCAGCGCTGCCAGCCGCCTCCTTCAGCGAGGAAGCTGAAGGCCGCGCCGGTGTTGTAGGCCAGGGTCCAGCTGAAGTAATCCGGGATGACTACGATCTGCTGGAACATTTCCAGAGTGCCCTCGAAATGAGCCTTGCTGATCTGGTCAATGACCAGCACCAGCAAGCTCAATACGAGCCAGCCCAGACGTCCGAAACGACCGGCATTAGGCATAGTGGCGAACCTCACCAGCACCGCTGATGTTGTCGACACAACGACCGCAGATTTCCGGATGCTCCGGGTTCACGCCGACGTCTTCACGGCAGTGCCAGCAACGGGCGCACTTGGCGAAGGCCGACTTGACCACTTTGAGCTTGAGGCCCGGGACTTCGGTGGCAACCGCGTCTGCCGGAGCCTGGGCAAACGGTGCCAGGCTCGCGGTGGAGGTGATCAGCACGAAGCGCAGTTCGTTGCTCAGCTTGGCCAGGTCGGCGGTCAGGCCTTCCTCGGCAAACAGCGTGACTTCGGCTTGCAGGTTGCCACCGACAGCCTTGGCCGCACGTTGCACTTCCAGCTCCTTGTTCACCGCAACCTTGACGGCCATTACACCTTCCCAATACTCGCGGCCCAGTTCGAAGTCGGCCGGCAGTTCGGTCAGGCCTTCGTACCAGGTGTTGAGCATCACGGACTCGTTACGCTCGCCCGGCAGGTATTCCCACAGTTCGTCGGCGGTGAACGCCAGGATCGGCGCGATCCAGCGCACCAGCGCTTCGCTGATGTGATACAGCGCAGTCTGCGCCGAGCGGCGTGCCTTGCTGTTGGCGCCAGTGGTGTACTGGCGATCCTTGATGATGTCGAGGTAGAAACCACCCAGTTCCTGCACGCAGAAGTTGTGGATCTTCGAATAGACGTTCCAGAAGCGGTATTCGCCGTAGCTCTCCTGCAACTCACGCTGCAGCAACAGGGTACGGTCCACAGCCCAACGGTCCAGGGCGAGCATGTCCTCGGCCGGCAGGATATCGGTGGCCGGGTTGAAACCGGTCAGGTTTGACAGCAGGAAGCGTGCGGTATTTCGGATACGGCGGTAGGCATCGGCGCTACGAGCCAAGATCTGATCCGACACGGCGATCTCGCCCGAATAGTCGGTCGACGCTACCCACAGACGCATGATGTCGGCGCCCAGGGTGTCGTTGATCTTTTTCGGCTCGATCACATTCTTCAACGACTTGGACATCTTGCGGCCCGTCTCGTCGACGGTGAAGCCGTGGGTCAGCAGTTCGCGGTACGGCGCATGGTCGTCGATGGCGCAACCGGTCAGAAGCGACGAGTGGAACCAGCCACGGTGTTGGTCCGAACCTTCCAGGTACAAGTCGGCACGCGGGCCAGTCTCGTGGCCCATGGGGTGTGAGCCGCGCAGGACGTGCCAATGGGTGGTGCCGGAGTCGAACCACACGTCGAGGGTGTCGCTGATCTTGTCGTACTGCGGCGCTTCATCACCCAGCAGTTCAGCGGCGTCCATTTTGAACCAGGCTTCAATACCTTGCTGTTCAACGCGCTGGGCGACGATTTCCATCAGTTCAACGGTACGTGGGTGCAGCTCGCCGCTTTCCTTGTTCAGGAAGAACGGGATCGGCACGCCCCAGTTACGCTGGCGGGAGATGCACCAGTCCGGACGATTGGCGATCATCGAGTGCAGGCGCGCCTGGCCCCAGGCCGGGACGAACTTGGTTTCTTCGATAGCCTTGATCGCGCGGTTACGCAGGGTGTCGCCGCGGGTCGGCTCTTTGTCCATGCCGATGAACCACTGCGCGGTGGCGCGGTAGATCAGCGGAGTCTTGTGGCGCCAGCAATGCATGTAGCTGTGCTGGATGGTGGCGGTTTGCATCAGCGCACCGACTTCACGCAGCTTTTCGATGATCGGCTGGTCGGCCTTGAAGATGAACTGGCCGCCGAAGAACTCCAGCGACGGCACGTAGACGCCGTTGCTCTGCACCGGGTTGATAATGTCGTCGTTGACCAGGCCGTACTTCTTGCAGATCACGAAGTCGTCCACACCATAGGCAGGCGAGCAGTGAACAACGCCAGTACCCGAACCCAGTTCGACGTAGTCAGCCAGGTACACCGGCGACAGGCGGTCATAGAATGGGTGACGGAAGTTGATCAGTTCCAGCGCAGAGCCGGTGGTGGTGGCGATCACCGAACCTTGCAGCTCGTAACGCGCCAGGCAAGCCTCGACCATTTCTTCAGCGAGCACGAGCAGGCGGTCACCGACGTCTACCAAGGCGTAGGTGAATTCCGGGTGCACGTTCAGCGCCTGGTTGGCCGGGATGGTCCACGGGGTGGTGGTCCAGATCACGATGGCAGCCGGTTTGCTCAGGCTTGCCAGGCCGAAAGCCTGGGCCAACTTGGCGTCTTCGGCGATCGGGAAGGCCACGTCGATGGTCGAGGACTTCTTGTCTTCGTACTCGACTTCCGCCTCAGCCAGGGCCGAACCACAGTCGAAGCACCAGTTCACAGGCTTGAGGCCCTTGAACACGAAACCGCCTTTGACGATTTCGGCCAAGGCGCGGATTTCACCGGCCTCGTTCTTGAAGTTCATGGTCTTGTACGGGTTGTCCCACTCGCCCAACACACCCAGGCGGATGAATTCGGACTTCTGCCCTTCGATCTGCTCGGTGGCGTAGGCACGGCACAGTTCACGGGTTTTATCCGCGCCCAGGTTCTTGCCGTAGGTCACTTCGACTTTGTGTTCGATCGGCAGGCCGTGGCAGTCCCAACCCGGGACGTACGGCGCGTCGAAGCCCGACAGGGTTTTCGAGCGCAGGATCATGTCTTTGAGAATTTTATTCAGCGCATGACCGATGTGAATCGTGCCATTGGCATAAGGAGGGCCGTCGTGCAGGACGAACTTCGGACGATCCTTGCCAATTTCGCGCAACTTTCCGTACAGGCCAATACTGTCCCAGCGCTGCAGGATCTGCGGTTCGCGCTGTGGCAGGCCGGCCTTCATTGGGAAGGCGGTGTCCGGAAGGTTTAGCGTGGCTTTATAGTCGGTCATTTAAGGCTCTTCGGTTAGCGATGGGCGCTAGGTGCGGCTAGTGCACGGGCGGCGGCGACATCCGCATTGATCGCCGTTTTCAACGCCTCAAGGGAGGCGAAACGCTGCTCTTCACGCAGCTTCTGGTGGAAAACCACCGTCAAACGCCGGTCATACAGATCACCGGCAAAATCCAAAAGGTGAACTTCCAGGTGGGCCTTGCCATCACCTGCAACCGTGGGCCTGACGCCTATGTTGGCGACTCCCGGCCACGCTTGGCCGTCGATGTCGACGCTCACCAGATACACCCCGGTCAGCGGCACACGACGACGTTTGAGTTGCACGTTGGCGGTTGGCGTGCCCAATTGGCGCGCCAGCTTCTGGCCGTGCAGGACCCGACCGGCAATGCGGAACGGGCGACCGAGCAAACGCCCGGCCAAGGCGAAGTCGGCAGCGGCCAGGGCGTTACGCACCTGGGTACTGCTCACGCGCAGGCCATCCAGTTCGACGGTTTGCGCGGCTTCGACGGTAAACCCCTGGTTGGCGCCGGCCTGTTGCAGGAAATCGAAATCCCCGACGCGGTCGCAACCAAAGCGGAAGTCGTCACCGACCTCCAAATGCTGCACGCCCAGACCATCGACCAGGATGCGTTCGACAAACTCGGCGGCGCTCAGGCCTTGCAAGCGCTGGTTGAAAGCCAGGCAAAGGACGCGGTCCACACCTTCTTCAGCCA
This sequence comes from Pseudomonas sp. EL_65y_Pfl1_R83, assembly GCF_963970695.1. Taxonomy (NCBI): domain Bacteria; kingdom Pseudomonadati; phylum Pseudomonadota; class Gammaproteobacteria; order Pseudomonadales; family Pseudomonadaceae; genus Pseudomonas; species Pseudomonas sp. EL_65y_Pfl1_R83. Next base: position 73,291 of record NZ_CAXAQI010000003.1, on the reverse strand, counting down.
GCAATTGCAGCTTGTCCCGCAAGCGGGCAAGACGCGCCGGCGCTGTCTCGGGGGTAAAGTATTCACGCGGCTGCGGCTCAAAAATCACCACGCAGCTGGGCACGCCCAACTCGACTGCACGCTCGCGCAGCCGGGCCAGGATAGCCTGGTGACCACGGTGAACACCGTCAAAGTTGCCAATAGTGGCGACGCAGCCCCGATGTCCAGGGCGCAGGTTGTGGAGACCTCGAACCAGCTGCATAACGCGCTTCTTGCTCATAAAGTGGTCGATTATAACCACACCCGGCTCCGGACGACAGGCAACAGCACAGGCCAAATGGATCGAATCGATAAAACAACCGTTTTATTGCGACAAACTCTCTAGCTCAGTGACTTGCGATTGAAATCCCGCAGGCGGAAGCCTTGCAGCAGCAACATCCCGAAGTACACCGCCACGCCGGCGACTACCAGCACGCCAAGGCGCATAAAGCGTTGCAGCATCTGGCCCTCGTCCCATGCGGGCATATAGTGCATCAAGCCCAGTAGCACGGCCGACATCACCGCCACCGCTACCAGCAATTTGAGGGCAAACAGGCCCCAACCGGGCTGCGGCAGGAACATTTGCTGCTTGCGCAGCTGGTAAAACAACAGCCCGGCATTGATGCACGCACCGACACTGATCGCCAGCGCCAGGCCGGCATGGGCCAGCGGGCCGATAAATACCAGGTTGAGCAGTTGCGTGACGATCAGCGTGAAAATCGCGATTTTCACCGGTGTACGAATGTTTTGCTGGGCGTAGAAGCCTGGGGCCAGCACCTTGATCACGATAATGCCGAGCAACCCTACGGAATAGGCGACCAGTGCGTACTGCGTCATCAATGCATCGTGGGCATCGAATTGGCCGTATTGAAACAGCGACACGGTCAGCGGCTCCGCCAGAATCCCCAGGGCCAGGGCACATGGCAGTACCAACACGAAGCACAGGCGCAGGCCCCAGTCGAGGATGCGCGAGTATTCCTGGCGGTCCTTGCTGGCATAGGTGCGCGCCAGGGTCGGCAGCAAAATCGTGCCCAGCGCCACGCCGAGCACGCCGGACGGCAATTCCATCAAGCGATCGGCGTAGTACATCCACGACACCGAGCCGGACACCAGCAGCGAAGCGAACGCCGTGTTGATAATCAGGGAAATCTGGCTGACTGAGACGCCGAGGATCGCCGGCAGCATATTGCGCATCACGCGCCAGACGCCTGTGTCCTTGAGGTTCAGGCGCGGCAACACGAGCATGCCGATCTTTTTCAGGTGGGGCAGTTGGTAGAGCAATTGCGCCAAGCCGCCGGCCAGCACTGCCCAGCCCAGCGCCATCACAGGAGGATCGAAGTACGGCGTGAGAAACAGCGCGAAGATGATCATGCTGACGTTCAGCAGGGTCGGCACGAAGGCCGGCACCGAGAAGCGGTTCCAGGTATTGAGGATCGCCCCGGCCAGCGATGAAAGGGAGATCAGCAATATATAAGGAAAGGTCACGCGCAGCAGGTCAGTGGTCAGCGCGAATTTTTCCGGCGTATTGGCGAAACCCGGGGCCGTGGCCCAGATGACCCAGGGAGCAGCAAGCATGCCGAGCACGGTCACCAGCATCAGCACCAGGGTCAACAGGCCCGAGACATAGGCAATAAAGGTGCGCGTCGCTTCCTCTCCCTGCAGGGTCTTGTATTCCGCCAGGATGGGCACGAACGCCTGGGAAAACGCGCCTTCGGCGAAGATCCGCCGCAACAGGTTGGGCAATTTGAAGGCAATAAAGAAGGCATCCGTGGCCATGCTGGCGCCGAAAATGCGCGCCAGCAGGGTGTCACGCACAAACCCCAAAACCCGGGAGATCATTGTGATAGAGCTGACGGCGGCCAGCGATTTGAGCAGATTCATTGAAAGAGTTTGCGCCTATAGATAAACAGCAGGCGAAAGAAGCGCCCACTTATGCGATACTGCGCGCCTGCAACAGCACAGAGCCAAAGCTCGCGAGTTTACAGGTCAAGCGCCGGAAATAAATCACCCGCCTCTTCAGATCGACCACTCAGCAGTTCGCATCAGCCGCTCTTGACAACACATCAAGTGATCGGCATGATTCGCGGCCTATTTTGTTTGCTATTTCCTAAAAAGTCTTTCGAGGAGCTCGACGGTGGCCAACACACCTTCCGCCAAAAAACGTGCAAAACAGGCTGAGAAGCGTCGCAGCCACAACGCCAGCCTGCGTTCCATGGTTCGTACCTACATCAAGAATGTAGTTAAAGCCATCGACACCAAAGACGCTGAAAAAGCCCAAGCTGCTTACGTTCTGGCTGTGCCAGTTATCGACCGTATGGCCGATAAAGGCATCATCCACAAGAACAAGGCCGCTCGTCATAAGAGCCGCCTGAATGGCCACATCAAGGCTCTGAGCGTTCCTGCTGCAGCCTAAGTGGTAACAACTGCAACGCAACCCAGGTTGTGAAACAGTTAAGAAATGCCCCGTACCGAAAGGTACGGGGCATTTTTGTGTGTGCCCCAAAATTACCACTGCCTCCTGTGTGAGCGGGCTTGTCGAATCGTCGCACCGCACGCTCACTACAAAAGCCCGGCAATCCGACTGAACGCTTTCAGACAGACAAAAAAACGCCCCGAACCAGTCGGGGCGTTTTTGCTAGCAACTGATCAATGCATCAATCAGTGGTGATGACCGCCTTCACCGTGGACGTGGCCGTGAGCCACTTCTTCCTCAGAAGCGTCGCGGATGGCAACGATCTTCACTTGGAAGTTCAGGCGCTGGCCAGCCAGAGGGTGGTTGCCGTCGACGGTAACGTCGTCGCCGTCCAGGTCACGGATGGTGACGATCTGCATTTGGCCGTCCGGAGCGGAGGCGTGGAACTGCATGCCTACTTCCAGTTCGTCAACGCCTTCGAACATGCTGCGGCTCAGCGTGCTGACCAACTCGGCCGAGTATTCGCCGTAGGCATCTTCAGGTTCTACGGCAACAGTCAGCTCATCACCGACGCTCTTGCCTTCCAGCGCCTTTTCCAGGCCTGGGATAATGTTACCTGCGCCTTGCAGGTAGACCAGCGGCGCGCCGCCGGCGGAACTGTCGATGACCTCACCAGCGTCATTGGTCAGGGTATAGTCGATGGAGACAGCCTTGTTAGCGGCGATCGTCATGGGGCGAGACCTTTTGCATAAGAATGAAGAACGGACAAGTCTAAACAAGGATTTGCCCGAAAGCGAACAGAACCCGGACGGACGGGGTCAGACAAGCCACTCGGCGATCACCGGCTTTCATCAGGATGAAGACCGGCACTGGGTTGCCGAGCTTTCCTGCGGCCACACTCAGCACCTGCGCCACCAGCCGCCCTGGCAGTCGCGCGCCTGGGTGCTTGACCCCGCGCAACGTATTGAAAAAATAGGCCAGCCCTTTGCCTGCGGCTGGTGTGCGCAAGTGCACGAATAACGATAACCTTGGCATCTGATTCGCGGTAGACGCTCAGCCATAGAGCGCCACCCAAGCCATGCAACTCCAGAGAATTCGCATGCAAACTTTTTTTATCGCGCCCACCGATTTTGGTGTGGGTCTGACCTCCATCAGCCTTGGGCTGGTGCGTACCCTTGAGCGAGCCGGGCTGAAAGTCGGCTTTTTCAAACCGATTGCTCAACCACACCCGGGCGACACTGGCCCTGAACGCTCCACCGAACTGATAGCGCGCACCCACGGCCTCAAGCCGCCACAACCCCTGGGCCTGGCCCATGTCGAGCGGATGCTTGGCGACGGCCAGCTCGACGAGTTGCTGGAAGAAATCATCACGCTGTACCAACAGGCCGCTGTGGGAAAGGACGTGCTGATCGTCGAAGGCATGGTGCCGACCCGCAGCGCCAGCTATGCAGCGCGGGTCAACCTGCACCTGGCGAAGAGCCTGGATGCGGAAGTGATCTTGGTCTCGGCTCCGGAAAACGAAGTGCTCACCGAACTCTCCGGCCGCGTGGAATTGCAGGCGCAACTGTTCGGCGGCCCGAAAGACCCGAAAGTACTCGGCGTGATCCTTAACAAGGTGCGCACCGACGAAAGCATGGAAGCCTTCTCCGCGCGCCTCAAGGAACATTCGCCCCTGTTGCGCAGCGGTGATTTCCGCCTGCTGGGCTGCATCCCCTACCAGCCCGAACTCAACGCCCCACGCACCCGCGACGTGGCCGACCTGATGGGCGCGCAGATCCTCAACGCCGGCGACTACGAAACCCGCCGCATGACCAAAATCATCATCTGCGCCCGCACCATGCGAAATACCGTGGAATTGCTCAAGCCCGGCGTGCTGGTGGTCACACCCGGCGACCGCGACGACATCATCCTCGCCGTCAGCCTGGCCGCGATCAATGGCGTGCCGCTGGCAGGCCTGTTGCTCACCAGCGACACCCTGCCAGACCCGCGCATCATGGATTTATGCCGAGGCGCATTCCAGGCCGGCCTGCCGGTGCTGTCGGTGAGCACCGGTTCCTACGACACTGCCAACCAGCTCAACAGCCTCAATAAAGAAATTCCCATCGATGACCGCGAGCGCGCGGAAATCATCACCGATTTCGTCGCCAGTCACCTCGATGCGCGCTGGCTGCACCAGCGTTGCGGCACGCCGCGGGAGATGCGCCTGTCGCCGGCGGTGTTCCGCTACCAGCTGATCCAGCGTGCCCAGGCCGCCAACAAGCGCATTGTGTTGCCGGAAGGCAGCGAACCGCTGACCGTACAAGCCGCCGCCATCTGCCAGGCACGCGGCATTGCTCGCTGCGTGTTGCTGGCCAAGCCGGCGGATGTGGAAGCGGTCGCCCGCGCCCAAGGCATCGAATTGCCCGAAGGGCTGGAGATTCTCGACCCGGACCTGATCCGCCAGCGCTATGTGGAACCGATGGTCGCGCTGCGTAAGAGCAAGAGCCTCAACGCGCCGATGGCCGAGCAGCAACTGGAAGACACCGTGGTGATCGCCACCATGATGCTCGCGCTGGATGAAGTGGACGGGCTGGTTTCCGGCGTTATCCACTCCACCGCCAATACCATCCGCCCTGCCCTGCAGTTGATCAAGACCGCACCGGGTTGCACGCTGGTGTCGTCGGTGTTTTTCATGCTGTTCCCTGAGCAGGTGCTGGTGTACGGCGACTGTGTGATGAACCCGCACCCGAGCGCCGCCGAACTGGCGGAGATCGCCCTGCAAAGCGCTGACTCGGCCGCTGCCTTCGGCATCACGCCGCGCGTGGCGATGATCAGCTATTCCAGCGGCGACTCGGCCAGCGGCGAGGAAGTGGAGAAAGTCCGCGAAGCCACCCTGCTCGCCCATGAACAGCAAAGCTCACTGCTGATCGACGGCCCGCTGCAATACGATGCCGCGGCCAACGAAGCCGTGGCCCGCCAACTGGCCCCCGACAGCCTGGTTGCCGGCAAGGCCACGGTGTTCGTGTTCCCCGACCTGAACACCGGCAACACCACCCACAAAGCGGTACAACGCAGCGCCGATTGCGTGAGCCTGGGGCCGATGCTCCAAGGCCTGCGCAAACCTGTCAACGACCTGCCGCGTGGCGCCCAGGTGGACGACATTGTGTACACGATCGCGCTCACCGCGATCCAAGCCGCCAACCGACCTATGGATATCTAAATGCTGGATTTTCTACCTGCCGCCGTGCGCGGGGTGATCGCATCGCTGTTGCTGGCGCTGAACACGATCCTGCTGTGCTCGTTCTTGTTTATCGTCGCACTGTTCAAGGCGCTGCCGTTTGCCAAGGGTTTCAGCGAATGGCTGATGAACCACACACATGAGGCCTGGGTCACCAACAACAAGGGCTGGATGAACCTGGTCCGGCGCACGCGCTGGCACCTTAAAGGCCTCGAGGGCCTGGATTACCAGCACTCCTACCTGGTGACCAGCAATCACCAGAGCTGGGTCGACATCATGGTGCTGCAATATGTGCTGAACCGTCGGATCCGCCCGCTGAAGTTCTTCCTCAAGCAGGAGCTGATCTGGGTGCCGGTCATCGGCCTGGCATGGTGGGCGCTGGGCTTCCCGTTCATGAAGCGCTACACCAAGGCTTATCTGGAAAAACACCCGGAGAAAAAAGGCAAGGACCTGGAAACTACGCGCAAGACTTGTGCGAAGTTTCGCGACAACCCGGTGGGAATTTTCAACTTTGCCGAAGGCACGCGGTTTACCCCCGGTAAGCATGCGCAGCAGAACTCGCCGTTTCGCTATTTGCTCAAGCCCAAGGCCGGCGGTATCGCGTTTGTGCTGGACGCGATGGGTGAGCAATTGAAGTCATTGGTCAACGTGACCATTCACTACCCTACCGGGCGCCCTGGGTATTGGGATTTGCTGTGCGGGAATGTGAAGGACGTGGTGGTGCAGTTTGAAGAGGTGCAGATCCCGGCTGAGTTCATTGGAAAGAATTATGAGCAGGAGGGGGAGTATCGGCTGGCGTTCCAGGGGTGGATCAATCGGTTGTGGGAAGAGAAGGATCAATTGCTGGAGAAACTGCACACAGAATTCCCAGGCAAACAGTGATCAAAATGGGGGAGCGGGCTTGATAATGTAAAAAGCCCGCCACCGATGACTCGGTGGCGGGCTTTTTCTTGCCGCTTGAAACTAGCAGCTTGTCACTGCTCCCCTCTTAGATCGCGCCGCGCTGACGCAACAACTCCAGCACTTGCTTGACGCTGTCTTCCAGCGACAGGGCCTGGGTGTCGATGACCAGATCGGCATTCAACGGCACGTCATACGGGAAGGACTCGCCAGGGATGTTATCCCCACCCGCCGCGTACAGGCCTTGCGGATCACGCTCGGCACACACCAGCGGTGACGCTTGCACGTACACCGTCAGCAGACGGTCATCGCCGATCAGCGCCTTGGCCTGTTCACGGCCTTCGGCATCGGGTGCGACGAACGCGGCCAGGGTCAGCAGGCCCGCTTCGTTGAACTGACGCGCCACGTGAGCGGCACGACGCCAGTTCTCGGTGCGCCCGGCACGGTCCTGCGGCAAACCTTTGTTGAGGTCGTGACGCAGGTTCTGGCCGTCCAGTACAAACACCGCACGGCCCATGTCGAACAGCTTGCGCTCAACTGCGTAGGCCAAGGTGCTCTTGCCGGCGCCGGACAGGCCGCTGAACAAAACGGTGGCCGGCTGCTGGCCGAAGCGCAGGGCACGTTCTTCGGTGGCCACGTGGGCCAGCCTGCCGTGCTGCGACGCGCTGCCGTGAGTGACTGGCGGTGCGATGATCATGCCCGCGGCCACAGTGCCGTTGGTCAAGCGGTCGATGACGATGAACGCACCGGTGGTGCGGTTGCTGTCGTAACCGTCCAGGGCGATGGCCGCGTCGAGGCTGACCTTGACCCGGCCAATCTCGTTCAACTGCAGCGAACTCGCCGGGCCTTCGGCCAAGGTGTTCACATCCACACGGTGCACGATGCTGGTGATGGAACCCGGCACGTAGCTTGTGGCGCGCTTGATGTCGTATTTCTTGCCCGGCAGCATCGGTTCTTCGGCCATCCACACCAGCATGGCGTCGAAAGCGTCGGTCACTTGCGGCACGTTGTCGGCATGTACCAACAGGTCGCCACGGGAAATGTCGATCTCGTCTTCCATGGTCAGCGTCACTGCTTGACCAGGGCCGGCGTGCTCCAACTCCCCTTCAAAGGTGACAATGGATTTGACGCGGCTGCTCTTGCCCGACGGCAGCACCACGACTTCGTCGCCCTTGTGCACGATGCCGCTGGCCAGGGTGCCGGCGAAACCACGGAAGTTCAGGTTCGGACGGTTGACGTACTGCACCGGGAAACGCAGGTCAGTGTAGTTGCGGTCGTTGGCGATCTCGACGGTTTCGAGGATCTCCATCAGCGACTGCCCGGTGTACCAGGGCGAACGCTCGCTCTTGTTGACCACGTTATCGCCTTTGAGCGCCGACATCGGCACAAAGGCCATGGTGCTCGGCTTGAAGGCAATGCCATCGGCAAACTTCAGGTAATCGGCCTTGATCGACTCGAATACGCTTTGGTCAAAGCCATTGATGTCCATCTTGTTGACGGCGATCACGATGTGCTTGATGCCCAGCAACGAGGCGATATAGCTGTGGCGTCGGGTCTGGGTCTGCACGCCGTAGCGGGCGTCGATCAGGATGATCGCCAGGTCACAGGTGGACGCTCCGGTGGCCATGTTGCGGGTGTACTGCTCATGGCCGGGGGTGTCGGCGATGATGAATTTGCGCTTGGCGGTAGAGAAGTAGCGATAGGCAACATCAATGGTGATGCCTTGCTCACGCTCAGCCTGCAGGCCGTCGACCAGCAACGCCAGGTCGATGTCGTCCCCAGTGGTGCCGGACTTCTTCGAATCGCGGGTGATGGCTTCCAGGTGATCTTCGTAGATCATCTTGGAGTCGTGCAGCAGGCGCCCGATCAGGGTGCTCTTGCCGTCGTCGACGTTGCCGCAGGTCAGGAAGCGCAACATTTCCTTGCGCTCGTGCTGGCCCAGGTAAGCGAGGATGTCCTCGCTGATCAAATCAGATTGATGGCTCATTGTGTTTAAGCTCCGAGCTGTAAGCTTCAAGCGGCAAGCTTGTCGGCGTACAGCTAGTCAGAAATTTTGTTGATCAGGCCGCAGAGCATTTTTGAGAGCTCGCGAGTTTCTGTAATCCAGTTATCAGCCAGCGGCTGGGCGATGTAGGCAATGTCACTACCGATGAGAATCTGCGTACGCAACTCTCCATAAGAGGCCTTCGCAATCCAAAGAAAACGGATCTTTTCTTTGTCACTGCAACGCTCCATGCCTTCAGCAATGTTGGAGGGCACTGAAAGCGCTGAGCGGGTAATCTGATCCTTGAAGCCCAGATCCCGGCACTGCGCAAACTCTCGATAGATTCCCACCGCTAAACTCTTGCTTCTCTGCCAAACAACCAACTTCTCGAAATCCATTACGAGTCACTCAATCGCGGCTCGCAACAACCGGCTGCAAGCACCAAGCTACAAAATTACGTATACCGCCCTTAACTTGCAGCTTGGAGCTTGTAACTCGAAGCTTAGAAATACCCCTGCCGTTTTTTATCTTCCATCGAGCCTGCGCCATCGTGGTCGATGACACGGCCCTGGCGCTCGGAAGTTCGCGTCAGGAGCATTTCCTGAATGATGTCCGTCAGCGTCTCGGCTTCGGACTCCACCGCGCCCGTCAATGGGTAGCAGCCAAGGGTACGGAAACGGACTTTCTTTTTGACGATTCGGGCTTTGTCTTCGTCGGACAGGTGTTCGAGGATGCGGTCGTCGTCGATCATGATCAACGTGCCGTTCTTCTCGATCACGTCGCGCTCGGCGGCGAAGTACAGCGGTACGATCGGGATGCCTTCCAGGTAGATGTACTGCCAGATGTCCAGCTCGGTCCAGTTGGACAGCGGGAACACGCGGATGGATTCGCCCTTGTTGACGTTGCCGTTGTAGACGTTCCACAGCTCCGGGCGCTGGTTTTTCGGGTCCCAGCGGTGCTTGCTGTCGCGGAACGAGTACACGCGCTCTTTGGCGCGGGATTTCTCTTCATCGCGACGGGCACCGCCGAATGCTGCGTCGAAACCATGCTTGTCCAGGGCCTGCTTGAGGCCTTCGGTCTTCATGATGTCGGTGTGCTTGGCGCTGCCGTGGGTGAACGGGTTGATGCCCTGCGCCACGCCATCCGGGTTGATGTGGGTGATCAGGTCCAGGCCAAGCTCTTCGACCATTTTGTCGCGGAACTTGTACATTTCCTGGAATTTCCAGCGGGTGTCGACGTGCATCACTGGGAACGGCAGTTTGCCCGGGAAGAAGGCCTTGCGTGCCAGATGCAGCATCACGGCGGAGTCTTTACCGATCGAGTAGAGCATCACCGGGTTGTCGAACTCGGCGGCGACCTCGCGGATGATGTGGATGCTTTCCGCCTCCAGCTGTTTCAGATGCGTCAGTTTGTCGACCATGGTTACTCACGGAAAAACGATCTTGTGGACGGCCAGCGGGCCGTGTTCGAGCGGGGCATGCTAGCACAGCACCTGCTTCTATTCAGGGCGCCAGCTAGATCGAAACGGTATATGAATATGCCCCCAAGTTTGGGCTTCCTGTGGCTGCTGGCTTGCCTGTGATGCAAGCACCGCGGTCAGTCAGGTGAACCGCAGCGATGCGTTCGCAGGTAAGCCAGCGCCCACAGTTTGTCCCGTGGTGAGGCTCAGATCGGGTTAGGGCAATCGATGAAAATATGTTCCAGCGCGAAGCGCCGCGCCAGGTAATCGCCCAGCGCCTGCACACCATAGCGCTCAGTCGCATGGTGGCCGGCGGCGATGAAGCTGATGTCGTTTTCGCGGGCGCTGTGGAAGGTCTGCTCCGAGGCCTCGCCGCTCAGGAACAGGTCGACGCCGACAGCAATCGCGTTGTCGATATAGCCCTGACCACCGCCGGTGCACCAGCCGACGCGGCGGATCATTTCGCTGCCTTCGATCAACAGCGGCTCGCGCCCCATGACTTCTTGCACCCGGCGGGCAAAGTCGCGGGGCAACAGGGGCTCGGCAAGGGAGCCGACCAGGCCGACGACTTTGGGGTTGTTCGGGTCCATTGGGCCTTCGACGGTGATGTCGAGCTGACGCGCCAACTGCACGTTGTTGCCGACGTCGGGGTGCAGGTCCAGTGGCAGATGGTAGGCCAACAGGCTGATATCGTGCTTGAGCAGCGTCTTCAAGCGGCGCTGTTTCATGCCGGTGATACAAGGGTTTTCGCCTTTCCAGAAATAGCCGTGGTGCACCAGGATCAGGTCGGCCTGGGCTTCAACCGCCGCGTCCAGCAAGGCTTGGCTTGCGGTCACGCCGCTCACGATGCGCATCACCTGCGGGCGGCCCTCGACCTGCAGGCCATTGGGGCAATAATCAGCAATTTTTGCGCTGCCGAGGTAGCGGTCTGCTTCCTCGACGAGGGTGGTAAGGGGGACGGCCATAAAAGACTCCTAAATATCCCGTTCGAAGGCGCTCGCAGCCTCGTATAATGCGCGACATTATGGGCGCTCTCCCGCCCCCTGCAACCTGTCAGGACTTACTTGATGCTCAAGGCGCTGCGTTTTTTTGGATGGCCATTGTTGGCTGGCGTGCTGATCGCGATGCTGATTATTCAGCGTTTCCCCGAGCTGGTGGGTCTACCCAGCCTTGATGTGAACCTGCAACAGGCGCCGCAAACCAACGCGGTGGTGCAAGGTCCGGTGACTTATGCCGATGCGGTGGTTATTGCCGCCCCTGCCGTGGTTAACCTGTACACCACCAAGGTCATCAACAAACCGGCGCACCCACTGTTTGAGGACCCGCAGTTCCGCCGCTATTTCGGTGACAACGGGCCCAAGCAACGCCGCATGGAATCCAGCCTGGGTTCCGGGGTGATCATGAGCCCGGAAGGCTACATCCTTACCAACAACCACGTGACAACCGGCGCCGACCAGATCGTCGTGGCCCTGCGTGACGGCCGTGAAACCCTGGCGCGCGTAGTGGGCAGCGACCCGGAAACCGACCTCGCGGTCCTGAAGATCGATTTGAAAAGCCTGCCCTCCATCACCCTCGGCCGTTCCGACGGCTTGCGAGTAGGTGACGTGGCGCTGGCCATCGGCAACCCGTTCGGGGTGGGCCAGACGGTGACCATGGGCATTATCAGCGCTACCGGGCGTAACCAATTGGGCCTCAACAGCTACGAAGACTTCATCCAGACCGACGCCGCGATCAACCCGGGCAACTCGGGCGGTGCACTGGTGGATGCCAATGGCAACCTGACCGGCATCAACACGGCGATTTTCTCCAAGTCTGGCGGGTCACAGGGCATCGGGTTTGCGATCCCGGTAAAGCTGGCGATGGAAGTGATGAAATCGATCATCGAGCACGGCCAAGTGATTCGCGGCTGGTTGGGGATTGAAGTACAGCCGTTGACCAAGGAGCTGGCCGAATCGTTTGGCTTGACCGGGCGCCCAGGCATTGTGGTCGCCGGGATCTTCCGCGATGGCCCGGCGCAGAAAGCCGGCCTGCATCTGGGCGATGTGATCCTCAGCATCAACGGCGAACCGGCAGGCGATGGCCGCAAGTCGATGAACCAGGTCGCGCGGATCAAGCCGACCGACAAGGTGGCGATCCAGGTCATGCGCAACGGCAAGGAGATCAAGCTACTGGCAGAAATAGGCCTGCGCCCTCCGCCCGCGCCGGTTAAAGAAGAGGAATAAGCCGACTCATACAGGTGTCCGCTAGAGGACACCTGTAAGTTTATGTTTCAAAGCAATCCACTCTCATTGGTCATGTTATATTGTTTCAATATCGCTATTGGAACGCTCTATCATGCCGTCTCGAAAAATCGCGCCCTTGGCTGGCCTGGCCTTAGGCTTGCTGCTCGAACCCGCTTTCGCTGAAGAAAACACCCTGGAACTCGACACCATCAGTGTCACCACCGATGCCTATGAATCCGCCACCGGCCCGGTCAACGGCTACCGCGCCACCCGCTCCGCCAGCGCGACAAAAACCGACACTGCCATTCGTGACATCCCACAATCCATCAGCGTGATTCCCGCCACAGTGCTCAACGACCTGGGCAGTAACAACGTGGAACGTGCCTTGGAATTTGCCGGCGGTGTGTCCAAGCAAAACAACTTCGGCGGCCTCACCCTCTACGAATACAGTGTGCGCGGCTTCACCACGTCAGAGTTCTACCAGGACGGCTTCAGCGCCAACCGCGGCTACCCGAGCACACCGGATACGGCCAACATCGAGCGCATTGAAGTACTCAAGGGTCCCGCCGCCAGCCTGTATGGACGTGGCGACCCCGGCGGCACAGTGAATATCGTCACCAAGAAGCCTCAACCGGAAGCCTTCACCACCGTGCAAACCAGCGCCGGCAGTTGGGACCGCTACCGCACCGCCGTGGATGTGAACACCCCGCTGGACAGCGAAGGCAACGTGCTATCGCGGGTCAACCTGGCCGTGGAAGACAACCACAGCTTCCGCGATCACGTGCAGAGCAAGCGGGTATTCGTCGCGCCCTCGTTCAGTTGGCAACTGGACCCGGATACGAGCTTGCTGGTGGAAAGCGAATTCGTCCGCCACAGCTCTACCTTCGACCGCGGCATCGTCGACGCCAGCGGCGTATCGCGCTCCACCTTCCTCGGCGAGCCCAATGATGGCGACATCGACAACCACAACAACCGCATCCAGGCCACGCTGGAACATCACCTCAGCGACGCCTGGAAACTGCGCCTGGCCAGCCACTACAAACAAGGCAGCCTGTGGGGCGACGCTTCGGAAAACCGCACACTGAACCCCGACGGCCACACTATCAACCGCCGCTATCGCGAACGCTCCATGGGTTGGCACGACAGCATTACCCAGCTTGAACTGCGTGGGTTGTTCGACATTGGCAGCTGGCAGCATGAGCTGCTGGTCGGCACTGAATACGAGGACTACCGCAAGAAGGAACGCGTGATGGCTATCGGCGGCAGCGACTATGCCATCGACATCTACAACCCGGTCTACGGCAAGGCCAAACCCAACGGCGTGCGCTCCGGCACCGACTTCTTCGAACAGACCAAAAGCCAGGCACTGAACCTGCAAGACCAGATCATCTTCACCGATCGCTTGCGCGGCATGGTTGGCGCGCGCTTCGAGCATTTCGAACAAAGCACCGACGACTTCACACGCAATCACGCCAAGAGCCGGCAAACCCACGACGCCTTTACCCAACGCGCTGGCCTGCTCTACCAGCTAACGCCCGACGTCGGCGTGTTCGCCAACGCCTCTACCTCGTTCAAACCCAACAGCGGCCTGGATGCCAATGGCAGAACCTTCAAGCCGGAAGAAGGCGTGGGTTATGAAGTGGGGATCAAGAGCGAGCTGTTCGACGACCGCCTCAGCGCCACCCTCGCCGCGTTCCATATCGAAAAGGAAAACGTGCTGGCCCTGGACCCTGCCACCAACCTGAATCGCGCCATGGGCAAAGCGCGCAGCCAGGGCTTTGACCTGCAACTGACCGGGCAAGTGACCGATGCGGTACGGGTGATCGGCGCGTTTGCCTACATCGACGCCCAAGTCACCAAGGGCGACAAAGCCATTCCAGCCGGCAGCCGGATTCTCGGCGTGGCCAAGCGCAGCGGCAGTCTGTTGGGGGTGTATGAGTTTCAGGATGGCGCGTTGCGCGGATCCGATGTGGGTGCAGCGTTTACCTACGTGGGCGATCGTTCCGGTGAAGCTGGTACGCGTTTCGAACTGCCGGCTTACCACACGGTGGATCTGCTGGCCCATTACAAAGCCACGGAGAATGTCACCGTGGGTTTGAACTTAAACAACCTGTTTGATGAGAAGTACTACGAGCGGTCCTACAGCAGCTATTGGATCAATCCGGGTGAGCCGCGCAATCTCACGGTCAGCCTGACCCTCAAGCTGTAAACACAGTAAAAAATGTGGGAGCGCCGGAGCGACGATTCGCGAGCAAGCCCGCTCCCACAGTTTGATGTCATTCGGCTTAAGTTATAGCGTCGTGGGCGCTCTTTCACACAAGGTATTGAGCGCCTTCGCCCACTGCGGATCATCATTCAGGCACGGCACCAGCACCAACTCTTCGCCCCCAGCCTCGCGGAACTGCTCCAGCCCGCGATCGCCGATCTCTTCCAGCGTCTCGATGCAATCGGCGACAAACGCCGGGCACATCACCAGCAGCTTTTTCACACCTTGCTGGGCCAAGGCTTCCAGGCGGGCTTCGGTGTAGGGTTCGATCCACTTCGCCCGACCCAGGCGCGATTGGAAGGCCACCGACCATTTGCCCTCCGGCAAGCCCAGCCGTTCGGCGAAATCGCGGGCGACGCTGAAGCATTGCGCGCGGTAGCATGTCTGCAGCACCTCAGCCGATGCGTTCTTGCAGCAATCGGCGTCCTTGAAGCAATGCTGGCCCGTCGGGTCGAGCTTGGTCAGATGGCGCTCGGGCAGGCCGTGAAAACTCAGCAGCAGGTGATCGTAATCCTGCTCCACATAGGACCGCACGCTCGCCGCGAGAGCATCAAGGTATTCCGGCTGATCGTAGAACGGCTGCAAGATCGAGAATTGCACGTCCAACTGTTTATCGCGTACAACCCGCTTGGCCTCTTCAATCACAGTGGTCACCGTGCTGTCGGCAAACTGCGGATACAACGGCGCCAAGGTCACTTTGCGGATGCCTTGGGCGGCGAGGCGCGTCAGCACAGTTCCAATGGACGGCTCGCCGTAGCGCATCGCCAACTCCACCGGGCCTTGGGTCCACTGCGTGGTCATCTGCTGTTGCAGACGGCGGCTGAGCACCACCAGCGGCGAGCCCTCGTCCCACCAGATGGAGGCGTAGGCGTGCGCCGACTGCTCGGGGCGCTTGATCAGGATCAGCGACACCAGCAAGCGCCGCACCGGCCACGGCAGGTCGATCACATAAGGGTCCATCAGGAATTGATTGAGGTAGCTGCGCACATCGGCCACCGAAGTGGACTTTGGCGAGCCCAGATTGACCAGTAACAACGCGTGATCCGTCATGCAACATCCTATCTCTAGAGGCGGCTGGACAAGTCGTCCAGAGCCGCGCGCAACTCAGTGAACTGGAAAGTGAAACCAGCGGCCAGTAACCGTTCGGGCACCGCCTTCTGCCCACCCAACAAAAGGCCGGACAACTCGCCCAGGCCCACCTTCAACGCAAAGGCCGGCATCGGCATGAACGCCGGGCGGTGCAGCACCTGGCCCAGGGTTTTCGCAAACTCGCGATTGCGCACCGGGTGTGGCGCGCAGGCATTATAAGGACCGCCGGCGTCAGGCTTGTGCAGAAGAAAATCAATCAGGGCGATTTGATCCTTTATATGGACCCACGGCATCCACTGCCGACCATTACCGATAGGCCCGCCCAGCGCCAGTTTGAAAGGCAGCAACAGCCGCGACAAAAAGCCGCCCTCAGCCGCCAGCACCAGCCCGGTACGTACCAGCACTACGCGAATGCCCAAGACTTCGGCGCGCTGGGCGGTTTCCTCCCAGGCGATGCACAGCTGGCTGGAGAAATCGTCCTGCACGGGGCCGCTGGCTTCGGTCAATTCGCGTTCACCGCCATCGCCATACCAGCCCACCGCCGAGCCGGAAATCAACACCGCTGGTTTTTGTGCCAGGCCTTCAAGCCACGCCAGCAAGGTTTCGGTGAGGCTGATACGACTGCTCCACAGCAAGGCCTTGCGCTTGTGGGTCCAGGGGCGATCGGCGATGGCGGCGCCGGCGAGGTTAATGACCGCATCCACCGGGCCGATAACCTCTTGTAGGCGACCAACCCCCGACACCTGGTCGCCACACGACTTGGCGACCTGGTCCGGATGACGACTCCACACCGTCAGGCGATGGCCCTGTGCAAGCCAGTGTTGGCAGAGTTGGCGGCCGATCAGGCCAGTACCGCCGGTCAGCAAAATGTGCATGGGACGCTCCTCATGTAACGTTCGCCGCCGATCACTGGTCTATTTTATAAGCAGGGATCAATTTGAACGGGCGTAACGTTGGATTAAGCCTCTGGGTTAACCATAGGTCACGCCGTAAGAACAGGTAAGCCAAAACTTATACCAAAAAACAATATTGTACAGCTATTGGTGTCGGCGTAGTCTGTACCCAACGGTAAAACGAGGCCTCCCATGACTGTTCCCATCGCGATCATCGGCACCGGCATCGCCGGTCTCTCCGCCGCCCGAGCGTTACAAGACGCGGGGCACGTTGTACAACTCTTCGATAAAAGCCGCGGCAGCGGTGGCCGCATGTCCAGCAAGCGCAGCGATGCCGGTGCCCTGGACATGGGTGCGCAGTACTTCACCGCCCGCGACCGGCGCTTCGTCAACGAAGTCCAGCGCTGGCAAAGTAACGGTTGGGCCGAGCAATGGAAGCCCCAGCTGTACAACTTCAAGTCCGGCCAACTCACACCCTCCCCCGATGAACAGATCCGCTGGGTCGGCACTCCCCGCATGAGCGCGATCACCCGCGCCCTGCTCGACGACCTGCCGGTGGCGTTTGGTTGCCGCATCACCGAAGTGTTCCAGGGCAAACAACACTGGAACCTGTTGGACGCCGACGGCGAGAACCACGGCCCGTTCAGCCACGTGATCATCGCCACCCCGGCTCCGCAAGCCACCGCGCTGCTGGCCGCCGCTCCCAAGCTGGCGAGCGCCGCCGCCGGGGTGAAAATGGACCCGACCTGGGCCATCGCCCTGGCGTTCGACACCCCACTGGATACGCCCATGCAAGGCTGCTTTGTACAAGATAGCCCCCTCGATTGGCTGGCGCGCAACCGCAGCAAACCAGGGCGCGACGCCACACTCGACACCTGGGTATTGCACGCCACCAGTGCCTGGAGCAAGGCCCACCTGGACCTGTCCAGAGAGGCCGTGATCGAGCACCTGCACGGTGCTTTCGCCGAACTGCTGCACAGCGCCATGCCCGCGCCGTCGTTCAGCCTGGCGCACCGCTGGCTCTACGCACGACCATCCAGCAGCCACGAATTCGGCGTGCTGGCTGATGCCGACCTCGGCCTATATGTGTGTGGCGACTGGTGCCTGTCGGGCCGCGTCGAGGGCGCATGGCTCAGCGGCCAGGAAGCCGCGCGACGCCTGATCGAGCACCTGCAATGAACCGTATCAATCCCGCCAAATTGCTGCTGTCGAAGTGGACAGCAGCACGCCCCCGAAACAAGGAAAAACACTTTCTGGTCACCGAATTGTTTCGCGACGATGAAGGCACCGTACTGGAAATCGAACTGCAAGCCGTCATGACCCGGCGCAGCGAACGCCTGCCCTGGCAAACCCTGCAAGATATCGACGCCTGGAAAATCGGCTGGAAATAGACCGCACGCAAAACTTGTACAAATAATTTGACTTGTACAGCACCGAACCTATGATGAGGTTTAGTTGTACAACATTTTTATCTTGTACAGGAACCTTGCAGAGGGTTGGTTTATGTCCAGCACTACCAAACCGAAGATCGCCATCAGCGCCTGCCTGCTGGGCGAAAACGTGCGCTTCAACGGCGGCCATAAACAATCACTGCTGTGCAGTCAGACCCTCGCTGACTATTTCGACTTTGTGCCGTTGTGCCCTGAAGTGGCGATCGGCCTGGGTATCCCCCGCGAACCGATCCGCCTGGTGGGCGACGCGGCCAATCCGCAAGCCGTCGGCACCGTTAATCGCGCACTGAACGTGACCCAACCGCTGGACGACTACGGCCAGCAAATGGCCGCGGAACACACCGACCTGTGTGGCTACATCTTTATGCAAAAATCGCCGTCCTGTGGCCTGGAGCGGGTCAAGGTGTACCGCGACAACGGCACCCCGGTGGACGGAGGCGGGCGTGGCATCTACGCCCAGGCATTTTGTGCACGCCACCCTAACCTGCCGGTGGAAGAAGACGGTCGGCTGAATGACCCCGTGCTGCGGGAAAACTTCCTGGCCCGTGTATTCGTCTACGCCAGTTGGCAACAACTGCTGGCCGTAGGACTGACCCGCCACCGTTTGCTGGCCTTTCATTCGCGCTACAAATACTTGTTGATGGCCCACAGCCCGGCGCATTACAAAAGCCTTGGCCACCTGCTGGGCAGCATGACCAAGGGCGCCAACCTCGACGAATTGGCCAGCTGTTATTTCAGCGACCTGATGACCGGCCTGAGCAAATGCGCGACCCGTGGCACCCACACAAATGTATTGCAACACATCAGCGGCTACCTCAAGCAGGCCATCAGCGCCGACGATAAGCAGGAAATGCAAACCGTCATCGGCCAATACCGCCACGGTATCGTACCGCTGGTGGTGCCGTTGACCCTGCTAAAGCACCACTTCCGCCAACACCCGGACCGCTACATCGCGCAGCAGGCCTACCTGCAACCGCACCCGGAAAACCTCAGCCTGCGAAATGCGATCTAGACCATGAGAGCCGCCCTGCTAGACGAACCCGGCGAAGACATCGCCCAAGCCCTCCAGGAAGGCTGGCTGCCAATCCGCGAAGTGGCGCGCCAGACCGGCGTTAATGCCGTGACCCTGCGCGCCTGGGAGCGCCGTTACGGCCTGATCGTGCCCCAGCGCACGCCCAAGGGCCACCGGCTGTTCAGCGCCGAGCATGTGCAACGCATCCACACCATTCTCACCTGGCTCAATCGTGGCGTGCCGGTCAGCCAAGTCAAAGGCCTGATCGACTCCGCCCAGGCCACTCCCAATGCCGTAGAAAATGAATGGCACACCCTGCGCCAGAACCTGGTGCACGCCATCAGTGAATTGACTGAGCGCCGGGTCGACGACGCCTTCAACCAGGCCATGGCACTGTACCCGCCACGCACCTTGTGCGAGCAACTGCTGTTACCGCTGTTGCAGGAGCTGGAGCAGCGTTGGCAAGGTCAATTCCGCGCGCAGATGGAACGGGTATTTTTCTTGTCCTGGCTGCGCAGCAAGTTTGGTGCGCGCATCTACCACAACAATCGCCAGCTGCAGGGTGCGCCATTGCTGCTGGTCAACCAGTCCGACCTGCCGCTGGAACCGCATTTGTGGCTCAGCGCCTGGCTGGCCAGCAGTGCCGACTGCCCGGTGGAAGTGTTCGACTGGCCGCTGCCCGTCGGCGAGCTGGCCCTGGCGGTGGAACACCTGCGGCCGCGCGCGGTGTTGCTGTATTCGAGCAAGGCGCTGCAGTTGTCGACGTTCGCGAAACTTCTGGGCGGCATCAGTTGCCCTAAGTTGATCGTCGGACCAACGGTGTGCATCCATCAGGCGGAGTTGGCGGTATTAACCCATGACATCCCTGAGTTGCTCGTCGCCGAAGAGCCGTTGTCGGCTCATCAGCTACTGATCCAGCGTGGACTTCTTTAAATGCATCTGATCTGGCTGCGCACAGACTTGCGCCAACACGACAACACCGCCCTGACCGCCGCGAGCCAGCGGGGTCCGATGGCGGCCGTCTACCTGATCACACCCGAGCAATGGCTGGCCCACGACGATGCGCCGTGCAAAGTGGATTTCTGGCTGCGCAACCTGCAGGCGCTGAGTAAAACGCTGGGCGAGCTGAACATTCCCCTGCTAATTCGCACCGCCGCCACCTGGGACCAGGCGCCCAGCGTGCTGAGCACGCTGTGCCGCGAACTCTCGGTGGAGTCGGTGCACGTCAACGAGGAATACGGCATTCATGAAAGCCGTCGCGATGCGGCAGTGTCCAAGGCGTTGGAAGAGGCAGGCGTCACTTTCCACAGCTACTTGGATCAATTGTTCTTCCAGCCTGGCAGTGTGCTGACCAAGACCGGCACTTACTTTCAGGTGTACAGCCAGTTCCGCAAGGTCTGCTACACCCGCCTGCACAGCGCGTTACCCCAGAGGGTCGCTGCGCCAAAGGCCCAGGCTGCGCTCAAGCTGAAAAGCGACCCCATCCCGAACACGGTCGAAGGTTTCGAGCCGCCCAGCGACACGCTGCGTGCGCTCTGGCCCGCCGGTGAAGACGAGGCCCAGCGGCGCCTCGACGCCTTCGCCGACCAGCAGATCAGCTACTACAAGGACGAGCGTGACTTCCCGGCCAAGCCCGGCACCAGCCAGCTCTCTGCCTACCTCGCGGCGGGGGTGATTTCGCCGCGCCAATGCCTGCACGCCGCGTTACAAACCAACGGTGGCGAGTTCGAGAGTGGCGACATGGGCGCCATCACCTGGATCAACGAATTGCTGTGGCGCGAGTTCTACAAGCACATCCTGGTGGGTTACCCACGGGTGTCGCGCCACCGTGCGTTCCGCCCCGAAACCGAAGCCGTGGCCTGGCGCAATGCACCCAAAGATCTCGCCGCGTGGCAGGCAGCGCGCACCGGCCTGCCGATCATCGACGCGGCCATGCGTCAACTGCTTGAAACTGGCTGGATGCACAACCGCCTGCGCATGGTCGTGGCGATGTTCCTGACTAAAAATCTGCTGATCGATTGGCGCGAAGGCGAGCGCTTCTTTATGCGCCATCTGATTGATGGTGACCTGGCCGCTAATAACGGCGGCTGGCAGTGGAGTTCATCCACCGGCACCGACTCGGCGCCGTACTTCCGGATTTTCAGCCCTTTGAGCCAGTCGGAAAAATTCGACAGCGAAGGCGTCTTCATCAAGCACTGGCTGCCGGAACTTGCCGCACTGAATAAAAAGGACGTGCACAACCCGGATGCCGCCGGTGGTTTGTTCGGCGTGGCCGACTACCCAAGATCGATTGTCGACCTGAAAAAATCCCGCGAACGCGCCCTGGCCGCCTTCCGTAGCCTGCCCTCGCGACAAGCCGCAGGGGGCGAATATGAGTGATTTCCTGCGCCGCTTCGCCCAGGCCTTTGCCACGCTGGACAAGCACAACCTGCACCTGCTCGACAGCTTGTACAGCAAGGACATCGCCTTTACCGACCCGCTCCACGAAGTCCATGGGCTGCCCGACTTGCACCGTTACTTCAGCGAGTTGTATGGCAACGTCAGCCAGCTACGCTTCGACTTCCACGGTTTCGACCAAGTGGCCGAGGGCGAAGGTTACCTGCGCTGGAAAATGAGTTTCTGCCACCCGCGCCTGGCCAAGGGCAAGGTGATTCGGGTGGAAGGCTGCTCGCACTTGATGTGGCGTGACAAGGTGTACCGCCACCGTGACTACTTCGATGCCGGCGCCATGCTGTACGAACATTTGCCGGTACTGGGCAGACTCGTCAGCTGGCTGAAAAGGAGAGTGGGATGAACGCAGTACCGCCCCGTCGTTATTGGCTGACCGGCGCCAGCAGTGGTATCGGTGCAGCGCTGGCCGTGGAGCTGCTCAACAGCGGCGCACACGTCGCACTCAGCTCCCGCACCAAAGAGCCTTTGGAAGCGCTCGCCCAACGTTACCCGGGCCAAGTGCTGGTGGTGGCCGGCGACCTGACCAACAGCCAGACCGTGCGCGAGATCGGCGAACATATCGGCGTGGCCTGGGGTTCCCTGGACACGGTGATCCTCAATGCCGGCACCTGTGAATATGTGGACGCCAAGCAGTTTGATTCATCAATCATCGAGCACGTGGTGCGCACCAATCTACTGGCAAGCAGCTATTGCATCGAAGCAGCCCTGCCGCTTTTGCGGGCAGGGCGCAGCCCCCATCTGGTGGGTGTCGCCAGCGCCGTGACTTACCTGCCGATGCCTCGCGCTGAAGCCTATGGCGCGTCCAAGGCCGGCTTGCGCTACCTGTTCGAGGCACTGCGCATCAGCCTTTCGCCGGAAAACATCGACGTTACCGTGATCAGCCCAGGCTTTGTCGACACGCCGCTGACCGAACGCAACGACTTCCCCATGCCCCTCAGTTGGTCGGCGGACAAAGCCGCGCGGCACATCTTCGCCAAGCTGGAAAAACGCCCGCTGGAAATCGCCTTTCCTGCACTCTTTATCGCCACCCTCTGGCCGCTGTCGAAATTGCCGAATCGCGCGCAGTTGATCATCGGTAAACGCATGTTGCGCAGCCCGCCGCCGAAAAAGGACGACCTGTGAAGATCGCCATCATCGGCAGCGGCATCGCGGGGCTGACCAGTGCTTACCTGCTCAGCCGCCAGCATGAGATTACGCTGTTCGAAGCGGGTGATCGTATTGGCGGGCATACCCACACGGTCAACGTGACCGTCGAGGGCAAAAGCTACGCGGTAGACACCGGCTTCATCGTGTTTAACGACTGGACCTACCCCAACTTCATCCGCCTGCTGGAGCAGATAGGGGTAACGTTCAAACCTACCGAGATGAGCTTTTCGGTGTGCGATGAGCAGACGGGGTTCGAGTACAACGGCAACAACCTCAACAGCCTGTTTGCCCAGCGTCGCAATATCCTTTCGCCGGGCTTCTGGGGCATGTTGCGCGACATCTTGCGCTTCAATCGCCAGGCACCGCTGGACCTGCAAGACCAACGCATCAGCGCCGAAATGACCCTGGGTGACTACCTCAACGCCGGTCACTACGGCGAGCGGTTTATCCGGCACTACATCGTGCCGATGGGCGCGGCGATCTGGTCGATGTCCCTGGCTGACATGCTTGCCTTCCCCTTGCAGTTCTTTGTGCGCTTCTTTAAGAATCACGGCTTGCTCTCGGTGAATAACCGCCCGCAATGGTGCGTGATCGAGGGTGGCTCCAGCCGTTACATCGAACCGCTGACCCGCAGCTTCCGCGAACAGATCCGCCTCAATTGCCCTGTGCATAACGTTGAGCGTACCGACGAAGGCGTGGTTATCCACAGCCCGGCCGGCAGCGAGGCATTTGATCGAGTGGTCTTCGCCTGCCACAGCGACCAGGCCCTGGCGCTGCTGGCCGATCCAAGCCCAGCCGAACAAGCGGTCCTTGGCGCCCTGCCCTATGCCGATAACGAAGTGGTGCTGCACACCGACACCCGCCTGCTGCCCGACCGCAAACTGGCCTGGGCCAGCTGGAATTATCGGCTGACCGGCAATGGGCAGGCGCCGGCGGCGGTGACCTATGACATGAACATCCTGCAAGGCATCGACAGCGCCACGACCTTTTGCGTGAGCCTGAACCAGACGTCGACGATCAACCCGCTGAAGGTCCTGGCGCGCTACACCTACGCCCATCCGCAATACAGCCTGGCAGCGGTGGCGGCCCAAGGCCGTTGGGAGGAAGTGTCTGGCGTGCGTAACACCTTCTATTGCGGTGCCTACTGGGCCAACGGTTTCCACGAAGACGGCGTGGTCAGCGCTTTGCGCGTCGCCCAGGCGTTTGGGGAAACCCTGTGAACAGCGCCCTGTACAGCGGCTGGATTGCCCATCGCCGATTTGCGCCCAAGGCCCACGCCTTTCGCTACCGCATCGGCCTGCTGTACCTGGACTTGAGCGAAGAACACGAAGTGCTTGGGCTGTCGCCCCTGGCCGGGCGCAGTTGGCTGGCGCCCTTTGGTTTTCGCCAACAGGATTACCTGCGTGAATTGACGCGCACCGGCATGAGCTTGAGCGATGCCGTGCGCCAGGAAGTCGGCAAGGCACTGGGGCGTACACCTCAGGGCGTTATCTGCCTACTGACCCAGGCTCGCAGTTGGGGCCTGGCTTTTAACCCTGTGAGTTTCTTCTACTGCTTCGAGGCCGACGGACGTCTGGCCGCGATCCTGTGTGAAGTGACCAACACCCCATGGCGCGAGCGCTATCACTACGTGCTGCCCGCCCAGACCCTCGGCGCAGATGAACACCAGCACTTCGCCGTGGCCAAGGCCTTCCATGTGTCGCCGTTTTTGCCGCGCGATCTGGAATACCGCATGAGCTTCAGCGCACCCGCCGCCAAACTCGGCGTGCACATGGCCGACTGGCAGGGCGAGCTGAAAGTGTTCGACGCCACCTTGAGCCTGCACAAGGAAGCGCTGAACCGCACCAGTTTGCATCGTTACCTAAGGCGCTTCCCCTGGATGACCGCCAAGACCTGCCTGGCGATCTACTGGCAAGCCATGCGCCTGTTGCTTAAACGCACACCGATTTTTCCTCACCGGGCCGCCGATGGCGCCTCCCGCACCGCAGTCGGTTATTCCAAGGATCGCCGCCATGAAATCCCCTAACGTATCGGTCAAGGCCAACCGCCTGAACGTCAACGGCATGACCACCGCACTGTTGCGCAAAGGCGTACTGCGCCAACTCAGCCAATTGCGCCATGGCCAGTTGGTGGTGATCGAGGATGGCGAGCAGCAAGTATTCGGCGCGCGCGAAGCGCACTTGCTGGGAGAGATCCAGATCCTCGACCCCGCCGTGTGGGGCCTGGTGGCGGCCAACGGTTCTATTGGCGCTGGCGAGGCGTTTATTCACGGTTACTGGAGCAGCCCGGACCTGACCGCCGTGGTGCGCGTGATGGTCAGCAACCTGGATGTGCTGGATGCGATGGAAGGCGGCCTCGCACGCCTGGCCCGGCCGTTCACCCAAGGCCTGCACTGGCTCAATCGCAACACACACAAGGGTTCGCAAAAAAACATCGCCGCCCACTACGACCTCGGCAACGACCTGTTCGAAGAATTCCTCGACCCAACCATGATGTACTCGGCGGCGCAATTCTTGACCCCCGACGACACGCTGGAGCAGGCGCAACTGAACAAGCTTGAGCGCATCTGCCAGAAGCTGGCGCTCAAGCCCAGCGACCACCTGCTGGAAATCGGCACCGGCTGGGGCAGCATGGCGCTGTATGCGGCGCAGCATTACGGCTGCAAGGTCACCACCACGACCTTGTCCAAGGAACAGTTTGCCTACACTGAAAAACGCATCGAGGCCCTGGGGCTGCAAAGCCAAGTCACCTTGTTGCTGAAGGATTACCGCGACCTGACCGGCCAGTACGACAAGCTGGTGTCCATCGAGATGATCGAAGCAGTGGGCCATCGCTTTCTGCCGACCTACTTCAAACAGTGCGCGCACCTGCTCAAAAGTGACGGCCTGATGTTGCTGCAAGCCATCACCATTCGTGAGCAACGCTTTGAACAGGCCAAGCGCAGTGTGGATTTCATCCAGCGCTATATCTTCCCAGGCGGCGCTTTGCCCTGTGTGCAGAACATGCTGCACATCGTCAGCCGCGACACCGATATGAACCTGCTGCACATGGAGGATTTCGGCCTGCATTACGCGCGAACCTTGCGCCTGTGGCATGAGAATTTTCGCCGCGCCCATGGCCGCCTCGCCGAATTGGGCTACGACGAATACTTCCTTCGGCTGTGGGAGTTTTACCTGTGTTACTGCGAAGGCGGCTTTATGGAGCGCACCATTGGCACCGCGCAATTGCTGCTGGCCAAACCGTCGGCGATCAACCCGCCGTTGCTTGGGCGCTTCAGTGCTTAAGACATTGGCCAATGCCGTGCTGTTTCAGTGCGGCTGGTTCGCCTGTGTGCTCGGCGGTGACAGCTTATGGTTACTGGTAGGGCTGGCTGTACTGGGCATTCATCTGCTGTGGATAAGTTCATGGGCGCAAGACGGCAGGTTGATCCTGGGCGTGACCTTGCTGGGCACGTTGGTCGATACGTCGTTACGCACCGTCGGCTTTTTTCAGTTCAGTGAGCCTGGTCCGTTGATTCCGCTGTGGTTAGTGATGCTATGGGCGCTGTTGGCAACCACGCTGCGTCATTGCCTGGCTTGGAGCACCCAACCTCGGTGGCTCGCAGCGTTACTGGGGGCCGTCGGCGGTCCGATGTCTTATTTCGCAGGCAGTCAGCTGGCCGGGGTAAGCTTCGGTTACGCCCTGTGGCCAAGCCTGGTCGGGCTGGCCCTGCTGTGGGCTTTGCTCTTTACGCTGCTCGCAACCGCTGCAAAAAAAACCTGAACCCGGTCGGCTTTTACTTGCAGCTTGCCGCTCAAAGCTTGAAGCTGCCGCCATGCCCAACATCCCCCACACCCAAATCGCTGAACCCGCCGTCACCTGCTCGACGTGCGCGGCCTGCTGCTGCCAGTTGGAAGTGATGCTGATTACCGACACCGGCGTGCCGGAGCGCTATATCGATACCGACGATTGGGGCGGCGAAGTGATGCTGCGCCTGGAAGACGGCTGGTGCGCAGCGCTGGATCGGGACACGATGATGTGCACGATCTATGAGCGACGGCCGTTGATTTGCCGAGAGTTCGAGATGGGTGCGCCGGAGTGTTTGACCGAACGCGAAGGGATTGCGACGGCGTATCGCTGACCTTGAAACAAGTAGAAATCCAAATGTGGAAGCGAGCAAGCCCGCCCCCACAGCGGGATCAGTGGCCTGAAGATTACAGCGCCATGGTGTAATGCAGCGAGTAGCTCTCTACCCCGTCGTTATTGCTGCTGATCCCGGCGTTGGAATAGTGCGTGGCACGAATGCCCACTTCATGCCCACCGGTAAACCGCAGACCAAAACCCAGGCGGTCTTCGAACTGAAAGGCCTGGCCAATGTTGTTGTCTTCCAGCTGGGTACGGGAGAACACCGCTACGCCGATCCCGGCTTCGATGTAGGGTTTGACCGACTGCCCGGCAAACTCATACACAAACACGGGCGAGAACGACAGGCTGCTGGCACCGGCGCGATCGTCACCCTCCCAGTAAGTGTAAGCACCGCTCCAATAGCCCGTCAGGCGACCCATATCGCTCTGCATCCAGCTCTTGTCCCAATCCGACGTCAACCCCAACCGATAGGTCAGCGTTGAATCACTGGTTGCCCCCAGACCAAACTCCAACCCGGCGGCTTGCGCCGAAAAAGAGTGCCCCATTACCGTGGCCGCAAGCGCAGCCAAACAGAGAAAACGCTTCATATGAAACATCCCTTCAAACGACGTTGTAAGATTTATGTACAGGCTAACGTGCTATAGAAGTCGCCGTTAATGCAGAAGTTCAGTCGAAAACCGTGATTTTTTCACGAATTTTTCACAAGCTGAAATCACTCACATTTCCGGAAGTTTTCCATAATGTAGGTAGGATGTTTCTGAAATGTTGCAGATCGCCACTGGTCCAGAACTGTGCAGGTTCAGGATCGCCGACGGCCAGAAGATCGCGCTCACTCAGTAAACGCTTGAGCTGGCGGGCCACGGCGGCACCGGTGTCGATAAGGATGATGCTGGGGGGCAGCATCTGCGCCAGGAGCGGCTTGAGGAAGGGATAGTGGGTGCAGCCGAGGATGATGGTGTCGCAACCGGCGCTGAGCAGCGGTTCGATGTAACCCTGCAATAACTGGCCCAGGGCGGGGCTGTTCAGGTCGCCGGTTTCAATCAGCTCCACCAGGCCCGGGCAGGGTTGGGTGATGACCCGAACATCAGTGGCGAAGCGGTCCAGCAGCGCAGCGAACTTGGCGCTTTGCAGGGTGCCGGTAGTGGCAAGCACACCGACCACGCCGCTGCGGGTGGCGGCGGCAGCAGGTTTGACGGCGGGCTCCATGCCCACCAATGGCCAGTCGGGATAGTCTTGGCGCAAGTCGGCGACGGCCGCGACGGTCGCGGTGTTGCAGGCAATCACAAATGCCTTGGCGCCCTTGTCGCAGAGAAACGCCGCAACCTGCCGCGAACGCTCACGAATAAACGACGGGGTTTTCTCGCCATAGGGGATATGCCCGCAGTCGGCCACGTACAGCAACGACTCATGGGGCAGCAATTGCTGAATTTCGGCCAGTACCGACAAGCCGCCAACACCGGAATCGAACACACCGATGGGCGCGCCCTTAACCATGTTGGGTCCCGCACACGCTGCAGCCGGGGTCACGCTTCACGCGCAGCTCGCGAAAACGCGTGGTCAAGGCATCGATGAGCAACAGGCGGCCCACCAAGGGTTCGCCGAAACCGGCCAGCAGTTTCAAGGCTTCCAGCGCCTGCAGGCTGCCCACCACGCCCACCAGCGGACCAACTACGCCGGCTTCGCTGCAGGTGAGTTCGGTGTCGCTGCCGTGCCCATATAAACAGTGGTAACACGGGCTTTCGGCGCGACGCGGGTCGAACACTGACAATTGGCCTTCAAGGCGAATCGCCGCGCCGCTGATCAGTGGCTTGCCGGCGGCAACGCAAGCAACGTTGACCGCCTCGCGCGTGGAGAAGTTGTCGCTGCAATCGAGCACAACATCGACCGCACCTACCGCGGCGGCCAAGGAATCGGCATCCAGCGCAGCGCGGTGGGCAGTCAGCTTGATTTCGGGGTTGATGGCGCTCAGGCGGCGCAGGGCCGAGTCGACCTTGGTCTGCCCAACGCTGTCGGTGTCATGGATGATCTGGCGTTGCAGGTTGGTCAGGTCGACCGTGTCGAAGTCCGCCAGATGCAACTCACCCACACCCGCGGCCGCCAGGTACAGCGCAACGGGTGCGCCCAGCCCACCAAGACCAACGATCAATGCACGGCCGTTTTTCAGGCGCAACTGGCCGTCGATGTCGACATGCTGCAACAGAATCTGTCGGCTATAGCGCAACAGCTCCTGATCGCTCAGCACGGCCGGCGTCCCAGCGTGATGCGCTCGTGTCCGCCGAGATCGATACGGCTGTGTACCTCTTCAAAGCCTTCACTCAACAGCAGATCGCGCACAGCCGGGGCCTGGTCGTAACCGTGCTCCAGCAACAGCCGGCCGCCAGCATTCAGGTGAGCGGGGGCTTCTTTGATGATCAGGCGCAGGTCATCCAAGCCGTCATGACCGGCCACCAATGCGCTGGCCGGCTCGAAGCGCACGTCACCGGCCACCAGGTGTGGATCATTGTCGGCAATATACGGCGGGTTGCTAATGATCAGGTCATAGGTATGACCCTGCAGCGCGCTGAACCAGTGGCTGTTCAGCACCGCTGCGTTATTGAGGTGCAGGCGCTGGCGATTGCGCTCGGCCAGGGCCACAGCTTCCAATACTCGGTCGACAGCGGTGATCTGCCAGGCTGGGCGCTCGCTGGCCAGGGCCAACGCGATGGCCCCGCTGCCGGTGCCCAGGTCGAGGACCGTGGCGGGCGTGGCTGGCAACAGTTCCAGGGCGGTTTCCACCAGCAGTTCGGTGTCCGGACGCGGGATCAGCGTGTGCGGCGCGACCTCCAGGTCCAGCTTCCAGAAGCCTTGCTGGCCGAGGATATACGCCACCGGCTCACCGCCGCGACGGCGTTGCAGGTAGCCGGCAAAGGTCAACGCGTCTTCACTGCTGACAATTTTTTCCGGCCAGGTGTGCAGGTAGCTGCGGGACTTGCCCAGCGCAGCCGCCAGCAACAATTCAGCATCCAGGCGCGCGGTGGGCGAATCGGGCAGATCAGCGGCGCGCAGCAGGCTGGCAATGATGGTCATTTACTCACCTATCGCCGCTAATTGATCGGCCTGATACTCGGCGAGTAACGGCTCGATCACCGCGTCGACGCCACCCGCGAGAATTTCGTCAAGGGAATAAAGGGTGAGGTTAACCCGGTGGTCGGTGACCCGGCCCTGGGCAAAGTTGTAGGTGCGGATACGCTCGGAACGGTCGCCAGAACCCACCAGCAACTTGCGCTCGCTGGCAATTGCGTTCGCGGCGGCGCTGGTCTGCTGGTCATTGAGCTTGGCCGACAACCACGACATCGCCCGCGCACGGTTTTTGTGCTGGGAACGCTCCTCCTGGCACTCCACCACGATACCCGACGGCAAGTGGGTGATACGGATCGCCGAATCAGTCTTGTTGACGTGCTGGCCACCGGCGCCCGACGAGCGGTAGGTATCGACACGCAAGTCAGCCGGGTTGATCTCGATGGCTTCCTGCTCGTCCGGCTCAGGCAACACCGCGACGGTGCACGCCGAGGTGTGGATGCGGCCTTGGGATTCAGTCGCCGGAACGCGCTGCACGCGATGTGCACCGGACTCAAACTTGAGCTTGCCGTAGACGTTATCGCCTTCAACCCGCGCGATGACTTCTTTATAGCCGCCGTGTTCGCCTTCGTTCTCGGACAGGATTTCGACCCGCCAGCCGCGACGCTCGGCATAACGCGAATACATGCGGAACAGGTCGCCGGAGAAGATCGCCGCCTCATCGCCGCCAGTGCCGGCACGGATTTCTAGGAACACGTTGCGCCCGTCGTTCGGATCCTTGGGCAGCAACATGCGTTGCAGGTCGCCTTCCAGCTCGGCCAGCTTTTCCTTGGCCTCGCGGACTTCTTCCACGGCCATTTCACGCATGTCCGGGTCGCTGTCCTTGAGCAGCGCCTGGGCGCCTTCAAGATCGGCCTGCACTTTCAGCAAGTTTTTGTAGGTGGCCACAACCGGCTCAACTTCGGCGTATTCCTTGGAATAGGCGCGGAACTTGGTCTGATCGGAAATGACCTCGCCATCGCCGAGCAAGGCGGTCAGTTCTTCGAAACGGTCCTGGAGCACGTCCAGTT
The DNA here is from genome assembly GCF_963970695.1 of Pseudomonas sp. EL_65y_Pfl1_R83. Classification (NCBI taxonomy): domain Bacteria; kingdom Pseudomonadati; phylum Pseudomonadota; class Gammaproteobacteria; order Pseudomonadales; family Pseudomonadaceae; genus Pseudomonas; species Pseudomonas sp. EL_65y_Pfl1_R83. The sequence goes on along the minus strand of NZ_CAXAQI010000003.1, from coordinate 42,518 downwards.
TATTGAGCAGTGACGCTTTCATTGCGGTTTTTTATCCGAAGAGCTTTCTGACGCGCCCTCACCGAGGGCAAAGAGTTCCTGGGCCATGGCCAGCGCATCGAGGCGGCCTTCGGCAGTTAGCTTTTTTAATTGTACGCTGGGGGCGTGGAGTAACTTGTTGGTGAGGCCACGGGCCAGTTGCATCAGCACCTCTTCAGCGCTGCTGCCATTGGCCAGCAGGCGCTGGGCTTTGATCAGCTCCTCGTCGCGCAGGCGTTCGCCTTGCTGACGATACGCCTTGAGCACATCCACCGCCGCCAATTCACGCAAGCGCACCATGAAATCTTCGGCGCCGGTGCTCACCATTTCCTCAGCAGCCTGGGCTGCACCCTGGCGGCTCTTGAGATTTTCGGCGACCACTTCGTGCAGATCGTCAACGCTATAGAGGTAAACGTCGTCCAAGTCGCCGACTTCGGGCTCGATATCGCGGGGAACGGCGATGTCCACCATAAAGATCGGTTTGTGCTTGCGCAGCTTCAGCGCGCTTTCGACCGCGCCTTTGCCAAGGATCGGCAACTGGCTGGCAGTGGAACTGATGACGATATCGCTGCGCACCAGTTCGGCCGGGATGTCAGACAACAACACGGCATGCGCGCCGAACTGTTCGGCAAGGATGCTGGCGCGCTCAAGCGTGCGGTTGGCGACCACGATCCGCTTGACCCCCAGGTCATGCAGGTGACGGGCGACCAGGGTGATGGTCTCCCCCGCGCCAATCAACAAGGCCTGGCTGCGTTGCAAGTCACTGAAAATCTGCTTGGCCAGGCTCACCGCAGCAAACGCCACGGACACCGGGTTTTCTCCGATGGCAGTGTCGGTGCGCACCTGCTTGGCGGAGTTGAACGTGGCCTGGAACAAGCGCCCCAGCAGCGGGCCGACGGTTCCGGCTTCGCGCGCTACGGCGTAGGCGGACTTCATCTGGCCGAGGATCTGCGGCTCACCCAACACCAGCGAATCGAGGCCGGACGCCACACGCATCATGTGACGAACTGCCGCATCCTCTTCATGCACATAAGCGCAGGCACGCAGGTCATCGAGACTCAAATGGTGATAATCGGCCAGCCAGCGCAGCACCACATCCGCTGAAAGATGTTCCTGCTCTATATAAAGCTCGCTGCGATTGCAGGTTGAAAGGATCGCAGCTTCGCGACTGTCGGTGAGCCGGCAGAGCTGCTGCAAGGCCTCAACCAACTGCTCTGGCGTAAACGCAACGCGCTCGCGCACGTCTACGGAGGCAGTCTTGTGGTTAATACCGAGTGCGAGGAAGGCCATTCAATATCGCTGATGATGTCGGGAAGCCGACAATTGTCCTACTTCGAAAGATTCAGAACAACCACCGTCGTCTATTGTCCCTATATGTTGTGCCTATGAAAGGCGTCCACTGAGTCTCGGTTATGTTTGGCCGAAGGCTTGTGTCATGATGATCCGACCGCAGGTTAGTCGTCCTCTTCCTATATGAATACATCTTCCGCGTTGCTCCTTGCTTTTGTCTTCCTCAGCGGCTGCCAGGCCATGGCACCCGTGTCGCCGGACGGTACACCGCCCGTAGAAGACAGCACCCCCGCCCCTGAAAAGCCCAAGGTTTATTCATCGTTCAGTGAAGAAACGGTGTTCAGCCTGCTGAGCGCGGAGCTGGCCGGCCAGCGCAATCGCTTCGATATTGCGCTGGACAACTACGTGACCCAGGCCATCAACACACAGGATCCGGGGATTTCCGAGCGGGCGTTTCGCATCGCCGAGTACCTGGGCGCCGACCAGGCTGCGCTGGACACGTCGCTGATCTGGGCGAAAAACGCACCGGACGACCTGGAAGCACAGCGCGCGGCGGCGATCCAACTGGCGCGCGCCGAGCGCTATGACGACTCCATGGTCTACATGGAGAAAGTCCTGCAGGGCAAAGGCGACACCCATTTCGACTTCCTCGCGCTGTCAGCTGCCGACACCGACCAGGACACGCGCAATGGCCTGATGAAGAGTTTCGACCGCCTGCTGCAAAAACATCCGAAAAACAGCCAGCTGATTTTCGGCAAGGCCTTGCTGCTGCAGCAGGGTGACGAAGCCGACGCAGCGCTCAAACTGCTGGAACAGAATCCGCCGGAAGAAGGCGAGGTTGCACCGATCCTGTTACGCGCACGTCTGTTGCAGAACCTCAATCGCGGCAAGGAAGCGATTCCGCTGCTGGAAAAAAGTATCAAGAAGTACCCGGACGACAAGCGTCTGCGCCTGACTTACGCACGCATGCTGGTAGAGCAGGACCGCATGGAGGACGCCAAAGTGCAGTTCGCCAATCTGGTCCAGCAATACCCGGACGACGACGAATTGCGTTATTCCCTGGCGCTGGTATGCCTGGAAGCCAAGGCGTGGGACGAGGCCAAGGGTTACCTGGAAGAGCTGATCCAGCGCGAAAGCCATGTGGACTCGGCGCGCCTGAACCTCGGCCGCATCGCCGAAGAACGCAATGATCCGCAGGCCGCCCTGCTCGAATATGCCCAGGTCGGCCCCGGCAATGACTACCTGCCAGCCCAATTGCGCCAGGCCGATATCCTGATGAGCAACGGTCGCACCGATGAGGCGGAAAAACGCCTGACCGCCGCGCGCGATGCCGAGCCGGACTACGCCATCCAGCTTTACCTGATCCAGGCCGAGACTTTGTCGGCCAACAATCAGGGTGAGCGCGCCTGGAAATTGCTGCAACAAGCCTTGTTGCAATTCCCTGACGATTTGAACCTGTTGTACACCCGCGCCATGCAGGCGGAAAAACGCAATGACTTGGGGCAGATGGAAAAAGACCTGCGCCTGATCATCAAGCGCGACCCGGACAATGCGATGGCCCTCAATGCCTTGGGTTACACCTTGTCCGACCGTACTACCCGTTACGACGAAGCCAAGGCACTGATCGAACAAGCCCACAAGCTCAACCCTGAAGACCCGGCCGTACTCGACAGCCTGGGCTGGGTGAATTACCGCCTGGGCAACCTGGACGAAGCCGAACGCTTGCTGCGCCTGGCGCTGGAACGCTTCCCCGACCAGGAAGTCGCCGCTCACCTGGGCGAAGTGTTGTGGGCCAATGGCAAACAGCGCGAAGCACGACAAATCTGGGAAAAATTCCTCAAGGAACAACCCGAAAGCACCATCCTGCGCAGCACCATCAAGCGCCTGACCGGTTCCGAGACCCTTTAAGCTTATGTTCTTGCGCCACATCGTAGTGTTCAGTTTTATCGCCCTGCTCGCCGGTTGCGCGGGTTTCGGCGCCCGTGAATCCGTTGAGGGCCAGGGCAACCCGGCGCAATGGAAACAGCACAAAGACCAGCTCAGCAGCATCGATGGCTGGCAGATCGAAGGCAAAGTAGGGGTTCGCGCCCCCAAAGATTCCGGCAGCGGCACGCTGTTCTGGCTGCAACGCCAGGATTACTATGACATTCGTCTTTCCGGCCCGCTGGGCCGGGGTGCCGCACGCCTGACCGGCCGTCCGGGGCAAGTCAGCCTCGAAGTGGCCAACCAGGGGCGCTATGAGGCGACCTCGCCGGAAGTACTGCTTGAAGAACAGATTGGCTGGAAGCTGCCAGTGTCCCATCTGGTCTGGTGGGTACGCGGCCTGCCAGCGCCTGACAGCAAAAGCCGTCTGAGCCTGAATGGCGACAGCCGCCTGGCTACCCTGGAACAGGATGGCTGGCAAGTCGAATACCTAAGCTACGTAGAACAAAGCGGTTACTGGTTGCCCGAGCGCATCAAACTGCACGGTACCGACCTTGACGTCACGCTGGTGATCAAGGACTGGCAACCGCGCAAGCTGGGGCAATAACGTGACAGTACAAACGCTGACCCTGCCCTCCCCGGCCAAACTCAATTTGATGCTGCATATTCTGGGTCGCCGCGAAGACGGTTATCACGAGTTGCAGACGCTGTTTCAATTTCTCGACTACGGCGATGAACTGACTTTCGCCGTCCGCGACGACGGCGTGATTCAGTTGCACACCGAGTTCGAAGGCGTTCCTCACGACAGCAACCTGATTGTGAAGGCCGCCAAAAAAATTAAGGAACAATCCGGCTGCCCGCTCGGCATCGATATCTGGATCGATAAAATCCTGCCCATGGGCGGTGGTATCGGTGGCGGCAGCTCGAATGCCGCGACCACACTGCTGGGACTGAATCATTTGTGGCAACTGGGTTGGGACCACGATCGCCTGGCTGCGCTGGGTTTGGCGCTGGGCGCTGACGTCCCGGTTTTCGTGCGTGGGCACGCGGCTTTCGCCGAGGGTGTGGGGGAGAAACTCAGCCCGGAATACCCCGAAGAACCGTGGTACGTTGTGCTTGTTCCGCAAGTATCTGTAAGTACAGCAGAAATTTTTTCAGATCCACTGTTGACACGTAACTCTCCTCCCATTAAAGTGCGCCCCGTTCCCAAGGGAAACAGTCGAAATGACTGCTTACCGGTTGTAGCAAGGCGTTATCCAGAGGTACGTAACGCTTTGAATTTGTTAGGTAAATTTACCGAAGCAAAATTAACCGGAACTGGAAGTTGTGTGTTTGGGGGCTTCCCAAGCAAAGCTGAAGCTGATAAAGTCTCGGCCCTTCTTACAGAGACCCTTACAGGGTTTGTAGCAAAAGGAAGCAACGTTTCGATGTTGCATCGTAAGCTGCAAAGTCTGCTCTAAAAGGAATCGAGTGTTAGGCACTCGTTGCAACAGATACAGGGGCGTCGCCAAGCGGTAAGGCAGCAGGTTTTGATCCTGCCATGCGTTGGTTCGAATCCAGCCGCCCCTGCCATTTTCCTATACTCATCCAGGTTACCCTCAGCCTCTAGGTACTGCGCGTGTCCAAGATGATGGTCTTTACGGGGAACGCCAACCCCGATCTGGCTCGACGTGTCGTACGTCAGCTGCATATCCCTCTCGGTGACATCTCTGTCGGTAAATTCTCCGACGGCGAAATTACAGCCGAGATCAATGAAAATGTCCGCGGTAAAGACGTCTTCATTATTCAGCCGACCTGCGCTCCGACCAACGATAACCTGATGGAACTCGTCGTGATGGCTGATGCCTTCCGCCGCTCCTCAGCGACTCGAATCACAGCTGTAATCCCTTACTTTGGTTATGCCCGTCAGGATCGCCGTCCGCGTTCCGCACGTGTGGCTATCAGCGCGAAAGTCGTTGCTGACATGCTGACCGTGGTAGGTATCGACCGTGTTCTCACGGTTGACCTGCACGCTGACCAAATCCAGGGGTTCTTCGATATTCCGGTAGATAACATCTACGGCTCCCCAGTCTTGGTGGATGACATTGAAGACCAGCGCTTTGAAAACCTGATGATCGTGTCCCCGGACATTGGTGGCGTCGTGCGTGCACGGGCCGTTGCCAAATCCCTGGGCGTTGATCTCGGGATCATCGACAAACGCCGTGAGAAAGCCAATCACTCTGAAGTGATGCATATCATCGGTGATGTCGAAGGGCGTACCTGTATTCTGGTTGATGACATGGTCGACACCGCCGGCACCCTGTGCCACGCGGCCAAAGCCTTGAAAGAGCACGGTGCAGCTAAAGTCTTCGCCTACTGCACACACCCTGTGCTGTCGGGTCGAGCGATCGAGAACATCGAGAATTCCATGCTGGACGAACTGGTGGTGACTAACACCATCCCGTTGTCCGCTGCTGCTCAAGCCTGTTCGCGTATCCGTCAACTGGATATCGCACCGGTAGTTGCCGAAGCGGTTCGCCGTATCAGCAACGAAGAATCGATCAGCGCGATGTTCCGTTAAGGGTCAAACCTTCGGTACACCTCACTGACGAAAAGCGCCCCGCCCCAGCATTTTGTTGGGGCGGGGCTTTTTTGCCCATATCGCCTTTAGCGCTGGTCGCAAACGCTGGGGCGAATGTGGTTATTTTGGAGATACAACATGAACGATTTTACTCTGAATGCTGAAGTGCGTTCCGACCTGGGGAAAGGTGCGAGCCGCCGCCTGCGTCGTCTCGCAAGCCTGGTTCCAGCTGTAGTTTACGGTGGCGAAAAAGCCCCTGAATCCATCAGCATGCTGGCTAAAGAAATTGCCAAACTGCTCGAAAACGATGCGGCCTACAGCCACATCATCGAGCTGAACGTCGGTGGCAAAAAGCAGAACGTCATCATCAAGGCTCTGCAACGCCACCCAGCCAAAGGCCACGTGCTGCACGCTGACTTCATCCGCGTTGTAGCCGGTCAAAAGCTGAACGCTATCGTACCTGTGCACTTCGTCGGTGAAGAAGCACCGATCAAGAAAGGTGGCGTTGTTTCCCACACTGCCACTGAGCTGGAAGTAAGCTGCCTGCCGAAAGATCTGCCTGAGTTCATCGAAGTCGACCTGTCGGCTGCTGAAATCGGCACCATCATTCACTTGTCCGACCTCAAAGCCCCTAAAGGCGTTGAATTCGTCGCTCTGGCTCACGATGACGACAAGGCTGTTGCCAACGTCCACGCTCCACGTGTTGTCGTAGAAGCTGACGAAGCTGAAGAACCCGCTGCAGAGTAATTTCTCTCTGTAACGTCGGAGCTTGAGGAAACATCGCGGACCGAAACGTAGCGAGAAAGCGGGCGATAACGCGAAGTTTATCTCTGGATAAGTTAGCTTCTGTCGTCCACTTTCGCCGCAACCAGGTTGCGGCGATGTTATTCACAACTCCAAAGGAAGGGCTCCTGTCGTGACTGCCATTAAACTGATCGTTGGCCTGGGAAATCCAGGCGCCGAATACGAACAGACCCGGCATAACGCGGGGGCCCTTTTTGTTGAGCGCATCGCCCACGCACAAGGTGTAAACCTTGCGGCCGATCGCAAATATTTTGGCCTGACCGGGCGCTTCTCGCATCAGGGTCAGGATGTTCGTCTGCTGATTCCCACCACCTACATGAACCGCAGCGGCCAATCTGTCGCGGCGCTTGCGGGCTTCTTCCGGATCAAACCCGAGGAAATCCTGGTGGCCCATGACGAACTGGACCTGCCACCCGGCGTTGCCAAGCTCAAGCTCGGCGGCGGGCATGGCGGGCACAATGGCCTGCGCGACATCATTGCGCAGCTGGGTAATCAGAATAATTTTTACCGTCTGCGGCTCGGCATTGGCCACCCAGGCGTTGCCAGTATGGTTTCAAATTTCGTCCTGGGTCGTGCGCCACGCGCCGAACAGGAAAAACTCGATGCCAGCATCGATTTTGCCCTCGGCGTGCTGCCGGATATCTTCGCCGGTGAATGGAACCGCGCGATGAAAAACCTGCACAGCCAGAAGGCCTGACTCTTACCGAGGGGAAACACCATGGGATTCAATTGCGGCATCGTCGGCCTGCCCAACGTCGGCAAATCCACCCTGTTCAACGCCTTGACCAAGTCCGGTATTGCAGCGGAGAACTTCCCCTTCTGCACCATCGAACCCAACAGCGGTATCGTGGCTATGCCGGACCCGCGCCTTGCGGCATTGGCGGCCATCGTCAATCCCAAGCGCATCCTGCCGACCACCATGGAATTCGTCGACATCGCCGGCCTGGTAGCCGGTGCGTCGAAAGGTGAAGGCCTGGGTAACAAGTTCCTGGCCAACATCCGCGAGACCGATGCCATCGCCCACGTGGTCCGCTGCTTTGAAGACGAGAACGTGATTCACGTCTCCAACAGCGTTGACCCGAAGCGTGACATCGAGATCATCGACCTGGAACTGATCTTCGCCGACCTCGACAGCTGCGAAAAGCAACTGCAGAAGGTTGCGCGTAACGCCAAGGGCGGTGACAAGGATGCAGTGGTCCAGAAAGGCCTGCTGGAGCAGCTGATTGCCCATTTTACCGAAGGCAAGCCTGCGCGCAGCCTGATGAAGAACATGAGCTCCGACGAAAAAGCGGTGATCAAGGGCTTCCATCTGCTGACGACCAAGCCTGTGATGTACATCGCCAACGTTGCTGAAGACGGCTTCGAGAACAACCCGCTGCTCGACGTGGTCAAGGCTATCGCCGACGAAGAAGGCGCGATCGTGGTTCCGGTGTGCAACAAGATCGAAGCGGAAATCGCCGAGCTGGATGACGGCGAAGAGAAAGACATGTTCCTCGAGGCCCTGGGCCTGGAAGAGCCTGGCCTGAACCGAGTGATCCGCGCTGGCTACGAAATGCTGCACCTACAGACTTACTTCACCGCCGGTGTCGAAGAAGTCCGCGCCTGGACCGTCAAAGTCGGCGCCACCGCGCCACAGGCTGCCGGCGTGATCCACACCGACTTCGAGAAGGGCTTCATCCGCGCCGAAGTGATCGCCTACAACGACTTCATCCAGTACAAGGGCGAAGCCGGTACCAAGGAAGCCGGTAAGTGGCGCTTGGAAGGTAAGGAATACATCGTTAAAGATGGCGATGTGATGCACTTCCGCTTTAACGTATAAGTACCACCCGCGATTTACACCGCCCACAAAAAAACCGATGCAGTTGCATCGGTTTTTTTGTGGGCGCTCTCTCGTCAAATTTAAAATCTTTTCTGTTCACGGACGCACCTATGAACAGGACACTGCCTGAAAATTTTAAATAAAAAAGTTCGGCATACTCCTTACCTTTTACCGAAAAAACCCGCGCCCACCAAAGCTATTCCTTATTATTTTAAGACTTCTCTTACACCCCTCTTGTATAAACAAGCCAATAAAACCTTGATAAGTTTTAACACCTACTGCTTAAGCCTTAAGCATGACTTTATGCATTGACGGAATCGTGACATCAGAAAAAATTCCTGTTTAACTGAGTGCATACGGAGATAGGCCCCACATAACTCAGCCACTACATTGGAGCAAAGCGCCATGTCGACGCTCAGTCAGAATAGACTTATAACAAATATATCTTTTTCTGATTGCCCGAGTATCGAAACCACGGTAAATAGCACAGCGGCTCTCGATGTAGATATTCTGCTACTGGGAGAAACAGGTACTGGTAAAGATACCTTGGCGCACCATATACACCACCTCTCCCGCCGCAAAGGAAACTTCGTCGCGGTCAACTGTGCTGCCATTCCGGAAAGCCTTGCCGAAAGCCAGCTATTCGGCGTAAACAGTGGCGCCTACACGGGCGCCATGCAATCTCGGGCTGGCTTCATTGAAGCGGCCCATCTGGGCACCTTATACCTAGATGAAATCGACAGCATGCCGTTGACGCTGCAAGCAAAGCTTTTACGCGTATTGGAATCCCGTGGGGTGGAACGTTTAGGCTCTACCCGATTCATCCCAGTAGACATGCGCGTGATTGCATCTGCCCAGCACGCCCTGCACGACATGGTCGAGCAAGGTACCTTCCGTCGCGACCTATACTTTCGCTTGAATGTCGTAGGTATCCACCTCCCAACGTTGCGGGATCAGCCAGGGCGGATCATACCTATGTTCCTTGAGATGATTGAGCAAGAGGCTGATCACTTCAAATGCCAGCCCCCTCCCTCTCCCAGTAACCAGCTGTTACAGCAGTTGCTGTGCCACTCCTGGAGAGGCAATGTCCGCGAGCTACGCTCCACGGCGAAGCGCTTCGTACTCGGCCTGCCACCGCTCTCTACAACAGTGATGATCCGCCAGGAACTAGACATGAGCCTGAAGACACGCTTGCATCAGATGGAGAAGTCGCTGATTGAGGAGTCGCTTCGTCAAAACAGCCACTGTGTCGACAGTGTGGCGAATGAGCTGGGTGTTGCCAAAAGAACGCTCTACCACCGAATGAAGCATCTAGGCGTATCACTGAACTGAGAATGCCCTGAACGTGCGCCGAGCAAAAAGGTAGCACATCTTTTGAAACATACCTTCCAGTGCTGCTGGGAACGCATACATCTCTTGAACCACATAAATAGTGGAACAGCATTGCGGTGATAACCCCGTCTTAAAGTATCGCTGAATCCAGTAAACCTAACGTTATACAAGGAGAAACAACATGGCTATTCCTAGCAGCTCATCCTTTTCACCTTATTCGGGCGGTTTCGGCAATAACAGCAGCATGTCTGCTCAAGATGCCGACGCAGGCCTTGAAGCCACAGAAGCAAAAAAACGGGCGGATGGCGTAAAAAACGCATTCAAAGCGGCAGAAAACGCTAATACCAGCGGTATCAAATCAGCCGTTGACGCCCTGCGTTTGTAATTACACGACAGCGTCTTGGCCTTTCCGACATCCCCTGCGGAGAGGCCATCTAAGTGAACATTGTTATTCCCACTAAACACTGCAAATCCATACCACTCAGCGGCGGGGCTCCATGATGATAAACGTTATAAATCCTGCTGAAATCAGACTGTCTGGTGTCTCCAGAACAGACGACGTGCGCGCCTCAAGTACAGATGTAAACTTTTTCAACTCGGCCTTGACTCCCTCTTCATTCCCGAACATGGCGGTTAGTCATTTCAATCCACAAACCCCGTTTGCCGACGCCGCCGGCAAGCTAACTTCTGTCACTGATCGCATGACCAAGAGTCTGCGCGCACTCAGCGGCACAAACAAATTCGACGAGGCTAGAAAATATCCAAGTCAGCTTTCCGACGCCTTGCTACTGACGCACATGTTGACGAAGAGCGTCGGCAAGACGGCCCAATGCATCGATAAAATCAGCAACCTCCAGTAGGTTAAAATGAATCGCCCGCTATTTATCGCATTCATCCTGTTTTTCTCGTTCCTATTGAATGCCTGCAGTGAACGTGTCGAGCTTCATCGCCAACTCACTGAACAGGAGGCCAATGAAGTCGTAGCAGAACTGGCAGACAAACATATCCGCGCCACGAAAGTCCCCGCAAAAGATGGCGTCATCGTGGTTGTCAATGCATCCGACATGGCGCGTGCCGTACGAACACTGGAGGCCGTCGGGCTCCCTCGAGCAGCACGCGCTACGCTGGGCGACACCTTTCGTAAAGAAGGCGTGATTTCAACGCCGCTGGAAGAAAGAGCCCGCTACATCTACGCGTTATCCCAAGAGCTGGAAACAACTTTATCGAACATTGACGGCGTTGTCGTGGCCCGCGTACATGTGGTATTGCCGGAGCGCATTGCTCCGGGGGAGCCAGTACAACCCGCCTCCGCGTCCGTGTTCATTAAACATGATCCGCGGCTTGACCCGGACAAAATCAGGGCGCGTGTTCGCAGGATGGTTGCAAGTAGCATTCCGGGGATGGCCGCAGCCGTCGACAACCCGCAAAAACTGACAGTCGTCTTCGTGCCCGCGACAGCTTATCTGGACCAACAACGGCTGGCCTACTTGGGGCCGTTTCTGGTTCCTGGAGATGACATCTTTTTTTGGCAAACCCTAGTGACGGTCACGCTGCTTACCTTAGTGCTTTTGATATCGGCAGGCGTGTTCTGGCATAAGCGAACGCAACAAGTCCTGAACGACTCTGTATTACCGGCTCAAACACATGGGCCATCCCATGACCTGCCGGCTCATTCAAACAATGAGTAATCTTTTATGGGCCCAATGGTGGGCAGCCCCCTGGTTACATGCGCATGAAGACTGGAAAACGGTAAAAAAATACGCCGCGCTTGTGGAGCTTCATCGCAGTGGGCAGGTAGTCACGGGTACACATTACGGCGTTGCCCCCTGCCTACCGCCAGTACCTGACCCCACGGTACTTCAATTGGCAGTTGCTTCAATGAAACAACTGGACCTGGGCCTCGCCCTGATCGACGGCATCTGCCGTCCTACCTACGCAACGGCACTGGATGAGCACCATCACCAGTGGTGTAACAGTCTGTCCAAAGCGTTGCCCGTTGATATCCTGCAACCCGATAACGATCCGTTGCAATTACTACGCGTCTGGATCAGCCCTGCTACCTGGCAACGAATCAGGCTGCGCTTTCCTCGCCGACGCGTCCTTGACCTGGAAGAAAAAACACTGACGCTCAACGGCTCTCATAGCCGTCTCGATACCCTCTGGCATGCGGTGATATGGCGGATGGGCGCGAACGGCAACAGTGGCGCTTTTGATTCATGGGAACAGGGAGATTAATGATGTTATGCCGACGCAAAATCGACTCGCTTGGCGCAACACCTCCCGTCCCGGGAAGCCTGGTCTCGTGCGAAGCACTCGCACGTTACACCCTGGCCGGTGACGTGGTGGAACAGGCAAAGGCAGCGGCTAGGCAATTACTTCGAGAGGCACACGAACAACGTGAAGACTTGCTCGAAAAAGCCGGCCTGGAAATATGGCAGCGTGTGAATACCCAACTTCAACGTTGGGAAGTCGAGCGTCAGGCGTTATGTGACAGCCTCGAACGACACGCTACGTCGATTGCCAACCAGACTATCTATTTGCTCCTTGAAGAAACGCCCGCCCCACACCGCATTGCCGCCCTTATCAAGCAACTGGTGGCATGCCACGTTCCCGCAATCAAAGCAACACTGGTGTGCAACCCACATGAACTTGAGACTGTAAGGCGATGCCTGGACAGCGGCGGTAATAATCACTGGACGCTGCGCGCAGAAAATTCGATCGAACCGCAAGTGCTCCTATTGAATACCGAAGAGGGCGACTTCCGCATTGACTGGATCTCCATGGTCAACACCCTCATGAAAAATGATGACAGCCCTTTGAAATAAGGCGAATGAATACATTTCATGAAATAAAACCGGAGCCCCATGGAACCAATTTGAAATATTTACCAAAAAGGGATGTACGCCTAGAGGAAATCCCATGAATTATTTCGACGGTTTTAAAAGCAGACTCTTAAGTGATGCACGCCACGTTAAACGAGACCTCACTTACGCACTAGAAAACAACTCCGGTTCTGCGGAAGACATGGAATTTTTTTTCGACCTCATCACTCAACACCGCAAATCTGAATATGTACTGAATGAGCAGACCCGCGTGCAGTTCATGCTACTCAAATCCGGCCTGGACAGCGCGCAGTAAATTGGAAGCGTTACTTGCCGAGTATTTGAGTCGTGGCACTGGGGAATTCAGATTATTCGAGAATGATGACGAAGTTGTCCTGAGTCTCTGTTCGACCACTCTGTTGCTCAGTGTCCAATTGACCCAATCCCCCCCAAATAAATCAACGCTGATGACCTGGATGCGACTCGGAGCGATCAGCCTGGCACATTTTCAGGGTGCTCTCGCTCAGTCTCCAGTGAGTGGTGACCTCTGGCTGATTCATTGCGTGCACGACAGACACGACGCACAGCATCTGCAGCGCTGTATCGAGTCCCTGCTCAACCAACGCGATACCTGGCGCGCCACTGTCGCGCGCCTGAACAAGCCGGTCCATCCGTTCAAACCTACGTCGCTACGCTCGTTACAGCACTAGATAGGGAAGCTTTTATGTATAACAAGATCCTCAAGCGCAGCAGCTTGCGCCTCAACCCGCCTGAAATTCCTTGCAAACGGCCTGACTGGCGATGCCTGGTCGCATTTGCCTGCTTGCTGGCCCCGGTGCACAACAGCCTTGCCGCCATCCCCGCCGAATGGAAAAACACCGCCTACGCCTATGAAGCTGAACACAAACCCTTACGGGAAGTGCTCGAAGACTTCGCCCAGACCTTCGGCACGCAACTGCAAATCGAGGGCCTGCTGGAAGGCGACGTCAACGGCAAGATCCGCGCGAACACCCCGCAATCGATGCTGGACAGGCTGGGCGTCGAGCACCGTTTTCAGTGGTATCTCTACAACAACACCCTCTTCATCAGTACGCTGGACCAGCAGGAGTCCGCGCGCCTGGAAGTCTCCTCGGAAACGATTGCTGACCTTAAGCAGGCGCTGACCGATATCGGATTGCTCGACAGCCGTTTCGGGTGGGGCGAGTTGCCGGAAGACGGCGTGGTACTTGTCTCCGGCCCCAAGCGCTATATCGATCAGATCAAGCAGTTCAGCAGTCAGCGCCGCTCGCCGGATGAGAAGCAGAGCGTGCTGAGTTACCCGCTGAAGTTTGCCAGTGCGGCGGACCGTCATGTGGATTATCGCGGAGAAAAGCTCACCGTACCTGGCGTCGCCACTATTCTGCGGGGGCTGCTGGAACCACGTTCTGCCTCTGCGCTCACTGGACTGAGCCAGCGCCCGACGTCCCAGCCTGCCCCGCTCACCCCCAACGTTCCTCGGCTGGGCAACCCACTGCTAGGCCAAATGCTCGGTGCAAATGGCAATAGCGGGCAGTTCGACGCAGCCCCCGCATTGACCCCGCGCGCTCCGGTCTCAAACAGCCGGATACGCGTCGAAGCCGATCTGCGCAACAACGCGGTGCTGATCTACGACTTGCCGGAACGCCAGGCCATGTACCGTGAGTTGATCACGCAACTTGACGTCGCGCGCAAGCTGATCGAAATCGATGCGATCATTCTGGATATCGAGCGCACGCAATTGCGCGAATTCGGGGTGAACTGGGGTTTCCAGAACAGTCGTTTCCGGGGTGGCGCGAACATGGCACCCGGCACCTCGTCGCAGTTATCGATCGAGAACCGTGATCGTTTCTACGCAGATATCCGCGCGCTGGAAGCCAAAGGGCTAGCAACCATGGTCTCAAACCCCTCGGTGCTCACCCTGGAAAACCAACCCGCGGTGATTGACTTCAACCGCACCCAATACCTGACCCCCGGCAGCGAATACGCAACTATCTTACCGGTCACCGTGGGCACCAGCTTTCAGGTCGTGCCCAGGGTCACCACCAGCTGCGGCGTTCACCAGATCCATTTGGCAGTGGATATTGAGGATGGCAATTTCGACGAGACCAACCCCGACCCCAATCACTTGGATGTGCGCCGGGGCAAGGTCAGCACACAAGCTGTGATGGAAGAAAAACGCTCGCTGGTGGTCGGCGGTTTCCACGTCACTGAGAGTTCTGACAGGCAAAAAAAGATACCCTTGCTGGGGGATATTCCACTGTTGGGCAAGGCGCTGTTTTCATCGACTGAACGCCAGAATAATCGGCGTGAGCGCTTATTTATCCTCACACCACGCGTCATCGGCGACCAGGACGACCCGTCACGCTACTTGCCGCAAGCCGATCAGGCCGAGTTACAAGCCGCTCTCACACCACTGGCCAGGCGCTATTCCCCCCATGAGCCGGTGATCAAGCGCAGTGACATCATCAGCACCCTGGCACGCCTCGTCAGCGGGGAAGTGCCCCAGGCGTTCAACCCGGCACCGATGCCTCTGGGGCTGAACACCTTGTGCAGCACACGAGACTTGTTGGCATTGAATACCGAACGTAGCCAGTGGTACGCCGGACCGGAATACAACGTGGCGGTCGTGGTGTTGCGCAACCAGTTCAAGCGCAATGTGCGTATCGATGAAAAGGAATGCAGCAACTCGCAGACCCTCGCGGTCACCGTGTGGCCACGCGCCTGGCTCAAGCCAGGTGAAGAAGCCGAGGTATTTATCGCCATGCGCCCTGTGTTGAAGGATGAACATATCAGTGTGCCCCGTCCGTCCTTGATCACTTCCGATAAAAAGGCTACGCCATGAAACTCAGACTTTTGTGCATGACCCTGATCGGCGCAGCGGTGCTCATCACCGGCTGTACGCCCACCTGCAAAGGTGATTCGTGCTCACGCCCGCAATCGACCAAGGGCAAGATGGTGATCTGGTGGCCGCCGCAGATGCGCGTCGAACCTGGCCCCGCCGGTGAGCGGGCGGATTACCAGACTGTGTCGCTGGAACGATGAGGACCCAGGAAATGCCCGACGATAAACGCCAGGTATTTCTGGACAACCTAGTGAGCGGCGCTGCTGCTCACTTGTCCCTCGCGCCCGGTATCAAGGTGTGCGCACTGCCCGCCGGAAATCGCCCAGGGCTGGCCCTGCAAGTCGCTCGCGAAACGTTGCAGGCCGGGCAATTGCAGCGAGCGTTGGAGCGACGTTTTGAACAGGCGGTGGCGTTCGATGGCTGTTTTATCTACCTCGACGCCAAAGGCCATTTGGTGATCTGGCATGCATTGCCGGCAACGAACAGCACCCTCGACAGGGTCCTCAGCCGGATGCTGTCGCTGGCCAATCTGCAAGCCTTGGACAGATGATTAACGCTGCTCGAGTTCCGGCAGTTCCAGAGTTTCGCGCTTGGCTTCATCATCGAGCTCGCGCAAGGTGCGGTAAATCAGCGCCACAGCCTGCAAGGTTTCGCGGGGTATGCTGGCTCCCAGTTTTTTCGTGTAAAGCGTGCGTGCCAGCCATACGCACTGGATCACCGGCACATCGGCCGCCTTGGCGCGCCGGATCAATTTGCGCGCTTCGTCATCTGTGCCCTTGCTGACCAGCAGGGGCAGCGCCGTTTTACCGGGCCGGTAGTAAAGGGCCACGGCAAAGTGAGTCGGGTTGACCACCAGCATATCGGCCTCTTCCAGCTTGGGCAGCTTGACCTTGGGTTCTTCCTGGGCCATCTGATGCGCCAGTGCACGTCGCTGCCCCTTTACGTGAGGGTCACCTTCCATGTCCTTGTACTCTTTGACGACCTCCACTTGGGTCATGCGCATGCGTTTGGCAAAGAAGTGCTTGACCATCACCAGGTCGATAAGCGCCAGCACCAGCAGCATGCCGAGGCAGGCATGCAGCAGATGACGAAACAGCGCAATCAACGCCAGGATGTAACTTTGCAGATCGCTGGTGGCCAGGTTGATCAGCGTGCCCAATGAGGGCCAGATCACCCCATACACAATCAAAGCGATAAGGAATGCTTTCGCAACGCTCATCAATAGGTTCATCAATTGCTGGGCAGAGAACATTTGCTTGATTTGGCTGATCGGGTTGAGGCGGTTGAAATCCAGCTTCAGGGTCTGCGGAGCAAACAGCAACCCGAACTGCATCCAACTGCTGATCAGCTTGGCGGCAATCGCAACCCCGACCATCAACAGGGCGAATGAGAAAAACACCACCAAACCCTCGGACAGCACTTCTTCCAGTGCTCGCGCAAAGGGCTGCGTCAGGCGTGACATCGGCAAGAGCATCAATTGCTGGAAGCGTTGCAGGCTGGTCTCGGCGGTGAACAACGCAATCTCGCTGATGGCGGTCAGCACCAGTAACTTTGCGACATCCTGGCTTTGGGCGACCTGGCCTTTCTTGCGTTGGTCACGCAGCTTTTTGGCTGAGGCCGGGTGTTTTTTTTCGCCTGAATCACTCATGGGGTGGCGACCTTTATCAAGAGACCGAGTGAGTGTTTCAAGTCGCCCAGCAGGCTCATGCGCCCGACGATCAGGTCCTGCAGCAGTGCAAAGTACAGCAACAAAATACCGATACCCGCCAGGCATTTGACCGGTGGCGCAAGCGTGCTCACTTGTAACTGTTGGCTGTAGACCCCCAGCAGCGCGATACCAAACTCCAGCAACAGCAGTACCGCAATAAAAGGCGCCGCGTAGAGCATCATGTGTGTAAAGGTATCGCCCAGCAGATCGACAAACAGGCTCATTCCATTCGCCGCCGGCAGCGGGAACCACACCGTGGGAGGCCAGATCAGGTAGCTGTCCCAGATCACCTGGGTCAACGCGCCCAACCCCAGGGTGGTCATCAGCAGAAAAATGGCCAATTGCTTGAACAAATGCCCCATCGGGGTGGCATCCGGCCCCAACGAAGGGTTGAGCTGGCCACCGGCCAAGGCACCGCGCTGGTTATCCAGCAACGCTCCCACTGCCTCGAACATCCAGAACGGCATCGACAGCAGCACCCCCAGCAACAATCCCAGGGCAATCTCCTTGAGCACCAGCCCAGCGAGTATGAGCGCCGAGTAGTCGTGCCCCTCCAGCGCCGCGTGAATACCCGGCGCAGGCAGGAGCGCCAGGACCATTACAATAGTGCCGCGGAGCCTGCCGCGAATATGCTGAAAACAGAACGCTGCCACCAGAATGGCGCAGGGATAAATACGCGCCATGCCGATGAGCAAGCTGGGCAGATACTCCAGGTACAGCAGCACAGGCGCTACCTCAGTTCAGGGCCGAGCGGCCGATCATGTCGAAGGTCAGATTGATCAGTTGGATCAACTCCACGCCGATCCAGCGCCCGGTCATGATCAAGGTGATACCCACCGCCACTAATTTGATACCGAAGGGCAGCGTCTGGTCCTGTATCTGCATCAGGGCCTGCACCAGCGATGTCAACACACCCACCACCACCGCCACAATCAACGGCGGTGCCGTCAGTACTACCACCAGCAGCATGCCCTGCTTGAACAACACAATCGGTTCCATAAGCCCCTCAGAGATAGGAAAGGAACAGACTGTCGAGCAGACGCGACCAACCGGACACCATCACGAACAACAGCAGTTTGAGCGGCAGGGAAATAGTCATCGGCGAAACCATTTGCATACCCAGCGCCAGCAGCAGGTTGGAGACAATAAGATCGATGACGATAAAGGGGATGTAGATCAAAAAACCGATCTCGAACCCCGCCTGCAGTTGCGACAGGACAAACGCCGGGATCAACAGGATCAGGTCCTCGCGTTGTACCTCTTGGGCCATTTTCGCCGGCCAAAGGCGTGCGGTATTTTCCAGCAGATGAGTCAGCACATCCGGGTCCACGTTGCGCAGCATGAAGGCACTCAACGGTTGGATGGCCTCACGCCCTGTCTGCAGAAACAATTGCACGTTGGACGTGTCCAGGGGGGAAACCTTGAGGCGCTCGGCGATCGCGTAGCCCACTGGCGCCATGATGAACAGGGTGGCCGCCAACGCTATGCCATTGATGGCCATGCTCGGCGGCACTTGCTGCACACCGATGGCATTGCGGGTGATCATCAACACAATGACAATCTTCAAGAACGATGTGCAGATGATCAACAGCATCGGCATCAACGACAACGCAGCAACGAATATCGCCAGGATGAGGGGGTCTACCCCCTGAAATGTCATCGACCGAACATCACGCGGGACAACTGCAAGCCCAGGCGGCCGTCAATTTCCACCAACTGCCCCTGACCTATAGGCCGGTCCCCGTAATAGAGGCCAGCCATGCCCGGCGCGTAACCGGCAATACCCAAAACCGCGCCGGGCGAGAGGTTGCGTAACTCACCCAGGGTAAGGTTCAGCGTGCCGCAGCGTACGTTCAGCGCCATGCTCAGCTCATCGAACGGTTCGTGGCCGAATACATCCATCACGGGTGCATCCTCCTCTTCCCCTGAGTAGTGGGGGGCTATGAAATCCTCGTCCACAGACGTGTCCTCAATTGAAGTTAGGGTCAAGCGCAACGGTCCACTGTCATCGTCGATACAACCGCGCAGTCGCTGGGTACCAACCTGTAAATAGCCACTGCCCTGGGCTAGAAAAAAGATCTGTTCAAGCACCAGCACATCACCGGGCCTCAGGCTGCGTGCCTGCGCGATCGGTAACTGCAGACGTCCAACGGTCACCGCAATGGCCAATCGAAACGAGGCGGGCATCGGCACCGCCGTAGCACGCCATGGCCCGGCATCGCACAACGCCAGGAAGCTCAAGGCGCTCAGCCACACATACCCCTCGACCCGAGTCTTCCCCAGGGTCACACTGAGTCGGCAGCCAAACGCTGTGGGTCGATCGATCTCCAGCAATCGCACAAAGCCGAACAGCGCTCTCACCTGAGGACTCAGGTGATGCTGGAACACCGCCCAGAACCACGAATCCGGATCATTACCGGACGGGGCCAGCGTCACCGGGCATTCACCCAGCAGGCTAAGCAACGGTCCTGCCTCGGCGAGCGCAAGCACACCACACACGGTTTCAAAGCACACAGCCTCGCCACCCGCGGGCGCACGTCCAGGCTCAAGCCGCAACTGGCCGCCCTGCCCCGCCACCTCAAACGCCAGGAACAGCCCACGTCCCAGTCGACGCCGGGCGGCAACCGTATCGCCGTTGACCAAAGGGAGTGTCAGCAACGGCACTATCATGCGAAGCCGACATTGGCCATTAACACGCTGGCTGGCCGCCCCAGCGTTTGCGTAAACCGGCCCTCAACCTGTTGCCGCACGCTGCTGAGCCAGCGCGCAGTAGCCTCTTCCTCCGCTTCCAGGTCGATACTCCAGGCACCCTGCTCGCGGCGCACACTGGCGTTGATCCGCCCCAGGCGAGGCAGGTACAACACTGCCTGAAGCGGCCACTGCGAAGCGGCCTGCAGACGAGGTGCCAGTTGTTCGGCAAGCGCCTCGATCATGGCTGCACCCTCCACGCCCTTCGTTCCCGACAGAGAAGTTCCCGCACCCGAGCCGTCACCGTCATAGGCCCAAAACTGGGCGAATAACCGCGTCAACTCCGCAGGCACTACGCCTGCAATTCCCGACTCTCGCTCCTCGTGTGTTTCGCGCAGGCGCGGGCGTTCTGCGGGTTTATCTGAAACCTGGGTCATATCGGCTCCTGCGCCAGTAAAAGGGATAACTCCTGAAGTTTTTCCACCTGCCGCAGGCATTCCGTGACCTGTTTCTGGGCACTGCCAACACGGGTCTGCTTTTCTTCCCGCTGGCTCCGCAAGGCCTCCAACTGCCCCATGTCTCGTCGGGTGCTGGCCGACAAGGAACGCTCCTGGGTTCCCCAGGATTTCAGGGCCTGCAGGGTCAGTACCTGCCCCTGGTGCTGGCTGAGTAACTGAGCACTTTGCAGGGCCTCCTCCTGCCGGGTTTGCTCAAGCGCATCCTGGGCCTGCTGGATATGCGCGAACAGTGCCTGCTGGGCTCGCTTCGCCTCACGCAAGGCACGTTCGGCCCGGTCTGCCCGGTGCCGACGCAGGCGCCGCAACGTCTCGACTTCACCGAGCAACACATCAGAAAGGGACATAGGCCGTCAGCTCCTTGAGTTGCGCCAGCGTCGCCACCATCGGTGCAGGCTCACGCAAGTCCTGGCGCAAGAAATTGTCGACCGCCTGGCGACTGTCCACCGCCAGGTCAGTCAAGGCATCGCTGCCAGGTTGGTATTCACCTAGCTTGAGCATCAGCTCGATTTGCTGATAGGCGGACAACAAACGCCGCAACGCCGTACCCGCCTGGATATCCGCAGGCTCGGCGACGTTACTCAAGATCCGCGACAGGCTCGCCAGCACATCCACTGCGGGGTAGTGCCCGCGCTCGGCCAACTTGCGGGACAGCACGATATGACCGTCGAGCAGCGAGCGAACCTCATCAGCCACCGGGTCGTTCATGGAGTCTTGCTCGATCAACACGGTATAGATCGCCGTGATCACCCCCTCACGCGTCAACCCGGCGCGCTCCACCAGCCGCGGCAACAGGCTGTACACCGAAGGCGGCAGGCCGCCACGACCGAGGGGTTCGCCGGCGGCCAGGCCGATTTCGCGCTGGGCCCTGGCGAACCGGGTCAGGGAGTCGATCAGCAGCAACACGCGAAGCCCCTTGCGCCGATACCCTTCAGCCAATGCCGTCGCCGTGAAGGCCGCACGGGCGCGCTCCATGCTGGAGCGATCGGACGTGGCACACACCAGTACCGCTTTGGAACGCAGTTGCTCATCAAGCTCATGATCGAGGAACTCACGCAGCTCCCGACCCCGCTCGCCGATCAGGCCGAACACGATGACATCGCACTCAACGTTACGGGCGATCTCGGCCAACAGGGTGGTCTTGCCGCAGCCCGCCCCCGCGAACAGACCCACGCGCTGACCCTCGCCCAGCGTCAACAGGCCATCGATAGAGCGCACCCCGGTGGCCAGCGCGCGGTTGATCCGCGGGCGCTCGGTGGGCAACGGCGCCTCACACAACACCGCACTCGTGTCCGGCAAGTCGGCCTCGACAAACGCACTGGGGCCTTCTCCCGTGATCGGCCGCCCGAAGCCATCCAGCACCTGGCCCAACAATGCGTCGCTGACCTGGACCCGATGCGCTACACCAAGACGCTCCACGCCAGCGCCCACCCGCACCCCTTCCAGGTTGCCCAAGGCACTGAGCACGGCATCCTGCTGATCAAAACCAATGATCTCGGCCAACATGTAGTCGCCAGGTTTTTTCTCCACCCGACACAAATCACCGATACGCGCCTGAGGCAGCCGGCACTGTAGCAACATGCCATTGACTCGCTGGATGCGACCTCGCATCGTCACAGGCGCAAAAGTGGCCAACGACTGGGCTTGGCGCTGCTGCCAGGCGTCGAGGCGTGCTTGCAGTTCCGCGCTCACCAGCGCACCTCATAACGCTGCACGCCATCGAAGACCACCTTGCTGTTGTCGATCAACACTAGGCGCAGGCCGTCCACCTCATCCCCGACAAAAAGTCGACTGCCCTCCTCCAGGACCACATGACCATTGGGCCCACCTACGATCTGCACGATCTTGAACGGCAACGTCCCATCGCGTACGCGTACACGGCTGATCACCGGCACCACGCTGTCGAACTGCTCGCCAAAGCGGCTGAGCATGCGCGCGACCAGGTCCACTTCATCCTGTGAGACGTCCCCACTGAGCGCGACCTGCCCATTGATCACTTGCAAACCGACTCGCTGGCTCAATTCACGTTCGCGGAGCATCTTCAACAACTGCTGGCGTACCTCAAACGGTGAGGCCAGTTCCTGTTTCTGCACCACAGGTGGCATCAAGGAAGCCAGGGCCTCGGGCTTCCCGGTGGACGCCATGCCCACCAGAACAAAGATGACCGTCACCACCAGCACCAGTGTAATCAGACGCTTCTGCTGCGAATGCGAGATGGCCGATAACTTAAGCGCCCGTGCCGGCTCATTGACCCGTGGCGACGCTGTCGCTACGGGGGCGGGCGCCTGGGGCCAGGGTTCATCGGCCAACGTCACACACAGCCGCACACTGCCGACCAAAAACGTGACGTTGAGCACCAGGCGTGCGATCTGTGCCAACACCTGACCATCGGCATCCTGCAAAAGCCCCGCTTCAGCCTGCACCGACCAGTTCGAGTCGATGAGTCGTAGCCGCGCATGCTGCTCGGCGATGCCCGGGTCGTTCAGCACCAAGTCAGCATCGGCGTGTGCACCGATGCTCCACTGCTCCCCAAACAATGGCAACGCAGCGCCTTGATGCAGCCCATCAAGCACTCGCAGCTCGAACATCATCGAGCCCTCCGTGCTGAACCCAGACCAACCCTCATGCCACCGCATCGCGCATTAATTCATCCTGGCCCAGGTCGAAGCGCCCCAGTACTTTGACCTTGGACGTGCTGCTCAGCTCGGCAAAGGACAGCACCGGCACGTGGTTGAATTCTTCCAGCAACAAGGTACGCAGCGGGCTGCGCAAATCCTGCGCCACCAACATCACGCTCTTGAGTTTTGGACGCACCGAGAAGGCTTGGTTGAGCAGCCCGACCAACGCCGCGCTATGTTCGTCGTCAAGTGCGAAGAACACCCCGGTCTGTGTCTGGCGTAGCGCTTCACGCAGGATGTTTTCGGTCTGCGGCGACAGCAACCAGGCATGCAGACCGTCGGCTTCGCTGTACTGATGGTAGATCTGTGCCTTGAGCGCAATGCGCGCGTAGTCGGCCAGCGCGTCCGGCTCACGTTCATGCTGGCCGTACTCGATCAGTGACTCGACAATCAGTCGTACAGCCCGCAACGGCACACCTTCGCTGGCCAAGCGTTGCAACACCGCTGAAAAACGCGACAGCGGCATGATCCGCTGCAGCTCCTGAACCAATTCCGGCTGGTTGTGCTCCAGCCAACTAAGGATCGACTTGCTCTCCTGAATCCCCAGGAACTGAGGCCCGCTGAGCATCATTGCCTGCTTCATCCGCTCAACGATCAGGCTCGACGCGGTGAAGCGTTCCACCTGTGGATCATCGAGCAGCGGATCATTCGGCGTCAGCCAAACCCAATGCTGTTCATCGCGATCTGCCAAACCCGGTATCGCGTGTGCAGGCTCGACCGTCAGCGCCTTACGCTCAACCGCCACATGATTGACCACCGAGGCCTTGACCATCGGTACCTCATGCACACAAAAGCGCATTTCATCATCGGCGAGCGAATCATCGAGCTCCACCTCGAACGGTGGCAGTGTCAAGCCGATATTGGCGACCAGTGCGTTCCGGGCCTGGCGAATCGAGTGGACAAGATCCGTCACCTCAGGCGTCCCTCGCAGCACCGGAGAGAACTGCAACAGGTACGGCCTTGACGGATCAAACCCACGCAAGTCCTCACGACCGTTTTCTTCGGGACGCACCGCTTCTGCGGCTTCAGCTTCGGGTTGCTCCTGCCGTTGACGCTGGCGCATCAGGTAGTACCCCAAGCTACCGGTTATCGTCGCGATGAGGATAAACACCCCGGTAGGCATGCCGGGTACTGCGGCAAATGCAAGCATCCCCACCGAGGCGATCATCCAACTCTTGGGTTCGCTGGTCATTTGCCGGGCAATTTCGGCGCCCATGTTGCTGGCACCCTTGCGTCCGTCCGGTGCCACACGGGTAATGATCATGCCGGCGGTGAGAGAAATCAGAAGCGCCGGAATCTGCGCAATCAGGCCGTCGCCGATGGTCAGCACCGAATACAGTGCCATTGAATCCGCAGCACTCAAACCATGTTGGAACATGCCCGTGGAGAAGCCACCCAACAGGTTGACCACAACGATAATCAAGCCCGCGATGGCATCACCCTTGACGAACTTCATGGCCCCGTCCATAGCCCCGAACAATTGACTCTCGCGCGACAACTGCTCGCGTTTGTCCCGAGCCTGCATGCCGTCAATCAGGCCGGCACGCAGGTCGCTGTCGATCGACATCTGCTTGCCGGGCATCGCATCCAGGCTGAACCGCGCCGCGACTTCGGCCACCCGCTCCGAGCCCTTGGTGATCACCAGGAAGTTGACCAGTGTCAGGATCAGGAAGATCACCATCCCCACGGCCAGGTTGCCGCCGACCACAAAATTGCCGAAGGCTTCGACGATGTCACCGGCGTCTTGCTCCAGCAGGATCAGGCGCGTGGTCGCGATCGATAGCGCCAGGCGAAACATGGTGGTCAACAGCAGGATCGAGGGGAACGAAGAGAACGCCAGGGGACCCGGCAGGTACAGTGCCAACACGATCAGCAGGCACGAGATGCAGATGTTGAGCGCGATCAGAATGTCCACCAACCAGGTGGGCAACGGCACGATAAAAATGAAGACGATGGCCAGCACCACCACAGCGCCCAGCACTTCGGCGCGCTGCGCAACCTTGAGCAAAAAGCGGTTGATGGCCGAAAGTGCCGTCACGCCATGGCCCCCAGTTCACTTG
This sequence comes from Pseudomonas sp. EL_65y_Pfl1_R83, assembly GCF_963970695.1. Classification (NCBI taxonomy): domain Bacteria; kingdom Pseudomonadati; phylum Pseudomonadota; class Gammaproteobacteria; order Pseudomonadales; family Pseudomonadaceae; genus Pseudomonas; species Pseudomonas sp. EL_65y_Pfl1_R83. The sequence continues at coordinate 17,441 of NZ_CAXAQI010000003.1, read as the reverse complement.
GAAAACGTGCAGGGCCACGCGCGAGCCGATCCAGTTCCCCCATCACCGCCAGGAAGCCACGAAGGGTTTCTTCACGCACTCGACTGTCGAGCCATAACGCTAATGGCAATTGCTGGACCAAGGGGTAAAGAGCATTGAGCGCCACCAATTGCTGGGCATTCGGACCACCCGCCAGTTCATCGCCGATCCGTAGAATCTCAGCAGAGGTGATACCAGTACCGGCGAAACTCAGCATGCGCTGCAGCAAGCTCACTGCGTCGTGATTGATGCCCAGGCGCTGGAGCAGCGCATGACACCCCGCCAGCACCCCGCTCAATTGCCCACAGCTCTGCAGGCCCAGTAACAAAGTGCGCAACAGCGGTGTCGGCATTGACGACACCTTGGCCGCTATATCGTCCGCCAGCGCTTTGCGCATCACGATGAGCCCGTCGGCAAACCGTTCGCCGCCGTACACGCCGAGCAACGCCTGCATCATCGTCGACAACGATTGGCGCGTGACCACACTGGCGTAGTAGAGCGTACGCAGCGCCTGGCGCTCCTGCGGATCGACACTGGCCGCCTGCAGTGCCACGGCGATGTTCAGGCCGGCCTGAATCTCCCCTTTGAAGCGGGCCTGCAGCTTGGCCATGGCATCACGCGCCAATGCCGCCTCGGACGGGCGCACTTCAGTGTCTGCCTGGGCCGACACATATTTGAGCACGACAAACGCGCGCGCGGGGTCTCCCTCGGAAAGCCTCAGCAATTCTCCAACATCAGCCCGCTGCCGTAACGCGTCCCTGACCAGCAAAGCAATCATTGCCAGGGTCTTCTTGGCCGGATGACCTAGCTGACGATAAAGCTCCGCCATGTGCTCGATCGGAGGCACGCGCACGCTCATCTTCCGCTGGCTCAAGGGCTGGCTATTGTTTTCCACTTCCAGGTTGAACAGGTAGGCGAGCTCATCCACGCCATTGACGGGCGCAGGCGTAGAGGTCTGGATGACAGCAGGTTGATCCAGAGGACGGACCGTTTGCACATCGGGGGAGGATTCGACTTTCATGGACAGACCTGAACAGGAAGAGTGTTTCCCTGTGTGGCAAGGCCTGCTCAAACGGTTCCATCCAGCCGGATCCCGCGACACATTTGAAAAGACTTGCACAGATCTTCAGAGCTCTGCGCAAGGCGCTGCACAAAAACGCGTCATTTCAAAATATTTATCTATATTAATCAATGAGTTAGAAAAGATTTTTTCTTGGCACAGCCAGTGCAAAAGGGGTTCCCGTCGACACACTTTCGACGGCGTCTACCCCAAGGAAACAATCATGAATATCCCTATTGAAGCTTTAGCGCACCTCGTTGGCAGCTCGCCTCAATTCATGCTTCACCTGACAGACGATCAACAAAAAAAACTCCGGCGCTTCATTCACAAGCGCGTCCTCAACCCGGAAGATGCAGACGACCTTCTGCAATTGACGTACCTGGAAGCCTGGCGCAACCGAGAGCGTTTCAGCGGCAATGCCACACTCAGCACCTGGATGTGTGGTATCGCGCAAAACCTTATCCGCAATCACTTCAGGCGCCTGTACGCCAAGCCTGTGCATTGCGAATTTGATGAGTCGCTGTGGCATGGCCAGGAAGACAACCACAACCTGGATTGGGAGTTTGAGGTGAACCGTCGCCTGGAAAAAACCCTGAGCGCCATCGACCACCTGCCGCTGGAAATGCGCAAGACGCTATACGCCTCACTGGAAACCGACGGCAGCTACCAGGACACAGCCGACGCACTGGACATTCCTATCGGCACTGTTCGCTCGCGCCTTTCAAGGGCGCGCGAACAGCTTAAACGCGCCACTCACAACTCGCAGTTTCCCTAAAGCCAGACCACGCGTTGGGCGGCAGGGATATCTGCCCAACGCGATCAGGCTTTTTTGGTACTCGACAGGGTGAATCACGAACCACTCGTCGCCAGATCCGGTGATTTCGCTTAAACAGTTGAAAGCGTAGATAAAAATTCAAAATAAATGCTTGACGCATTTCCGTTCTACGCGAATAATGCGCGCCACTTGGCTACATAGCTCAGTTGGTTAGAGCATAGCATTCATAATGCTGGGGTCCGGGGTTCAAGTCCCTGTGTAGCCACCAAGTACCGATCCATAGATGTCTACAGCAGTCTATGAATCACCTCAAGAAGCCCGCCTAGTGCGGGCTTTCTTGTTTCTGGCTGTTCACCTCTATCTACCCCTATCCTTCCCCACCGTGTATGCCCACGTGTATGCTTCATAAATAATTGAACTGAAGGCATACAAGGATGAAACGCACAGATATTAAGCGGCGCCCTCTCGCTGACACTACGCTTTCCAGCCTGGAGCCTGAGGCCGGGGCATACCGCGAGCTAGACAGCCCAGGGCTGTATTTCAGGGTCAAGCCGAACGGCCAAAAGTCTTGGGAGTTACGCTACAAGAAGCCAGACGGCAAATGGTCGTGGCTTGGCCTCGGCGGCTATCCGGAAGTGGGCGGTGCTTTCGCTCGCCTGAAAGCGGCTGATCTACGCGCAGACGCATCGGAAGGTAAGAACCCGATCACATCCAAGAAAGCTCGCCAAGCCGCCGAGATCGATGCAGCCAACGATACCTTTGAAGCATTGGCAAGGGAGTGGCACACGTCTCGCCTGAGCGGCTGGGATGCTGGTACGGCCAAAAGGATACTTGGCGCACTCGAACGCCATGTATTCCCCTCACTCGGTAAACGCCCCTACACCTCTATCATGTCGATGGAGTGGATGGAGCTATTGAGAGGGCTTGAGCGTCAGGGGATTCTGGAGCAGATGAGCCGTGTGAGGGCCTACTGTAAAGATATCTATGACCTGGCTCGCGTAACAGGCAGAGCCGTCAACAACCCGTTGGAGGGTGTGCATAAATTTCTGTCCTCGGGAAAAGCAGAGAACTACGCCCACGTCTCCCCCGATGAGCTTCCGGGGTTACTTCGAGCGATACGCTCCTACCCCCACGCCAAAGATGTTCAGCTCGGCCTGAGGCTGTTGACCCTGATGGCTGTACGCCCCAGCGAACTCCGAGAGGCACAATGGGTAGAGTTCGATTTCGACAAAAGACTGTGGACCGTTCCAGTCGAGCGCAAGGGTCGCAAGAAAGGTCGTGAGCACCTGGTGCCACTCTGCACTCAAGCAGTGGAAGCACTGATAGAGCTTCGGCAACTAACCGGCGCTTACCCACTCCTGTTTCCAGGTCGAAGCGACCGCACCAAACCCCGAAGTGATACCGTTTTCCTTATGGCACTCCGGCGCCTTGGTTACGAAGGCCGCCAGACAGGTCATGGCTTCCGCCACATCGCCAGCACAATCCTCAACGAGCATGGCTATCCTGCTGACCATATCGAGGCCCAACTCAGCCACAAGGCACAAGGTGTTCGAGGGATTTACAACAAGGCTCAGTACCTTGAGCAGCGCACACAGATGATGCAATGGTACGCCGACCATCTCGATTCCCTAGAGACAGGAAATGTGGTGCAAGGTCAATTTGGGAAGGTTGTATGAAGTTGTTAACCCTACACCCCCTCAAAAATCGTGTTACGGGTGTTACGCGTGTTACACCAACCAATAACCCATTGTATTTATTGAATATATTTAGCGTTACACGCACTGCAAAGCTTCTGAGCGCCACGTGTTACATCGAGCAGTCGTGTTACAGAAAAGCCACACCCGCAACCCTGCTGGCATCGGCGTTTGCGTTTGCGAATCGCTGTAACGGCCTATCGCCTTCGGGGCGGCGGGGAGATCTAAATGGACTTTGAGCAGGACATCGATGCAGAAGAGCTTGAGCTCGAAATCGCAGGCTTCGATGTAACGTGCCTGGTGTGGGATCAAGACGACGTTGAGGCAGCCGTTCGCAGTCTTGCGCTGTTTCCGCAGTTCAAAGAACACTTCAAAGGTGCCTTCGATCTGATCAACACCACCACATCGTTCTGGCTTGAGGAGGGTTCCTACTCCCCAGGTGCAGAGTTGATTACACGAACCCTTTACTCCCGACGTGATGCCATCTACGACCATGCCGACTCTGCGGAAGCAGGCTCATTGCCAAGCGTGATTCGAGGGCTCCTTAGGGTCAGCTGTTCCGCAGAAGATTCACAGCTCGTGGCTACCTACGCCCTGGTACTTGGAACACAGGCCGTTGAGATGCTCGCAAATTGGCTATTCGACCTTGAACTCGCGACCTACGACATTGATGCAGACCTGATAGAGCAACTGAGACATGACTCACCCCGCCAGTACCTTGCCCTGATCAAAAAGGAGCGGGATCGCAGCAGCGGGAATGAGATCAGGGCACGAGAAGAATTCGCGACGTTACTAGGCGAGGCGAATCAAGCGCTGCTGATGGCGAGTCTTTATCGCCAGGTGGAGCAGATGGATGTGTTCAAAAAAGGCTTCAACACATCAAGCCTGATGCATCGAATTCTCGACGACGCTTTCTCGACAAAGGCGACGAAGCGGGGCCAGGAAGCAGGCAACGGGAACCGCAATCCAGACTCAGCAATACAGATGTCCGCGATGGATAGGCGAGCAAAAATTAAAGCAGCCGCAGAGCAAATCATTAGCGGCCGGAAAAGTGAAAAGCGCAGTCTCACCGATGCTGAACTGACCAATCTGCTTTTCGACCAAGCGGGCAACGGCACTAAAAAAACCATTCGAGAACACTTGATCGCTCTGGGCCTTAGACCTCTGAAATAAAAGGGAGCAGACACAGTCCACTCCCCCTCCCCTGCGTAGCGTATGACCCGTTGTCTCAATTAACAAAGGGTTAGCTCGCTATGACTACCGTATTAAAAGCAATTCCCTCGCATGATCCCTCAATGACCCTCATCCGCATGCCCGAGGTCATTTCAATCGTAGGGCTCGCACGCCCGACTATCTACAAGCTGATGCGTCAACCTGAAAGCGGATTCCCGTTGCCGGTAAAGCTGAGCAACAGCAATGCCCGAAGCGCTCCGGTTGCGTGGGTATTGGGGGAAGTTCAGGCATGGACACGGGCACGCATCGCAGCCCGCGATCAGGTGGCAGCATGAAAAGTCGTGTTGCCAACAGGGCAATCTTGCAGCCCTTTTCTGTACTCAGAAAAGTCGGGTTCTCATCACGCGGCATGCAGCGTTTTGAGCGTTACCGCACAGAGCAAAAACGCCTGAATCGGGACGTCATGGTGATGCGATGGAGAGATGGCATCTGGTGCGCATTGTCGGTTCCCTGCCAAGCCCCTCAAGCAATCATCGTCGACGAAGGCCAACAAATCGACGCCTACGAGGATGCACGCGCCTGCCTCGAAGGCGACCTGTTGCCTTTTGTCTCCCTACGCTGGGACATCCATGCCTGAAACGAAAACGCCCCCGGCGGCAACCGGAGGCGTTGAGGTAAATCTACATGCCTGATCAATTTATGCCGCATCGAAAAAATCCGCAAGTGATCTGCACAGTTGCACTTTCAAAAAACGGGCGTTACTCTCTGGCCGTCGCTGCAAATTCAGCGAACGGGTTTGGCGACCCGAGCACATACAGGCGCACAGGCGCCCCCATACCGATTGCAGGCGCTTTTTTTGTGCCCGCATTCCTGCTTTATGGCGGCTGTGCGTGGGAGACCTTCGGGTCTGCCGGGGTCCTGTATGCCCGGTTCGCCAACCCGCGCACAGCTGCCACCCTAATTCGTTTGGCGACGATCAGTGGCAGCTCCTCACATACAGGAGCTTCACCAAATGCACGCCCTCAATCCGTCCAAAATTCGCGCCGCCGCTCATCGAGCAATGGCTCTCGCCGCTTTACACGCCAACTCCAGCCTCGCTACACGCCTTTCCCGTTACAACGCCCATATGTCCAAGGCTCGCGCCCTGGAAGCCGCAGGGGGTGCCCAATGAGCATGCTCCCAGGCTTTTCACTGCCCGAGGACCTGCTCTGCGTCAGCCAGGAAGCCGAAGCAGGTATTCCCATCGATGCCATCACCTGCGCCCTCGACCGTGCCGATTCAGTTCTGATGCTGCTGGAAGATCACTTAGACGGCGATAAACCCGCGCTCTCTAACCGCGTGCTGTCATCCGTCATTTGGGACGTGCGCGGCACCTTGGGCTTGATCAAAACACTCGCCTTGTACGGTGACGCCTCCTCTGTGCCAATGGGCCAGAAAGGCGGTGCCCTGTGAACACTGCCACGACTCTCGGGCGTGCCGAATTATCATGTGCCAATGCCACCCATCAGAAACTATTCCGGGTGAATGCAGGCGTGCCGCTTGAGGATGCGCTTGAAGCAATTTCACTGTTTCAGCACTACGCCAATCAACTGACCCTTGATGCCGCCATGAGTGACAAAGGCGAGCGGTTTAGTTGGCCGGCGTTCTACCTGGGCGAGATGGCTAAAGCGCTGATCGATGACGTGAACGATGCACTGTGTGCAGCGAGTACAGCGCCGTGACCCAACGCATCGGCAACACCTCAAAACGTCCCAGCTTTGCCGACGTGAAAAGCGTCGCTCTTAAGAACATAGACCGTGTGCTTGCTCACTGGCTGCCAAACGGCAAACGCGTCGACGGCGGCAAGGAATACACCGCACCAAACCCGACGCGCACGGACAAACGCGCGGGCTCACTCAAGGTCAATTTGAGCAAAGGCACCTGGGCGGATTTTGCCACCGGCGATAAGGGCGGTGACCTGATCGACCTGGTGCGCTACATCGACGGAGGCACGGACGTTGAGGCGTGCAAAAAGCTGGCGGATCTGCTCAATGTTACCGCTGGCTCTGCGACTGCCAAAAGCGCACCGACGAAAAGCGCAGTGCCTGAGTGGGTCGCGATTCAGCCGATCCCGGCCGAGGCCATGAACAAGTGCCCGGCCAAACATCGGCAACACGGCACCCCTTCCAAGGTATGGATCTATCGCGATGCTCAGAGCCAGCCAGTCATGGCGCTGTATCGCTTCGACTTGGGCCCCGATGAAGACGGCAAACCACGAAAGGTCTTTGCGCCGTTGACCTGGTGCAAGCGCTCCGATGGGCAAACCACACAATGGCGCTGGCAAGGCTTACCGGAACCTCGGCCATTGCTGCGCCTGGATGAGCTGGTACAGCGTGCAGATGCGCCTGTGGTGTTGTGTGAAGGCGAAAAGGCCGCGGACGCCGCTGCTGAACTGATGCCGGACTATGTAGCCACCTGCTGGCCGAACGGCTCGAATTCCTGGCACAAGGCCGATCTGATGCCGCTCAAAGGGCGCACCGTAGTGCTGTGGCCGGATAACGACGCCAGCGGTAAGACTTGCATGGAGGCTATCGAGCTCAAGTTGATTGAGCTGGGCGTCGCTTCGGTGCAACGAATCTCGCTCGACGTGTTCAAGCTCAAGCCCAGCAGCAAAGGTGGCAAGCCTACGCTGATCAAGGGTGGAAAATGGGCAGACGGCGATGACGCAGCGGATGCGTTAGCCAAAGGCTGGACCGCTGGTCACGTCGCCGAGCTGGAGCGCAGCGGTGAGTTTTTCGGCGGTGCCGCTGAGCCAACTGAACCCCAAGAACAGACGGCCAAGGCGCCCGCCAAACGCCCCGCGAAATCGAAAAATGATCTGTTGCCGGGCGGCTTTCGCCTGACGCCTGAAGGGGTGTTTTATTCCGGCGATGATGGCGAGGCGCGTCCCGTGTGTTCGCCTTTGGAAATCATCGCTCGCACTCGCGACGACAAGGGTCACAACTGGGGCTTGTTGGTCGAGTTCGATGACCCGGACGGCGCCAAAAAGCGCTGGAACATTCCAGCCCGAACCATGACCGGCGACTTCGGCAAGGACGTACTTGGGCCACTGGTAGACATGGGCCTACGCCTCGCTGGAAGTCGGTCGGGGCGCAATGCCCGTAATGACCTGCAGAGCTATCTCGGCGGCTTCGATAGCGCCCAGCGCGCACGATTGGTGACGCGCCTGGGCTGGCACGACAACGCCTTCCTTTTGCCCGAACAGCAAATCGGCTCGCACGCCGAACACCTGCATTTTTATGAAGCCGGTGCGCAGCTTCCACCAATCAGCGAAGCGGGCACCCTGGAGCAATGGCAGCAGCAAATCGGCGCGCTATGCGTTGGTAACCATCGCTTGGCGTTTGTCGTCTCTGTGGCCTTTGCAGGGCCTTTGCTAAACCTGCTGGGGCATGAGTCAGGCGGCTTCCACCTGTATGGCGACAGCTCCGGGGGCAAGACCACTCACCTGCAAGTCGCTGCATCGGTTTATGGCGGGCCGCGTCTGGTGCGTTCATGGCGCTCGACAGATAACGCCTTGGAATCCATCGCAGCCGCCCATTCAGACGGGCTACTGGTGCTGGATGAAATTGGCATGTGTGACCCGCGCATTATTGGCGAGACGGTTTACATGCTCGGTAACGGCACCGGTAAGGCCCGGGCTAATGATCGAGGACAAGCGGGCCGACAGGTGCAAGAGTGGCGCTTGCTGTTTCTCTCGACCGGGGAGAAGACGTTGGCGCAGCACATGGCGGATGCCAACAAGGAGCTGAAAGCGGGTATGGAGGTGCGCATGCTCGCCGTCCCAGCCGACGCGAGCAAAGGTCTCGGCATGTTTGATGTACTGAACGGTTTTGAAGACGCAGCCGCCCTCTCCGATGCGCTCAAAGCCCGTGTAGCCAAATACTACGGCACACCCCTCGCCGCCTTCCTGAACGCGCTGTGCGCGCCTGGAGAAAAGCTCAGATGGTCGGTGATCATTCGCCGCACGGTGGAGCAGTTCATCACCCAAAACCTACCTGCATCGGCCAGTGGGCAAGCCCAACGTGCAGCCCTTCGCTTTGGCCTCGCAGCAGCGGCCGGAGAGTTGGCCACCGCCTTTGGCGTCACCGGTTGGCCTGATGGTACGGCCACGACTGCTGCGCGGGTTTGCCTGCATGCATGGCTGGCTGAGCGTGGCGGCGCCGGAAACTTCGAGGGCGATGCGATTTTGGCGCGGCTGAGACAGGTCATCGAGCGCTTTGGAGAAAGTCGCTTTACCCGCTGGGAATCTGCCGCCGCCAAGATCGATGAGCACGGCCCACGCACGATTGATCGGCTGGGCTTTCGCAAGACGATGGAACACGGCATGGGTGATGCCCTGCACACCACCAACACCTACTACGTGCTGCCGGAAGCCTGGAGGGCCGAGATCTTCAAGGGCATGAATATCAGTGCGGTGAACAAGGAGCTGCTGCAACGGGGTGTACTCGAGCCGGGAGCCGACGGAAAGGCGTACAGCTTGATTCGCCTGCCCGGGTTAGGGCCTCAACGCTGCTATGTGGTGAAGACAGTTCCCGGAACGGATGAAGGCGAGGCCAAGGCCGCTTGACGGCATGCCTGCTGATCGAGGTAGCGCCGGCTGATTACCGGCCTCGCCAGCCGTTCGACAACCATCCCTATCAACCGCAACACCGCAGAGACAATACAGATGAACACTATCCAAGAAATGAAAGACCGTCGCGAAAATCTGACCATCGAAATGGAGAGTATTCAGCGCGACCTACCGCCGTTGGAAGAAGCACTCGATAGTCCAGAGGTAATCCAACAGGACCGCCAGAGAGCCGTTCAGGATGAAATCAATGATCACAACAGTCGCATCAGCTCACTAAAGCTCCAGATCCACATATTGAATAAAAAGATCCATCGTCTCGAGGCGCTGGCCAACCGTGAAAGTTTGACTGCGGGCTACATCAGCGCCATGGCGACCTGGAAAGCCGACGAGATAGAACTCAACGAAAAGCGCAACACCATCGAGATCCGACTACAGCAGGTCCGTCAGAGCGATCAGGAAGACATGGCAAAAGCTCGACAAGCTGAAACGGACGCGGCCACTGCTTACGCACAGGCTGTCGCCTGGGGCGATGTGGAGGGAGAGAACGCCGCTAACGCGGAAGCTCAAAAAGCAGCAAAAAACCTCACGACTGCGGTTGAGCATCACCGCCGCCAACAACTACTCATCACCGCGCTGGAGCAAGAGCTGGTGACGATTGATCAGCACATTACGGAGGCCCGAAAAGAATACGCAAAGGTGGAAAACGACGCGTCATACCTGGCTAACCTCGTGCTGGAAGAAAAGTGGAATGAAGCGGCAAAAGCGCTGGTGGAGACCGGCGGCAAGCTCTGGGCTGCACGAAAGCTAATTAAACGGGACCAAGTTGCACTCATGGACTTGGACGTACCAGAACAGGGCGAAAACGTCAGAAGCTGGACCTGGCGAGAACTCGCAGATCGATCACACCAACATAGCCTGCTTGACCTGTTGGCAGCCTAACTTGAACCCTCCCCGAAGCAACCGGCGAAGGCCGGTTGCTTCGGGCCTACCATCGGTCTAACCATGAATAAACCACCACAGAACAGCGCTCAGATGCCAGATTACCTAAAAGCCCGTAAGCTGCATTTAAACGGGATAATCGTCGGCATGGCTGGGGTGAAAAAGCTCAACGCAAGAGCAAACAAAAACACCAAGGTTGAGACGCTCACGATTGATGCAATCAAGGCAGAGCTTGATTTCATTGACGTCCAACTCAAAAGAAAGGGAGGGTGATGAAGAAGCGGAAGCCTAAGGAGCTTCCGCCTCGCTAGATCCTTCCATTATAAAAAGGCTTCATATTTTTCTGGCTTCGGTCTGTGGCGGCTGCGAATTTATAACCGCTTCCGACCACTATCAGCCGATCAGCAATTATTCTTGATAGGATTCCCCCAGAGCTGCTAACCACTGGGGATGATGAGTGACTGAATTAAAGCTTAGAGACTTGTTACGACCGCCCGATAAGGCTGATCGCTATTGGTTTCAGCAACGAGGAAGAACCTTTGAGCGTGTGCTCACGCAGCTCCTATCACGCGAGAACATGGAGCCTCGTTCAAGTATGCGCCCGAGTGGCGAGGAAATTGACGGCTCGTTTGCAATAGGGGATCGTTTCTTCCTGTTAGAAGCAAAATGGCACGCCACCCCCATTCCGGCGTCAGCCCTTTATGCCTTCAAGGGCAAGGTGGATGGCAAGCTCATAGGCACGATCGGCGCATTTCTTTCCATGTCTGACTACAGCGCTGAAGCTGTAGACGCCTTGCTCTATGGTAAAGAGCTGAACCTAATCCTCTTCGGTCGAGAAGACCTCCTCCTGATCGACGACGGGAAGATCACCATGCGCGAGGCCATGCGCGTGAAGCTGCGTTATGCGGTCGATTATGGGCAGCCCTTCTTCGCGTTGGAAACTCACCTGGCAGAGAGAGCAAGGCTAGGGCTGGAGACTTCCACACCTAAGCTTCAGCAAGAATGGATCATCTTGGTCGAAAGCGTAGAAGATGTTCGTACAATCGAAGAATTGCTGAGACGTTTTGAGACCTCTGCCAAGATCACAATCTTTCCCGCTGGCGGTCAACTCTCCGTCGCGCCCCTTGCACAGCACCTGAGAAGAACAGGGAACAAGAATCTGGCAGCCATCGTTACACCTATCTCAGACTCCGAAAGCCAGCAAAAGCACCTTCAGGAGCTTAAAGACAGCGACGTAGAACTGATCAGTTTGCACGAGCCCTTGGAAGATTGGCTTGGTAACTACGTTCCAACCGATGTCTACAACGCCACCATAATGTTGTCCAATGGCAATGGAAAAATGGCGCGGCGATATGCGCGCAGTACAGAATTAGCTGGACTGCTTAACGCAACACCGTCATTTTCTGCTCTAATCGACAAGCTAGAAGCTCACCCCAATCCTTCATGACTGGCAGCAATCGGCCAAAAGCTGTCACTCAGACGCATAGCGAAAGTAGGAGAGACTTAGAGCCTTGAAACCATAAATCTCTCTCTGACAGCTTGCTTAATGATATCCGGAATATGCTGGGTGAGTCATTTCGGCGCGAGAGCAATGCCCTCGGAATTCACGGACAATCTCCAACCGCTGACTGAACAAGTATAGCCAGCCAAGCGGCCATCTTATTTCTGATAACTCAAACTAGAAAGGAAACTGTACAATTTCATCCCTTAATCTTTTCAAAGTCTTAGGAAATCGCTTAAGATGGGCTCGAGAAAAAGAAACAAACTTAGCACTAGGTCGAACTTTAAACTTAATCATTTCCCCTTGATATGCGCGAGCTTCTGGATCCTCCTCGGAATTTTCGAAGTTCATTACGTGCATATTAAGCTCGAGAAGCTGAAGAGCGATACTTTTACGAAGAATGCTTGACTCTATCTTCTTCAGCACAGTAGTTCCGTTATATATATTTAAAAGCAGTTCCGCAGTCTTTATAGATTCCGCGCTCCCTTGCAAGTCATTGATCACCACGTCTTCAGATGGAAAAGAAGAAAAAACATAATCAAGCTTGCTTTCAATATCAGTATCAGTGACACAGTTTAAAATATCATCAAAGCCGCCCCCTTTTATGTTATTGCAATGCCCGCAAGCCCAAAACAGATTTTCCCACGAAAATTTTAGATCTAAGTTTTTTTTATGAGGCAAGAAGTGCTCAATGTTTATGAAGTGAGGGGAATCCTCACACAAATAGCACTTATTGTAAAAGTCGCTTTTCAGTTGTAGAATTACCGATGCAATTCGATACGTACCAGTTAATTTATTTTTTTCGGCTTGAAGCTCAGCTTCCGGGCCAGGCATTGTTTTAGGTAAATGTAACATATGATCACTCTATGTTATTTAGGGCTAACTTGATAGAACTCAGCTCAAGCGCTAACTCTGCGGATGCTTGAACTGAGAATTCAGACACCGTTAGCTTTGCGAGCAAATCATCAAGCCCGGCCTGAGCTCCTTGTTTATCCCCCGAAGTTAAAAGACCCTTAATACTCTCAACCTCCCTCTTAACATCGATTGAGTATTTATCTACTTGCATATACTCTTCCAGAATAGCCTCGTAGGAAAATGAGGAAAAGTCTTCATAGGTTTTCCCATCTTCGAGGTTCAGTATCTTAGTGTTCTTCAGGGAGGATATAATGAATGGAGAGTGGGTTGTAACAATAAACTGAAATTGTGGGAATGTTTTAACAAGAAAGGACAAGATTTTCTTTTGAAGTGATGCATGAAGATGCGTTTCTGGCTCGTCAATTAGAATCAAACCACCTACATTTTTCTTCCCATTGGCCGCTGCCTCAACACGCAGCAACAGCTCAGCGTATATACTAAGAATCGCTGACTGACCACTGGACAAGGAGTTGAAAGTATACTTTTTATTGCCATCAACAATTAAAAAACTTAATGCTTGCCTATCAAACTCCAAATTAAGCTCTCGATTCTCAAACACATCCCGCAATGCTTCCTTGAATGAATCAAACCAAACATCAATAATTTGTACTGATTCAATATCTCCATCATCACGAGCAAAAGCGCGTTGAGCTTTGAGGTTAACCAAATACTGCAAAATCATCGAGTTAACAACTGGCAGGTCGCCCGCAGCACTTGGCAGAGTCGAAGTTGTAATTGAAGAAGGAATGCTCGCCTCCAACGCACGACTTGCGGAAAAAAAGATACAAATTTCCTCATCACTTTTAAAGTCAAATCCTCCACCGTAAGCTAGGGATACTTTTCCATCCTTGAAATTTCTGTAAGTATTTAAGTTGGCCATCGTTTCAGGTGTAGAGTTATCCGCGTAAGCTTGTTCTGCTTTTCTCCTGGCAGACCGGAGCATGTGAATATTTCCGCCGGAAGATTTGATTGTACTTAACTCTTCCTGTATAGCCTTTAAAATCGAGGTTTTCCCACTTCCGTTGCGACCAGTAATTATTAGATGCGTTTTAGTTTCACCTAAAAAAACAGAAATGGGACTTACATTCTCTATAGCATCTACAGTGAATGATTTTATAAATGTAGAATCTGACACTTTAACTCCTTACCTTTCAAAACCAGATTAATAATTTGCTCGCCAGATAATGACACAACGGAGTTGCGCGTACCGACAGCTAAACGCGCAAACAGCTTTCCTGCATCGAGTCTGGATAAATTTTTTTGGCTATGCGCGATACTCATTTGAAATAGTAGTCACCGCTTTGGCCTTTTACTGCAAGTGATAGAGAGCAACTCAGGGTCGATGCGGCCAGTGGGCAGCCAACGCAACAATAGGGATTCGTCCCCCTCCCAACGTCATCATAGCCCGTAAGAATCAGAGGCCGCAGCTTACGTGATCAGCCTTTTACGGCCTACAGCGGCCTCGGTGATGCCCTAAATTTACCCTAACGTGATACCCGCCTAGCAGCATAGAAGTCGACTATGCCTCACTCCCGCCCAATTGATCACCAGGTGCGTTCTTAGCGGTAGAAGAGGCTAAGACGAACATGTCATCGAAATGATTCAAAAACGTTTCGGTTAAGTGTCCATGGTAGTAACCGAACACGACAATAGGCATAACGACACTCTTCGTACCAAGTATGTTAAACACTAAGGCTCCTTCAACAATACTTGGACGAAACCAAGCTTTGTTCGTCCAATCCTTAGCTACATGGGTGTAGTCACCATCTTTATCCCTAGCCCAAGTGGTGATCTTCCCCTTCGGCTCTACCTGGTCGATGCGCTTATTGAACGCTGCCAACAAAGCTTTTGGGTTGCCCGTATAAAAATGAACTGCCATTGGTCGCTATTCCTTGCTCGTGGTGAAAGCATTTTGATAGCACGCCAAGCACGCCAAATCAAGTACATCCGATTGTGTAGGGGTATGCAGCCGATTTCAAGGGATAGCCCGTAGTTGGCGACCTCACTCCCACCAAAGATCGACATACGTTTTGTAACCATTCACTGATACCGCCAGCGCAATATTATCGAAATGCAGATCAATTTTTCTCAGTTGCGACCCGAGGTCGCATATCAATAAAAACCTCATAAATGGTATTGGAAGCTCTCGACATATTAGATATCAACCCCTCTCCATTATTTTTTACTCGTGCGTCGAGAACCAAAAGATAGCCGATACTTGAGGAGCGGTTACTCATATAGTGTTGAATTTGATCTTCGCCCTCCGCAGCATAGGTACTTGAATATCCGCCGCCACACATCTTTAGCTCTACGATTACTGCTAGCCCCCCATCCATCTTCAAATAAACATCTAAACGACCGGCGCCGGTGTCTAACTCCTCAAAAATGGAAATCCGATCTAGAAAGCGTGCCTTCAAAAAAGTGTGAAATAAATCCTGCGCACGTTTTTCAGGATGCGACACCCACTTATGTTCACCTTTGATCTCGGGGCGCCGCCAAAACGTCATTCGCTTATCCCCGCTAATGAATCTTGAGAACTGGTCAAAAGCCTGCTGCAACTCCTCTTTAAGTATCGGTCCAACTTCCCCACCCCTTGACGTGATTGTGGGGAGTGTTGCACCTAAAGCAAGAGCTTTTTCACGACACTCTAAGATGGCAGCGCGGATAGGATTGTCGGAATCAACTATATTTAATGCCCGCATAAAGACCGAGAGGGCGCCATTAAAATCACCAGCTTCAAGTAACGACTTACCATAAGCCCATAAAATACCTGGGAGTTCTCCGTGCAAAGCGATTTGTTCTTTAGTAAAAATCGCCGCATCGCCCCAAGCCTCCTCATCCCATAGAACCTGCAGCAAGGTATCTCTCGCGTTGAGATTTAGAGGTTGGTCGGCCAGTATTTTTCTCAACATCAGCGCGGCACGATCAAGCCACCCTTCCTTTCGCAGCACTTGTACAATGGCAAACATAGCGGGGTGCTTTGCTTCTGGTCGAGCACCCTCATTAGTAAGTTTGACCAATACAGACTCCAACTTTCGTAGTCTAACGGTACCACTAAGATCTGGATCACAAACTGCTATAGCTACTCCACATACAGAGATAAGTTCCGGATCACCAAATTCATTGAGCGCTATACGAAGATCCTCAGCTTCATCGGCGTCATATTCACCGAACATTTTTTGGATCCTGCGAGCCAAGATATATCTCTCGACAGCTCCGCTTTTCTCCAAGCCGATAGCTTCTGAGTCCAACTCTTTTGAAAGTTTTACTTCTGAACAGTTATCCGCTAGCGCAGATGCGAGATTTAATGAGGCTATGAGGTCTTTCTCCGCTCCGGAGATACCTCTTATCAACCTCACTGCTTCAAGTGCCGCGTCTAACCCAGACCTAAAAGATCGTAGGTTAAGAAATTGCACAGCCAGAGAGTGAAATATTGAAGAGCGCAACGTGTCCTCCATAAGCCCATTTACTTCAATTAAATCCAGCATGTTATTTAATTGTTTAATGGCTCTGACAGGCCCTTCGAACTCTAATAACTTTGATAGGAGAAGCATGCTGGTTGCTGCATCACGCTTTTTACCTGCCTCGAGAAATGCATCAACGGATCGGCGGGCAGCCCGGACCGCCTCTGGGCTGGTTTTGGGGAGCGCGTTTGCTAAATTGCGGCAAATCCAGCCTCGATCAGCAGCGTAAATCTTGTGTTTCGAAAAAAGTAAACCTTTCCACATCCCTATTGCGGTTTCAATCTCGCCCCTTTTAAAACAAGCAAAAGCTACAACATTAGTAAAACTAACACTATCCTCAAATTTTTCGAAATCTGCTGCATCTAAAATTGCCTGCGCATCTATTTCGGCGTCATCGAACCTCTGAACATGTGCCGCCACTGCCATTCGGCAAGCTCGAACTTCCCTTCCTAGTTGCGACGGTAACTCCTGAACATTGATTCTTTGAAGCGCTTCAAATAGAGTTTGATGCAAAACCCCAAAAAAACCCAAGTTACTTCTCCCATCCAACACAGCGATGGCAGCTCCAAAGTTGTCACCAATATCAATTAAGCGGTTAACTTCAGCAGCCAGATTACTAGGCCCGCTTTGAAGAGCCTCTTGCACAGCTTGGCTAACGCGCTTTGCAATCTCCGCATCCAGAGGCACAACATCATGCATTGCCTGCTGTCGCCCCACCACTCGACCAGTGTCTAAATCAAGGACTGCGGTGACTTGAAAATCCCCGGCCGGCAAGTCCCTCACCAAATAACCGTCATCTTCATATTTAGAACGAAGTGCAGTTGACACCAAAGACAACCGCTCACCCAAGGGCAGATTCTTAGCAATGGACGCGCCTACCTTATTAGCCGTCGCGACGAGGTCTGGCGTAGCGGGCGAGTCCCCGGAGATGGTGAATTTTATAAGCCCTTCTGGATCCTCAGATAGCGAGACTATGGCAGCCGACAAGGGCTCGCCTACACCACTAACCGCGAATCGAATAGTAGGGAGCGGTCGTTCTTCTATAGTGATAGGGATAGTCATTTTTTGGAGTGGCCGTTGGACTTTCTTTGATCGTAGCCTTACCTTCAACATTAGTTAACAAAAATCGAGAGTTACGGCACTGCTGCGCAATGATGCGCTCTCCCTGTAGTGGTCTAATGAAACCGGACACCCATTTAGGCGAGAATGCTCGCCAGAACGAGGTGTCAGATGACCAAACAACGCCGTACCTTTTCCCCTGAATTCAAACGCGAGGCTGCCGACCTCGTTATC